>JBCDFY010000092.1:0-25978 GCA_039176995.1 Bacteroidota bacterium
AAACCCTGATCAAATCAATCGGGTTCGATACCCGATCGATTTGAAAAAGCAGAGAGATGAGTGTGCTGTTTCATTCATTTTTCAGTAAAAGTACAATTTGGGGTACACACCTTTTGATTCTAACACACACTAGAATGATAAAAAAAACACAGTCGCTCTTTACACTTATCTTTCTGCTCGGCATCTCTTTTGCATTTTCACAATCCATCACTTGGGAAGTCCATCAAGGACAGGGAGCAGGGATTTTCACACCTAGCCCAGATGACCCACCAGTGAGTGATATTTTGAATGAATTGACGGGTGGCAGACAAGCCATCCATGGTGATCCAGGAGGCTTTCAATACGCAGATATTCCTGATGCCAATGATGCAGGCTGGGAAGTCGCGCAGTTAGATGAAGATGGTGACTTGTGCTGGCGATTGGATCGTTCAAGGCTGACCGCTTCCTTTACTGCTTTGGATTTCACTTATTTCCAGACTTCAATTTTTGTGACAGATGCCAGCGCACCTTTCATTCTTCGCTTCTATCAGGTAGATGATGGGGCACGTGCATATGTTTTCAACTCTAGAACCCTGCAAGATCCTGAAAATGCGTTCATTGAAGGAGGCGATGCTCGATTATTCGCACCTATTGCAGAAACGGATATTAGTCCTCTTTTTGTGGAAGGAGAAGAAAATAGAATTGTAATTGTGCAGTTTGATGATTCGCAGACCGCGAATTATCTGAAAGTGGAAACGATTATTGGCGAAGGAGTAGATGAATGTGATATTTCTATTGAGAACGTATTTGTAGCTGATGAACCTTGTGATGGTTCAGAAATTGGTGCCATAGAAATTGATGCGGCTTGTGGTTCTTGTACTGAAGAACCTTTATACTCTATTGATGGTGGCGCAACTTTTGGAACAGCATCTTTCTTAAGCGTTCCAGCGGGTGAATACAACGTAGTCATTCGCGATGCTAGTGATGAAACTTGTATTTCTAATGCACAGACCGTTATTGTTGGCATTGAAGTAGATACGGAAGCCCCTCAATTTCCAGATGCAGAAAATATACCTTTAGAAGTAGTTGATCCTTGCGCTCTCGTAGATGAACTTCCAGCTCGCTACGAGGCAAGTTCCGTTACTGACAATTGCGATATTAATCCAATAGTGGATATTCAGCGAGAAATCATCGAATTTAGAGATACTACAACTAGAGATATTGGTGATGGTGAAATTTTCACTACGATCACTTTTAGAGGTCGACAAATCAATTACATCTACACGGCAACGGATGCTTCTGACAATCAAAATTCAATCACTATCGAGACGTGGTTTATTCCTGCAGGAGCGGCTCCTGAAATAACGTCTGATCTAGGAACATCTGTGAATGACATTTTGAATGTATGCGGAGAATATCCAGTTAGTGCCGAAACTTTAGGTCTGAGCATTACGGACGATTGTACACCTGATGAAGACATCAGTGTTGAAATTCAGATTTTCACTGAATTTGAACCTCGTACTAATTCGTTCACCACTATTGATGCAATCGTAGAGCCAGGTGAATATACGGTCGGTATCCGAGTAATAGATGAAGTAGGGAATGAAGGTTTTCAACGCATTGATTTTGTACTAGAAGCCAATCCAGCTTTCTACACCGTGACAGCAGAAGATGATGTCATCGAAGAAGCGGGCGACCCTTTCACTTTTACAGCAGCAGATTTATTGGCAAATGACGATGCGTCTAATGGTGCAACACTTGAAATTCAAGATATCAGTTTAGTTGACCCAAGTTTAGGAACACTGACCGATAATCAAGACGGCAGCTATACTTTAACTAGAGCAGATGCAGGTACGGCGAGCATTGAACTAAGCTACGTCGCCAAGTCAGAGGATGAGTCCCTCTATTTTGAAGGGACGGGACACTATTATGAATTTGTTCCTTTTGCAGGTACTCAAGAAACTATACTAACGGAATCTTTCAATGGAGGACTTCCTAATGGTTGGACAGCAGAAGAAAGACAAGGCGATGGACAAGCAACGGCAAACTGGTTTTGGACGAATTCAGGACCTAGTGGCGATTTCGCGGTAGAACCCATCAATTCTACCTCAGCGGACAATGGTTGGATGCTATTCGATTCCGATTTGAATTGTAGCCAGCAGAATCAGGAAGCATGGTTGGTTTCTCCAGAATTGGATGCTTCCAATTTAACAAGTGTTTCTTTGCAATTCCAAACACTTTATAGAAGTTTTAATGACCGTCCAACCATTGAGGTAAGCACTGATTTAGAGAATTGGACTTCCTTTGAGGTTTTCCCTGGCGTAGAAGCTAATACCTTTGGTAGTGAAGATAATCCACAAATTGTCAACATAGATATTTCTTCCGTAGCAGCAAATCAGTCTACCTTCTTCGTTGCATTCCGCTTCTTATCAGATGAAACTACAAATAATGGTGGAAATTTGACTGGCTGTGGTTATTCTTGGCAAATGGATGATGCTGTCATCACTGGAACAAGTGAATTCTCAGGTGGTACAACTTGGGAAGATGCTAGAGTAGCAGCCGAAGCCAGAACGTTGAATGGACTGAATGGCTATCTAGCGACGGTAACTTCTCAAGAAGAAAATGATTTTATTCTATCCAAACTAGAAGGTCAAGGTTGGATGGGTGCATCTGATGTGGAACAAGAAGGAAATTGGAAGTGGGTAACTGGACCAGAAGCAGGCACTACTTTTTGGATAGAAGGTGTTACCACAGAGGGACAATATAGTAATTGGGCAGATGGAGAACCCAATAATTTCGTATTTAACAATGGAGAAGATGAAGATTATGCGCATTTTTTGACAGATGGAGCGTGGAATGATTTTCCGATTGGTGCATCTTCCGTAGTTGGCTATGTCGTAGAATATGGCGGCGTGGATGGTTGTGCCCCTAACTTTACTGACGAAGCGATTGTTACAGTCAATTTTGCATCTGGGGCAGCTGAAATTGTCCGTCTTGAAGCAGTGGAAGAACGTTCCATTAAAGAGGACTTTGAAGTTAATGTTGCACCAAATCCATTCCAAATGGAAGCAAATTTACAAGTGAATCTTCTAACGGAGGCAACAGTCAGTATTGAAATAAGAGATATGAGTGGACGCATTGTGAAGTCACTTTCTTTGAAAGGAAGTGCAGGAGAGAATACCTTCGTGATTCATCGAGATGGCTTAGCTACTGGCGTTTACGTTATTGCTGTTCGTACAGCAAGTGCGCAGCAAACCCTAAAAGTAGTGATCACACAATGAGTGAACTAAGAATAATTTAGAGCAAATAAGTTGGATAAGGGTGCATCTATAGGAATATGGATGCACCAATCTTTGTCAAGATCATTTGCAAAGTATTCTCGTATTAGACCTTATTCACGAACAATATTTGTGAAGACTAATTGATTGATTTTCAGTATCTCAATTTGGCTACATAATTTTTTTGTGAATAACCACTGTTAATGTACGTAATAAATTGCACAACTATTTGCAAAGAGCGACTTATTCTGGATTTGGATGGACTCGATACCCACTTAATTTGAAATTAACGAAGCCTTGGATTTTTCCACCATAATTTTTTTGACAACAATACTATTTATTATAAGCATTTTCGTCCTCTAGCTTTAGCTCTTCAAAATATTTACCCGAAGCCAACAATCATTTTCCTACAAAAGCCGTAAAACAAAAAGACACCCTTCATTCATGAATTTTTACCTACCCGTATTTAAAAAAGTGCGCCATCTTGACGCAAAACAGAAGTTCACATCATCAACTTTCACGTAATGAAAACTAACAAGCCATCGCTAATTATTGTATCCCTTTTTTTGAGTGTCTCTTTTCTCTTCGGGCAGTCCAATATCATTTGGCAACGCCATCATGGACAAGGAGAGGGGATTTTTATTCCAGGACCAAATGATCCCCCAATCACAGAAATTTTGAATGAACTAACGGGTGGTAGGCAACCCGTTCATGGTGATCCTGGAGGCTTTCAATACGCAGAAATTCCACCTGTGGATGATGCAGATTGGGAGACTGCGCCTATTGATGAAGATGGCGACCTATGCTGGCGATTGAATATTTCTGCTCTGAACAATTCCTTTACTGCTTTGGATTTTACTTATTTTCAAACGGTCATAAACGTCCTCAACCCTAATCTTTCCTTTATTATTCGCTACTTCCAAGTGGACGATGGCGTTCGGGCTTATGTTTTTAACTCTGCACATCCAGAAGGAGCATACATTGAAGGAGGAGATGCGCGTCTTTTCACTACGCCCAAAGATGTAGATTTAAGTTCACTCTTTGTTGTTGGCGTCAACAGGATTGTATTAGTCCAGTTTGATGACTCTCAAACTAGAAACTTCCTAAAAGCCGCAGTCATTACTGACGAAGAGGTCAACGAATGTGCCAACGATACCGAACCTCCAAGAATGTACGGCATACTAGAAGATGGTTCAGAAGTTTTGCTTTCTGAATTGCTGAAAGAACGCTACGACTGTGGAGAACAACCCTTTGTAGACGTAAGAGCGATTGATAATTGCGATCCAAAGCCTTCTTTCAATCGAAGAATTGAAACCTCAGAAAACGGAGACGGTACTTCTACGGTTGCTATTCAATTTGGGGTAAGAGATAAAAGTGGTAATGTAAGTAGAGAGAATTATAGCTACATTGATGGTGGCGAAGACCGTGAACCTCCAAGAATGTTCGGTATTTTACCAGATGGCACAGAAGCACCACTTTCTGAATTGATTCAGGAACGGTTTGATTGTAATGAACAACCTTTCGACAGTGTAAGAGTAGTAGATAATTGTGATCCCGAACCATCAATCAACACTGTCACCACACTGACCCTAAATCCTGATGGTTCGCAAAACATTATCATAGATTACACCGTTCGAGACGCCAGTGGTAATGAAAATCAGGAAGTTTATTCTTACGTTGATGGAGGTGAGGATCGGCAACTGCCTGTTATTAGCAGAGTGGTTGCTCGCTCTGTACAAGGCAGTACTATAAGAGACACCATTCCTATCAACTCCGATTTCAGGACAGACGTTTTTCCTTGTACCACCACTGCTGTTCCCCTACCCTACGAAGAACTTTTAGTAGAAGATAATTGTGACCCTGATCCCGACCTGACTATAACAATTGATACGACTTTTGATACCAATGGCTCGCTCGTTAGTAGGTTGCTCATTACCGCAGAAGACATTAACGGCAACATCAACCAAAAAAGTTATACTTATATCATAGAAGCAGATACCGAAGCTCCACAATTGAACTGCTCCCTGAATTCGGTACGTTTTGCATTAGACGATACAAGGACATTCATTCCCAACAAAGACAACCTCAATATTTTTGCTTTCGATGATTGTAGCAGCGAAATTAATTATGAGTTTGAACCTGCGATCATTACCAGAACAGGAAGTAACATAGTCAATGTCATGGTAAGCGATGCAGCAGGTAATTCTAGTGTTTGTGCTGTAGAAGTTTTCATTGAAGGATTACCGTGCGATTTGGCGATTGATAATGTGGGGGGTCAAGCAGCCAGTTGTCTAGGAGATGCTTCGGGTTCTTTGATTATTTTGACTTCTGGCGCTAATGGAGTATTAGAATACTCTATTGATGGTACAAATTTTCAAAGCAGCAATGTCTTTAACAATCTGCTTCCCAAAACTTATGAAATTCTCGCTCGTGAAGCGGAAAATCCTAACTGTGTAGCCACTGCCTCTTTCACTATTATTACAGATGCGGATGATGAAGCTCCAGTCATTCTAGCAGCTTTGGAAGACGAATCTGAAGTCCTACTCTCGGAATTTTTGCAAGAGACTTATAGCTGTGGAGAACGACCCTTTTTAGATATAAAAGTCGCAGATAATTGTGATCTTGATCCAAGTCTAGAGATCACAATAGATAGCACTTTATTAGAAGATGGTTCTTTACGCTTTAATCTGATTATCAATTCGTTAGATACTAACAACAATCAAACAGAAGAGAGTTATGAATATATCATCTTAGCAGATGAAGCACCCCAAATATTTGCTGTTTTGACCGATGGTTCGCGAGTACTCCTCTCGGAAGCTCTACAAGCAACTTATGATTGTGCAGCAGTACCATTTACCGATTTAGTCCTGATAGACGATTGCGATCCAAATCCGAATTTGGAAGTAACGATAGATAGCACATTGCGGGTCGGTGCCTTAGATATCGATTTGAGGGTTAAAGCAACAGACTCGAAGAGTAATGTTACAGAAGCTACCTATAATTACAGTATTCTCGATGCAGAAGCCCCAAAGATTTTTGCTATTAGCAGCACGGCGATTGAAGAAAATGGAGAAGAAATAACGATCAGAGATACCATTCCTTTTTCAGAGATTATGGTAGATACTTCTGTTATCAATTCCTGTGGAGTTAGTCCACTCGACTCTTACATTCGATTCATTGCAATGGACAACTGCGATGAAGATGTAGTGCCCTTACGAACGAGCAACATTCGTACTTTGCTTCAAGATTCTGATGGTAATGACATTTCTGAGATTACAGTAAAATATACCGCAACTGATCGTTTTGGCAATACTAGCGCAGATTCTGTCCGTTATTTGAGCGTGACGAATGATGATGCTCCTGTATTTACAGAATGTCCAAGAGCCCCAATCATTGTTAATCTGAATGATTTGGACGAACCTGTCTTCGTGCCTGAAGTAGGGGAAAATATTCCAGCGATAGCAGAAGATGCTTGCGATGGGGAAGAGTTGACTTTCATTTATGAGCCTACCGAAATCACAACACCTGGCGTTTTTCAAATTTCAATTACTGCCGTGGATAGCGACGGAAATGAAAGTGCAACTTGTACAGTCATTGTCAACGCTATCGCCAATATCAATGATTCGCCAAATGATAATATCTCCTTCTCAAATGAGCCAGATCATCTGGATGTTCAGCTCTATCCTAATCCATTTTACGGACAAACCAGCCTCCAACTTAACCTACTGACTTCCAGCAATTTAATTATCGAAATTTGTGATATAAACTCTAGAGTTGTTCATACCAAGCACCATCGTCAAATTGAAGCTGGAACGCATAAGTTTGATCTAAATCTTAATCATTTGGATAAAGGTGTTTATTTCCTTTCAGTGAAAACTGAAACTGGACAACAGAATCTTAGATTTGTGGTTTTGTAGTGCTTATATCTAGTGATCAGAGTTTCACTCCTGTACACTTTTTTTCTTTCGCGCTTTCGGCGCGAAAGGGAGGGGATTTAGGGCAGAAACAGATTGATTTTGAATCAAAATCAATCTGTTTCTGCCCTAAAAACCCTTTGCGAGCCGCCGTCAGGCGGCGAGCGGACTAGAAAATAAAAAAGTGTCTAGGAGTGAAGATCAGAGTACACTATTTTGAAATTGTATGGACTCAATGCCGCTATGAGTTGAAAGAAGCAAAGATCAGAATTCATTTTGCCACCGATTTTCAACAAATGCGTAGTAGGAGCTACACACCTAATTTTAATTTCCCAAAAGTGACCGTTCAGAACATAATTCCTACCATTCAGAACATAAAGGCTCCTTTTTTTGATTTTCTCTCTCGTTAGGTTTTAACTTAGCAGTGTTGTATTTTTCCACTAACTAAATGAAAACTAGACCCAGAATTTCTTTCATTGCTGCTACTTTCCAAAAAACGGCGGCGCACAACATACTATTCAAATGAAACTTGGAAACCAGTTGCTGCTCACACTACCTCTATTATTCAGTTTTTCCATGTTCTTTGCCCAATCTAATATCAATTGGCAACTCCATCACGGACAAGGAGAAGGAATCTTCGTTCCTGGACCTAATGATCCACCAGTAGTTGATATTTTAAACGAGTTGACAGGTGGCAGACAAACGATTCATGGTGATCCAGGTGGCTTTCAATACGCAATAATTCCTGCGCAAGACGATACGGATTGGGAGGCTGCACCTATTGATAAAGATGGTGATCTGTGCTGGCGATTGGATCGTTCTACGCTGAATACTTCTTTTACCGTCTTGGATTTTACTTACTTTCAAACCTCCTTTTTTGTAGAAAATATCAACGAATCTTTTATCCTTCGTTTCTATCAAGTAGATGACGGTGCACGTGCTTATGTCTTTAATTCCGTACATCCCGAGGGCGCATATATCGAAGGTGGTGATGCTCGAATTTTCGCTTCCATTGCAGAAATTGACATCAGTCCGCTTTTTGTAGCTGGAGAAGAAAATAGAATCGTAATCGTACAATTTGATGATTCCCAAACAGAAAATTTTCTGAAAGTAGAGACCATTAGCGAAGCCGAATTGAATAGTTGTGAAGTAGATATTCAAGGTCCAGAATTATTCACGAGGTTGGCAGATGGTTCTGAAATTGCGCTTTCAGACTTAACTTTTGACGAGTTGTTCCTTTGTGGGGATGAACCGTCTGTAAATGTAGAATTGAGAGACAATTGTGATCAAAATCCAGTAATTATTGATGCCATCAGTGGCATAGAATCCATCAATGGAGACAATACGATCACTTATTCAGTCAGTTTCACGGCAATCGACCGAAGTGGTAATGAATCCACCGCCAGTTACTTATACACTGCACTTTCTGATACAGAAAAGCCTGAAATTCAATCTCTTACAAGCGAAAAATCCACTTTTATTTTAGATCGTTGCAACGAATTTATGCTCACTTTTGAAGACTTGGGCTTATCCATTTCTGACAATTGTACGCCTCCAGCATTTATTGACATCCAGCTCAGCCAAACAGAATTTGAAGAACCAGGAGATGCAGAAATTACAGTGACAGCAATTGATGAAGCGGGCAATGAATCTGCTTTTAATGTGAAAGTTAGCTTTGAACCTAACCCCGATTTCGTTTCTATTGTAGCTGGCAACGATGTTCTCAATAAAACTGCAGCCGAAGATGGTAGCATTGTGCTGACAGAAGAGGAATTGCTGGCAAATGATACCGCTTCTGATGGTTCATCACTTGAGATACAAGATTTAACACTCCTCAATCCCGAAAATGGCACTTTAACGGATAATAATGATGGCACGTACACTTTTACGCCTTCCGAAGATTTTGATGGCGCACTGGAATTGACTTATATCGCCAAGTCAAGAAATTCAGCACTATATTTTAAACAAACAGAACACTTTTATGAATATGTACCGTTTGGTACAACTTGGGACGACGCTGCAAGAAGAGCAGCGGCTCGCCAAATCAATGGCATCGAAGGTTATTTAGCTACAATCACTTCTCAAGCAGAAAATGATTTTATTTTTGAACGCCTAAGAGGAAATGGCTGGATTGGAGCATCTGATGCAGCAATAGAAGGAGAATGGAGATGGGTGACAGGTCCCGAAGGACGCGATGAAAATGGCAAAGGCTTACTTTTTTGGCTAGGAGAAGATGAGGAAGGAATGCCCATTGAAGGAACTTATTCTAATTGGGGAGTGAGTAGATTTTCTGGAGTAGAACCTAATAACTTGGGTAATGAAGATTATGCTCATTTCGTCTTCGACCTGCTCAACTTTTTCGATGAAAGCGAAATCGGAAAATGGAATGATTTCAGTAGAAATAATCCCTCTATTGACGGTTTCATTGTAGAATATGGCGATATTGGAGATTGTGCTTCTAAATTTGTAGACGAAGCCAGCGTGAATGTCACCATTATCATTAATGAAAATGATATTTCCATCATTGATTTACCTCGTAAGGACAAAAAAATCGCGGTGAAAGGATTCGGGGTACAAATATTTCCGAATCCACTTCGGAAGCAAACAAATTTGAAAGTACATTTGCAGCAACCAAGCGATCTAAAACTCATCATTCGGGATGTACAAGGTCAAATAGTGCAACAGAAAAGTTACTTCAATCTCGAAGCTGGAACAAACAATTTCGAGCTTCCACTTGAAGAATTGAATCAAGGTATATACCTCATCTCCATAGGCACAGCAGAAGCTGAGAGAACGATGAAAATGGTTGTCTTAGAATGACATGAGAGCTAATTCCAAAATGCTAACAATGTATATCCTTTTTAGCCTTAACTGATAAACCTAGCTATTAAGACGTATTTCACTCATTTTTAATCGAAAAATCCATGCGACTTTTCATAGGCGAAGCCATGTGTTATATTTGCAAATTCGTTGGATTGTTTATTTATTGAATCAAATCAACTTAAATACGTTATAAACTAAACATTCAACAGATGAACAAATCAATAATAAACACAGCATGATAAAACATTTTCTGCTGCTCCTTTTTTTATTACAAATGCTGGGCAGTTGTGTTTCGTACAACGAACTACTCTATTTCCGAAACGATGGAAAAGTGGCTCGACAAATTGATTCTACGGTCATTGATATCACGAATATTAAACCCTTAATTATTCAAAAAAACGATATTCTCACCATCACCGTTAGAAGCTTTGAGCAAGAGTTAGTTGAACCATTTAATATTGCTTCGGCAGGCAGTAGTCTGGGACAAGGTGCCTCTGCTTTCAATACTTATGAAGTGGATGAAGAAGGTTTGATTGATTTTCCCGTTTTGGGCAAAATCAAGCTGGAAGGAAAAACCATCAATGAAGCAAAAGTAGTTGTCGAGAATCTACTGAAAGAGTATCTGCAAGCCCCAAGTCTAAGTATGCGCCTCATCAATTTTCGCGTGTCTGTCCTCGGCGAAGTCAATAATCCAGGTACGTTCTCCATCACTTCTGACCGAGTAAGTTTGCTGGAAGCACTTGGAATGGCAAAGGATATAACGCCCTATGGAAATGTAAAAAATATCCTAATCATCAGGGAACAAAATGGTCAACGCACCTTTGAGACGATCAATCTACAGTCCACCAGTTTCATTCGCTCTGATTATTACTACTTACGACAGGGAGATGTCATCTATATAGAGCCAAGAAGGGATAAGCAAGCAATTATTCGCGATAGTGTAGCAGAATATTCTTCGCTTATCGTTACAGGTATTCAGACTTTGATTGGTGTAGCAACTTTCATTATTATTACTAGCAGATAAGTAGCGATGAAACGATCGCTATCCATTTTTCACTTATAATTTCATAGCGTACTCATGACATCCTCCGCTCCTTCTCGACTACAACAAACCCCCATCGCTTTTGATCGTTTACTAAGCCCTTTGTGGAAGTATTGGTACATAATAGGGGCATCTGTTTTTTTGTCGGTGCTGGTGGCTTCAATTTACTTAAAGAAAGTTCGACCAGTTTATGAAACGCAAACAACAATTCTCATCAAAGACAACGAAAGAAATGGCTTAACGAGAGAAGCACTGCAAAAGGAGATATTAGAAATGAGTACCGAACCAAAAATCTATGAAGATACCCGAATCTTACACTCTCGTGCTTTGATGCAAGCAGTGGTAGATTCCTTGAATCTTCAACACCGCTTACTGCGGGACGATCGTTTTGGATTGGTGGATTTGTATGACAATAGCCCAGTTAACTTAGCCAATTCTACTTTTCCAGAAGGGAATCAAAATTATCCATTTCAAATTTTAAATACTTCTTCCTATCGCTTACAGTTAGATGAAGATGAGCAAGTAGAAGGTGTATTTGGCGTCCCTTTGAATACTTCGCATGGTACTTTTTTGCTCCAAAGAAATGAAATGCCCTATGAATTGGACACTGACATTACTTATCTACTGAAAATCAGCACTTTAGCAAATAGTACACAACGCTATTTAGGTGCATTCTCTGCTAATTATGATTCAAAAAAACCAACACTATTAGATTTGTACATCAAAGATGAAGTGCCCAAGCGAGGAGCAGAAATATTAGCAGAAGTCGTTAAAGCATACAATAAAATCACGCTGGAAGACAAAAGTCAAAATCGGAAAAATACACTCACCTTCATTGACGAACGCATCGCATTGCTCACCAAGGAATTGAATGCTACCGAAGCAGAATTGGAACGCTACAAAACGCAAGAAAACCTAAGTTTGGATTACAAATCGGATTTACCACACCTCAAAGCTCAAATTGGATACTTCGAGCGCGAATTGGTCAACATAGACATCCAGCAAAACATGATGAACTACATTAATAATGCTTTGGATAGTAACCAATATCAGTTCTTTCCACTCATTGATTTTGGAGTAGAGCACAGAGGTTTGTCTGGCTTGATTATAGATTACAACAATACTTTGCAAGAGAAAGATAGACTGAAACAAACCGTCACGGATAATTACCCAACCGTAAAATTAGTAGATGATCGCATCACTTCTTTGCGCGTGATGATACAGGAAGAAGTTGCGAAAAATCAACAAGAATTGCGCTCCAGTAAAAAAGAACTGGAAGCCAAAAATCGTGCTTACCTCACAGAACTCAACGCTACTCCAAGAAGAGAACGAGAGTTGTTAGATCGAAAAAGACAACAAGTCATCAAAGAGAATTTGTATAAGTATTTACTCGAAAAACGAGAGGAAGCTGCTATCTCCATCGCAGCAGTAGCAGAAAATGCAAAAGTTATTGATGCCCCATTTTTGGTGGGACAAGTGTCGCCTAAAAAGAATAGCATTCTATTGGGTGCAGCAATGGGTGGTCTGTTTTTGCCTTATAGCATTTTACTTTTGTTTACACTTTTTGATAAGCGTTTGCGGCATCAAGAAGAAGTGCAGTCTTATACCACAGTTCCTATTTTGGGTAGCTTGGTGAATGCGAAAGGAGGAAGTAAAATTGCCATTCGCGAAGATCAACATTCGCCCAGTGCAGAATCCTTTCGCTCCTTGCGCACCAACCTAAATTTTTT
Source organism: Bacteroidota bacterium (assembly GCA_039176995.1). Classification (GTDB taxonomy): domain Bacteria; phylum Bacteroidota; class Bacteroidia; order Chitinophagales; family Saprospiraceae; genus JAAUTG01. The sequence continues at coordinate 12,767 of JBCDFY010000092.1, forward strand.
CCTGGAAGAAGCTAATAATCAAGTCATTGTCGTCACTTCTACTTCCATCCATGAAGGCAAAAGTTTCACCAGCATCAACCTTGGAATTAGCTACGCACTTTCGGGCAAAGAGGTCTTGCTAATAGATTGTGATTTGCGCAATCCAAAAATGTTGCGCTATTTAGGAGTAAAGCGTCCACCTGCTGGATTAAGTAATTACTTGGTAGGACAAGTAGAAGCAGACGAACTCATTCACGCCTACGAAGATCATCCACAGTTGCACTACATTGGCAGTGGTTCAATTCCTCAAAATCCTTCTGAATTGCTGATGAATCAACGTTTACCAGCATTACTAAAACAACTAAGAGCACAGTACGACATTATTATCTTAGATTCGCCTGCTGCTGGTTTGGTAAGCGATAGTATTAGTTTATCTAAATTTGCGAATGCAAGTCTTTATCTAGCAAGAGTTGGCGTGACGGAAAAAGAAGATTTGAAATTGGTGGAACAATTGCGCGAGGAAGGCAAACTCATAAAGCCCACTATTGTGTTCAATGGCGTGAAAAAAGGCAAAGTGTATAAACGAGCCTTGAAGCATGGGTATTTTAAGAAAATAGAGCAGAGTTCAAATTGACACCACTTCTCTTCGATAAACTAGAAGATAACATCAAGCATTATAGCTCTCTTTGTTCAAGAAATTATGGCGATTATGAACACATTAGAACTAAAAAGAGGAATGATCGAAATGATTGCGAGTATAAAAAGCCCCGAGCTCTTGAAGAAGTTATATGACTTAGTTGAAGAAATCACTTTAGAATCGCGGCAAGAAGTAGCGGCTCTAACTCCAGATCAAGAAAATCAACTAGATCGAGACTTAGCTGCTAGTGAGTTGGAAGAGAACTTAGTTTCTCATGAAGAAGCAGTAAAAACCATGTCCCGATGGCTGTAATAAAATGGAACAAGTACGCACTCAATAACTTGAAAGACATCTCAGAATATCTTGAATAAAATTACTCAAAAAGAGGCCGCTGATCGTTTCGTTTAAAAGGTATTTGACAGAATAACGATCATAGAAACACACCCAACTATTGGACGCAAAGTTCCCAAAAGAAAAACCGTTAGATTCGTACTTTTAGGAAAAAATCATCGCCTTTATTATCGAAAAAAAGGAAAAACGCTCATCATTTCTGGCATTTTCGATACTCTCCAACAACCTAGTAAAGATATATACCAGTAAAATTTTTTAGGAATTAAAGAAAAAATTCAACTATTCATTCAGACTCAAAATTTAAACAAATGGCTTGCGCTAGGCAAACTCACCACGCTCACAGGTTTTGCTCAAATCGCAGTGCAAGGCATTGGTTTTCTATGTGGAATTTTGGTCATTCGAGTCTTACCAACGGAAGAATATGCACTTTATACCCTTGCTAATACGATGCTTGGAACAATGACGGTTTTGGCGGATGGAGGAATTGCTTCGGGCGTTTTATCAGAAGGCGGAAAAGTTTGGGGCAACCGAAGTAAACTAGGTAGCGTCATAGCGACAGGCATACATTTGAGGAAAAGATTTGCGGTTGGAAGTTTGACTATTGCAGTGCCGATTTTATTGTATTTACTGCTCCATCATGGTGCAAGTTGGTTGACTGCTGTCCTTCTAATTTTATCGCTTATTCCTGCTTTCTTCTCTGCCCTTTCAGGTAAAATTTTGGAAATCACGCCTAAGTTACATCAAGACATCGTTAGTCTTCAAAAAATACAAGTTGGGAGCAATCTAGGACGTTTGGGATTATTGGGACTTACCATTTTTGTCTTTCCTTGGGCGTATATTGCCATCTTAGCAGCAGGTTTACCACAAATTTGGGCCAACTTTCAAATCCGAAAACGATCAAAAAAATACAGCGAAGCCAACGCTCAAATTTCTCCCGAAGTACAAAAAAATATCCTCAAACTCGTCAAAAGAATTTTGCCAGGCGCGATTTACTATGCCTTTTCAGGACAAATCATTATTTGGCTAGTCTCCATTTTTGGAAATGCGCAATACATTGCACAAGTCGGTGCTATTGGGCGATTGATGGTTCTGCTGACGATTGTCAAATCTATTTTTGAATTTTTGTTAGTTCCTCGCTTCGCCAAAATCGAAGGCACACGAAGTAGTCTAAGCAAAAATTTCTTTCTGTCCATCGCAATGGTTGCTTTGGTCTGTTTTCTTCTCATCAGCGCAGTTTATTTTTTCCCAAAACCAGCACTGTTTGTTCTGGGAGAAAAATATAGGAACTTGGAAACCGAAATTTTCTTGATGACCACCGCGAGTTGCATTGCTATGCTTAGTTCCTGCATGAACTCCTTGATTGTATCTAAAGGAATCGTACCCAATCCTGTTTTTTTCATTCCGACGGTAATCATTGGTCAAATTTTGATTCTCCTCAACCTCGACTACTCTTCTCTAGCAGGTATCTTGTACTTCTCCATTTTCTCTGCTTGTATTGGTGTGACTTACAGAATCATTCACTTTTTAAATTACGTTTACAAATTATGACCTTAGGACAGTTATACCTCCGACTTAGACAATCTTGGAATCCAGGAAAGAAGATGTTGGCACTTTGGCTGAAGCAGAAATCTTTACTGGAAAAAGTAGCGCAAGCAGAACTGAAAACAACGGGAACAATTGTTAGCTTCACTACCTTTTCAACTCGAATTCATAAAGTCAAATATGTCTTACTTTCCATTCTTCAAGGAACTGTCATTCCAGAATTTATAACGCTTTATGTTTGCGAAAAAACCTACAAAGAAATACTAGCACTCCATGATGGATTCATCACAACATTGATAGAGAGACGATACCTTATCCTAAAAATCGTCCCTGATGTTCGGTCTTACAAAAAGCTAGTCTATGCACTGCAAGATTTCCCCGAAAAGAATATCGTAACTTGCGATGATGATGTGATTTATCCAGCGTATTGGCTGCAGACAATCTATCAAAAACACCAAGAATATCGCAACGAAAAATACATTGTTGCTCATCGCGCGCACCTAGTTTCTACAAGCAATAATCGCATAGCCCCCTACAACGACTGGAAAAAAGAAGTGACTCAAGAAAATATCCCTGCGCCAAGTAAATTACTTTTCCCAACGGGAACAGGAGGTGTACTCTATCCTTCTAAAAGTATGCCTAAAACGACTTGGGATATTGATCTTTTTTCCAAATATGCTTCTACGAATGATGACATCTGGTTCTGGTTTTGCGCTCAGTTGATGAATCGGCAATACGTTTTGACTGATGTCTCTTACCAGAAAAAAAAGATGCCTGAAATTCCAAATTATTCCACCCCAAATCTCTTCCAGATCAATGTAAATGAAAACGCCAACGATCAACAGTTGAAAAACTGTGTCGCACTTTTTAAAGAGGAATTTGGGTTTGAAGTACAGGAAGAAAATGATAAAATTCAATTTGCTAAAAACTAGCATTTTCCTGTGAAAATAATGACAACGCTGGCTGAAAATCGCTACTTTTTGGGCATGGCAGCTTTGCTGAATTCCATCGTCAAACATGGCACTTATTTTGATCATATTGTTGTTGGCTATCGAGGAAATTTACCGAGTTGGTTAACACCTCTAAAGGAATCAAAATATGGAAAAGCATATGCTATCAATGAACAGTTGAGTATAGAGTTAATCGCGATGGATGGTTCTTTGCACATGGTACACGAAAAGCCTAAATGGTTTCACCATCTTTGCCACGAGCTTTATCCCGAAGCAGACGAATACTTTTTCTTTGATGCCGATATTGTAGTAATGAACAGAATGTCTTTTTTCGGAGAATGGGTGCAGCATGGCGTCGCGCTTTGTGAAGATATTAATTATTACATGGCATTGAATCACCCAATTCGACTCCATTGGAAAAAAGCCGCCGCGGCAAAAGGCATTGCAGTAAAAAATCAACTTTATCGTTACTACAACAGTGGATTTTTAGGATGGAAACAAGAGCACAAAGCCTTTCTTGGCGATTGGGAGAAATGCTTTGCGGTACTTGCCGAATACAGTGGCGATATGACGAAGTTTAGGACGCTTGACAGAACATATCCTGTACTAAGCACCAATCAGGATTCGCTGAATTTAGCAACAATGATTACCTCTGTTCCTATGTCTGCCATTGGTCCAGAAGCTATGAGTTTTCAACATGGTTTGAATCTCATGGTACATCCTTTGGGACTCAAACCGTGGGATAAAAAATTCCTTCTTGATTTCTTCAAAGGCTATCCTCCCAGAGCGACCGATTTTATTTTTTGGCAAAATGTGAATGGACAGGTTTTTGCTCCGTTTTCTGAGTGGACAGTGAGGTGGAAAGTGTTTACTTGTAAGATTCTACGCTTTTTTGCGAGATTTTATGAGCGTTTGGATATGTGAAAGATTGGAAATACGAAAGATGAAATACGAAAGGTGAAATACGAAATACGAAATACGAAATACGAAAGGTGAAATTGGAAATTGGAAATATGAAAGGTGAGAAAAGAGGAAAAGGAAATGCAAAAATCAGAAATAACCAATGAAAATTAAAGCTCTGTGTGCTTTGCGTGACACACTTTTTTACATACTTTCGGCTGGTACTCTTGAAATGCTCTCCATTGAAAATCAAGACTCTGCGTATCACTATTCCTGAATATATTCACGAAGTCATATGACTCTACTTTTCATTTGTGGCTCTTTAGAACAGGGAAAAGATGGCGTAGGTGATTACACTAGGCGGCTAGCGGGAGAACTAATCCGCCAAGGAAAAAATGTTGCTTTGCTCGCAGTGTTTGACAAGGGAGTTGAAAAAGCTAGTACGGAAAAACAATACGATCAACTGACTCCAATTCCCACTTACAGATTACCTCATTCCATACTTTTGAAGCAGAAAAAACAATTGGCAAAACTTTATATTGAGCAATTCAATCCAGAATGGTTGAGCCTACAATACGTCCCTTTTTCCTTTGATGATAAAGGTTTACCTTTTCGTTGGAGTCATGTCTTCAGGGAACTTGGGAAAGATAGAAAGTGGCAAATTTTGTTTCATGAATTATGGGTTGGTCGGCAAGGAAAAAATAATCTCAAAACTTCCATTTTGAAGTCTTTGCAGCAAAATGTAATCACTCGACTGATTAAAAATTGTCGCCCTGAACTCGTTCATACGCAAAGCAAAACGAATGAAATGGCACTGCACCAATTGAATATTTCTGCTTCTGTTTTACCACTATTTTCTAATATCCCATTATGTAAAAGCGAAGTGGAAAAAGAAGAAGAATACTTGACTTTAGCTTCTTTCGGGATACTTCGAGAATGCAAACAAGTGAGAGCTTTGCTCAAAGAATTCAAACTGTTTGCTCAAGAAAAAAAGCGTAAAGCACGCTTGCTCATCCTTGGAAAAAGTGGTGCATTGAAAAAAGAATGGATCAGGATTTGTGAGCAAAACAGCATTGCTGTGAAGGTAGTGAATCATCTTACTCCAGAAGAAGTTTCCAGACGTTTGCAATTGGCAGATATTGGAATCACGACACTTTCTATGAACCTCGTAGACAAAAGCGGTTCTGTTGCAGCACTACTTTCGCATAGCTTACCTGTGCTCTGTTTGACGCCCCTTCAAAGTGCATTTGGCATCACTGCGAATCCAGCAATTGCAGAATATAAACAAGGAAGACTTGCAGCAATTTTAGCTGAGCTGCCTCAAAATGTTCAAGGCTATTCTTTATCTGACATTGCACTGAAATTTCAAGAAGATTTACTACAAACTCAAGCAAAACAAACCACTCTACCATGAAGATTTTCTGCATTGGACTTTCCAGAACTGGTACTTCTAGTCTCACTGACGCATTAGATATATTAGGTTTTAATGCCTTCCATTTTCCGCACATCCTCCATGCTCTTGGTCAGATTTACATTAGGAGAAAATTCTATCAATACGATGCACTCTCGGATACGCCCGTCACCTTAAACTACAAGAAGTTAGATCGAAAATTTCCTAATTCAAAATTTATTTTAACCACCAGAGAGAAAGAAAACTGGTTGAAATCTTGCTCCAACTATCCTGCGTTTCAAAAAACAGTCAATCCTTCTCCCAAAAAGAAGGTGCGAGTATTAAGGAAGAAGCTCTATGGAAGCATTTATTTTGATAAAGCAACTTTCTCCAAGGCTTATGATGATCACCATCAAGAAGTGAAATCTTACTTTAAGGGAAGAGAGAAAAATTTATTAATTTTAGACATCACCAAAGGCGAAACTTGGGAGCAACTCTGCCCTTTTTTAGATGTCCCAATTCCAGATACAGATTTTCCTAAAGTAAATACAATTGAGAACTTGGGTTGGAAAAAGGCTGCTGCAATACAGCCCTAATCTGAACTGCGTTTTCTCGGTTTTAAGTGCCCAAAATAAACACAAACAAAACATGAAAATCGTACTCTCCACTCCCGTTTTTCGTCCTCTAGTTGGGGGAATGGAAACCATGGCTGAAAATTTGGCTTATCACTTCGCCAAGCGAGGGCACGAAGTTACTTTGATAACGCCTATTCTACACGATGGAGAAGAACATACAGATGCTTATCAAATTATACGAAACCCTTCAAGTCAGCAGAAAAAAGCAATCATTAGGGAAGCAGATTTAGTCTTCTCTAATGGTGCAAGTTTGTATGCCGTTTTTTGGAGTTTTTGGCTAAGAAAAACATTTATTTGGCGACATACAGGCTACCAAGTTTCTTGCATTGATGGCGTAGGCTGGCACAACGATCAAAAAGTGCCAATGCGTCCTTTCTCTTCTCTTTTATATCACCTCCAAGCCAGTAAACCACTTGCCGCTCTAAAAGGATTCGCAAAAGTAATTATTCTACGTTGGGTTGCTTTTCATTACGCTTCTGCCAATGTCGCTATTTCCGACTGGATGTTGAACCAACAAACACTTCCCAACGCCATTAGAATTCATAATCCTTTTCCAGTTGGACGATTCTCAAAAACTTTAACTAACACAAATTATGAATTCGATTTCTTCTTCTTAGGCAGACTTGTTAGCGAAAAAGGCGTAGATACATTGATCGAAGCATTCGCAAAACTCAATCGAGGCGAAAAGCAATACAAACTCTGCATTATTGGTAAAGGATCAGAGCGAGAAAATTTAGAAAAGTTAGCAGCACAATTCAAGGTAAGAGATCAAATCGAATTTACGGGCGTACTCACAGGAGACGCACTGCTCCAACAAATTAGTTTATGCAGAATTGCTGTTTTGCCTTCCAAATGGGGAGAACCTTTTGGCGGTGTAGCAACAGAACTTTTAGCTGCTAGAAAGAACATCATTGTTTCAAAAGATGGTGCATTATCCGAACTGGTAGATGATGCAGGTCTGACTTTTCCAAACGGAAATGTGGAAGAATTATACAAGCAAATGAAAAGGTTAATTACAGATAAAAATTTACAGCAGCAACAATTAGTAAAGGGAGTAGAACGCATAAAATCATTCGATGAGAACCAATTAATTACGCAATATCTTCAACTTTTTGAAGCAGTTTTAAACAAACAACCCCTTCCTCAGAAAATGTTATGGAGCAATTGAAAAAACCAACACAAATCATTGTTTCACATCCCACTGGCAATGCTAATGTTCGTCACGCATTGCAAGGTTTTGTGAATAGCAATATTTTAGCGCAATACTTCACAAGCGTTGCTGTTTTTGAGCATACTTTTTTAGATAAATTATCAAAAATTGGGGCATTCTCAGAATTAAAGAGGCGTTTTTATGATGCTTCTTTAGAGCAAAAAACGAAGAATTATCCTTGGTTTGAAGTGGGAAGAATTATAGCACCTAAAATCGGTTTTCCAACATTAACAGCACACGAATCGGGTATTTTTTCTACTGATTCTTGTTTTCAAAATTTGGATAAATACGTTGCTCGTCATCTAGATCAATTTAAGGATTTAAACGCAGTTTACAACTATGAGGATACTGCGCTTCAAACCTTCAGAAAAGCAAAAAAAAATCATCTTTCTACCTTCTATGATCTACCAACTGGCTACTGGAAAGCTAAAGCCGCGTTCATACAGCAAGAAATGGAACGCAATGCAGATTGGAGTATTGCGCTAGATGCAGCTAAAGATTCACCAGAGAAACTTCGACGAAAAGACGAAGAGTTAAGTTTAGCAGATCAAGTGATTGTGGCAAGCAGCTTCACCAAAAGTACCTTACAACACGCTTCAATCAAGCTAAAAAAGATACAAGTCATACCTTATGGCTTCCCAAAAACTTATCAATCAAGAACTTATCAATCTCCTAAAAATCGGAAACTAAAAGCGCTATTCGTTGGACGGCTCTCGCAACAGAAAGGACTTTCGTATTTATTTGAAGCCATTGCTAAGTTTTCTAGTGAAATAGAATTGACACTGGTTGGCTCGAAAACAACTAATAATTTTGATCTACTTGATGAACATTTATCCAAACATACTTGGCTGCCTTATGTGCGTCATCAAGAACTTTTGAAATTAATGCGCGAACACGATTTTTTGATCTTTCCGTCCCTATTCGATGGCTTTGGATTGGTCATCACCGAATCTATGTCACAAGGAACACCAGTGATTGCAACCCAAGCAAGTGCCGCACCAGATTTAATCGAAAATGGTAAAAATGGATGGATTATTTCTTCTGGTTCTACGGACACTCTTGTGCAGTGTTTAGAGCACATCATCCAAGATAAATCCATCCTGGAAATAGTTGGGAAAGCAGCATTGAGACGTGCTGAAAAGCGACCTTGGAAGCAGTATGAAGAAGAATTATCAAATACAGTGATTGGTGCAGTACGAAGTTGAGAATAAGCATATTCTTCTGATAAAAAATCTCATTTGGGTCTATTTTATACTACTGTTATTCGAAGGCGCATTGCGCAAATGGTTTTTGCCAAGTTTATCTACACCATTATTAGTTGTAAGAGATCCGATTGCAATCGGCATTATTTTCTTTAGTATCTATTATCGACTAATTTATTGGAATTTTTATTTGGTACTCATCCTACTTATCAGCCTTGTCTCTATGGTTGCCAGTCTTCTCTTCGGGCATGGTAATCTTTATGTAGCAATTTATGGTCTGCGCCCCTTATTACTCCATTTTCCACTGATTTTCATTGTCGGAACGCTCCTCCGGCAAACTGATGTAGAAAAGATTGGTAAATTTATCCTGTGGCTTGTATTACCAATGACGCTTTTAGTCATTTTACAATTTTACAGCCCACAATCTGCTTGGGTCAATCGAGGCATTGGAGCAGATGCCTCTGGTGCTGGATTTGGAGGTGCGCTAGGCTATTTCCGACCACCAGGTACTTTCTCTTTCACCAATGGAAACACCCTATTTTATGGCTTGGCAGCTTGCTTTGCCTTCTATTTTTGGTTAGTCAAATCTACTCTTCCAAAGTGGATTCTAATCACAGCAAGTATCGGCATCATCATTGCCGTTCCGTTGTCCATCAGTCGATCTTATTTCTTTCAAGTTTTGCTCACTTTAGGATTCAGTGCATTTTGCACTTTAAGTAATTACAAAGCATTGGGCAAAGGTATTTTTGTACTATTAGCTATTGGTTTAATATTTTTAGTGCTTAGCCAATTCAGCTTTTTTCAAACAGGAATTGATGTTTTCATCACTCGCTTTGAAAGTGCTAATGAAGAAGAGGGAGGCATGAGTGGTGTTATTGGGGATCGCTTTTTAGGAGGACTTTTTTCTGCTATTTTCAATGCAGGGGAACAACCCATTTTGGGCTATGGACTCGGTATGGGTTCTAATGTGGGCAGTACTTTTCTGACAGGAAAAAAAGAATTTCTGATCGCCGAAGGAGAATGGGCAAGAATCATTGGAGAAATGGGTTTTGTATTGGGGTTGCTGCTAATCGCAATCAGAGTTTCACTAGGCGTTAGCTTATTTTTAGCAAGTTTTAAAGGACTTAAAAGCTCTTATTTTCTTCCTTGGATTTTGATGAGTTTTGGCTTTCTACAAATTGCGATTGCAGGCTGGGCACAACCCACTTCTCTGGGTTTTTCAATTTTTACAGGCGGCTTAATTTTAGCAAGTTTTCAGAAAGATGAAAAAAAGGAAACAAAGTTTGATTAAATGGGGTACAACGTTCCGAAATAGGATAAATGAAGTAATCTACCAACAGCATTTTTCCTAAAATCTTCTATCATTTCAAGGAATAGAGACATCCATCGAAACACAATCCTTGAACTTAAAGCATTAATAATCAAATAGAAATCACTTCTAATTGTTGTTTTATAATTCACTATTCCCTTAGTAAAGAGAACAAACATTGACACTATCACCTAATACCCAAGCAGATGACTCCTTAGAATCATTTGCCGCAGCTTCGGAAATTCAACTCTTAGTCTTTGATACTCATCCTGACCCTTATCGCGTTCCTATTTGGCAAGCATTACACAAAGCTTCGCCAAGTGGGATTCATGTAGTTTTTGCAAGCAAAAACTTGGTGAAAAATACGCAGCACTCCTTTTTTGAGCAATCAAAAGAAGACCTAGAAGGCTTTCCACATACGTTGTTGAGCAACGAGCGCAAAGCGATATTTTGGAAGTGGAATGCTTTGTCAGGAAAAGGCATAAGAGCAATTATCAAGCAGTTGCAACCACAAGCAATTCTCTTGACAGATTTGGCTTATAAGTTCAATGCAGTAGCACTTTTAGAAGCAAAGAAAGCAAATATCCCTGTTCATTTACGCTACGAAAATCAGGAAGAAACGTCGTCTAAAAAACGTAGTCCATATCACAAATGGTTCTATCGCTCTTTCACTCGCTTCTATTATATCGGTCAATTGAATAAACAACACTATTTGAATCAAGGTATCGAAGAAGAGAAGCTAATACCTGCTCGTTTTTGTACAGTGAACCATTTCAATGATTTGACAAAAGCGCAAAAACGCACCCAAAAAGAAATCAGTAGAGGAGGTTATGGCTTTGAAGAAGACAGCTATATTATTGGGTTTTCGGGGCAATTAATTCCTCCAAGAAATCCAGCAATCCTATTTGAATTGTTGGATCATCTCCCCGTTGCCTTGCGCTCTAAAGTTGTTCTTTATTTTGCAGGAAGTGGCGAATCACAAGCTAATTTGATGATGCTGGCAGCTCAATATTACGACAAATACGAGACGCGAAGCATTTTTACAGGTTTTGTCAAGCCTTCTCAAATGGCTCAACACTACTTAACCTTGGATATGCTCATTCTGCCAGCTCAAAAATCAGTAGAATCTTGGGGTGCAACAGTCAATGAAGCCATGCAAGCAGGTTGTAGTGTAGTAGTTAGCAACTTTGTTGGTTGCAGTGCTGATTTTAAAGATTGGGAACGCTTCGAGGTTTTTCAGGAAGGCGATGTAACAGAATTAGCTCAAAAAGTACAGCTCTTGATGTCGTATGAAAGAAATTTTGATTGGGCAAATGAGCGATTAAAAGCTTATTCCATTGAAAATTGTGTCCACCAGATTCTTGACGGCTTGACCATAAAAATACCTACTCTGAATCCTTCAACGCTTTCTCCACTTAAGCCTTAACTATGCTAAAAGTCACTTTTTTCCAAAGACGCCCACGCGAAGGTTTTGACTTTAGTTTAGAGTCCATCTTTGAAGAAGTCCGTCAGCAATTATCTGAACAAATCGAAGCTAAAACTGAAATTTGTAGTCGCTACAACGATGGATGGCTCACCAAATTCACCAATATTTGGGAAGCTGCCTTTCGTCAAAGTAAGACTATCAATCACATCACTGGAGAGGTACATTTTTTAAATCTTTTTATGCGCAAAAAGACAGTTCTACTCACTGTTTTGGACTGTCGATTCATGGATAGAAAACAAGGATGGCAGAGAGTCTTAATGCGCTGGCTGTATCTGAAGTTACCTACAAAAAAAGCACAGTACATTACTGCTATATCGGAAAGTACTAAACAAGATATCATCAAATACACTGCATGCTCTCCGAAAAAAATCAAAGTAATCCCTATTAGTATTGACCAAATATATCAACCTCATCCTCAACCCTTCAACACCCATAAACCAACCATTTTACACATCGGGACAGGAGAAAATAAAAACCTCCTTCGGCTCACTGAAGCACTTGTAGATATTCCTTGCCACTTATCCATTGTCGGCAAACTAAATGAAGAGCAAAAGTCGCATTTGCAAAAATATCAAATCGAATACAGCAACGCCTACAACATCTCAAAAGCAGCAATGCTCCAGCAATATCAAAACTGCGATTTACTAGCTTTTGTCTCTACTTTTGAAGGCTTCGGAATGCCGATCATTGAAGCCAATAGCGTAGAACGACCTGTGCTGACGAGTAATCTGTCTTCCATGCCAGAAGTGGCGGGTGATGCAGCTCTTTTGGTCAATCCATATGAAGTAAAAGAGATTAGAAAAGGTATTTTAAGGCTCATTGAGGATGCAGATTTAAGGCAAGAATTGATTGAAGCAGGTCGGAAAAATAAGTTGCGTTTTCAATCCAAAGCAATCGCCAATCAGTACTTTGAACTTTACCAAAAAATTGCTCCCAATAAACTCAATCAAGTGAAATCAAGTCAACTCAAACCTCTCTCAAGCTCAATGAAACAATGAAAATTCTCTTCCCAACAGGCAGCTTTTTTCCTGCTCAAACGGGTGGTCCAGATAATACCGTTTACTGGATTACGAAAGCCTTAAAACAGCAAGGAACAGAAGTCGAAGTGGTTTCTACCGAGCGAGGTTTGGCAGCTACTGTTCCTAGAAATGAATGGCTCAAAAGAAACTACGCAGACGTCATTTATACCACTAATTTATTCCACTATTTTCCGCTCCGACTAATTCTTGCCGCTTGGAATAGGCTTGGAAAAGCAGACGTATTGCATCTCAGCATGATTTTCTACCCAGCGTCTTTTCTCATCGCAATACTCAACATGATTTTTTACAAAAAACCAGTTGTTTGGTCTATTCATGGCGATCTTGATCCACACATGTTACAGCGCAGCAAATGGAAAAAACGTCCTATCCAATTTTTGATAAGACATTGGCTAAAAAATAAGGTGGTTTTTCACTCCACTTGCGATGAAGAAACCAATTATGCAAGAGATAATTTTGGGCAAGACATCAAAATCGTGCAATTGACCAACTATATGGAATTACCGACAACTATAGTAGCAGTTGGATCTCCTATGGCCATTACCAGCTACATCGTTTCCTTAACAGATATGAACGGCTGTATT
>JBCDFY010000093.1:0-25965 GCA_039176995.1 Bacteroidota bacterium
AAGAATTGCGTTGGCATATCATTCGATCGTTGATCGCTATGGTAGTTGTGGCCATCGCAGTGTTTCTAGCAAAAGATTGGGTAACGGCTTTCATTTTTGCACCAACTAAAGGAGAATTTGTTACTTATGATATTATTTGTCAACTGGTTCATTTAGTCAATGCAAATGGAGATTGTATGTCTCCTCCACCTATAGAAATTATTACGCCTAAGTTTGGGGAAAAATTCATCACTTTCTTAAAAATCTCCATTATTTTAGGATTTGTTGTTGCGTTTCCCTATGTCTTTTGGGAGTTTTGGCGATTCATTAAACCAGGACTCTATGATGAAGAAAGAAAAGCGGCACGTGGCGTAGTCTTCATTTGCTCTTTTCTACTTCTCACGGGCGTCAGTTTTGGATATTTTATCATTTCCCCTTTTGCTGTAACTTTCTTAGCAGGTTTCGAGATCAATGAAATTGCTACCTCCACGGCTTCTTTTTCTTCTTATGTCAATTATATGACGATGTTTACAGTACCTATTGGTATCGTATTTGAACTGCCTGTTTTGGTCTTTTTCCTTTCCAAAGTAGGATTGGTGACTCCAGAGTTCATGAAAAAGTACCGTCGCCATGCCTTCGTCTTAATTTTGATTGCAGCAGCAGCAATTACGCCACCTGATGTAATCACTCAATTTTTGATCGGTGTACCATTATATGTGTTGTACGAAATTAGTATTGTGATTTCCAAGCGTGTGGTCGCCAAACAACAAAAAGAGTGGGAAGAGGAAGGCAAGGAATTAGCGAGACGCTAGACTAAATGTGAAGCTAACTGGCTTTAAACAATATCAAATTTACCCTAACAAACTTCGAACTTAACTACTATGACAAGACTTTCATCGAACTGGACTTTGTTTTACAAATTTTTTATTCCTACTTTTTGGACAGTGCTCATTGGAGCTTGCGTAGTTGCTACTTGGGTGATGAAAATCAGCTTATTTCCAGGTGTTTCCTATCTAGTCTTTGGTATTGGCTTAACCGCTATCTACACTTTAGTTCTCTTGGCAATGTATCTATTCACCCTGCGACTCAAGCGCGTAGAGATTGATGAAAATTATGTTTACATTACCAATTATTTTAAGAATTATCGCTATCCACATCAAGATATTGACTTTATTAAGAGCCCTGATCGTCCTTTACTTTCGATAGCTACTATTCATCTGAAAGCAGCGGGTTCGCTCGGTCGTAAGATCAAATATTTGGAAGTGAGAGGTTGGTTACGAGAGTTTTTGAGGAAGAATCCAGAAAACAATATTTCGGTCAAATAGGCTCACTACACTATAAGGCAGGCTAAGTAAGCTGCGTAATAACCAAACTTATTTAGTCCTGTAGGCGAACCAAATAAATCTGCGCTCACGAATATGAAGAAACTTAGTTTATACAATACTCACCTTCATGGGAATTAAATCCTTTCTGATTCGTCCCTTCGCCAAAAAAATCACCAGAGACATTCAATCTTGGTCAAGAAACGCAGTTGCCATCCAGCAGCAACTTATGCAAGATTTAGTATTAGTCGGAGAGCAAACAGCTTTTGGGAAAGATCACGATTTTGAGTGTATCCGTACCTACGAAGACTTCAAACAATGTATTCCAATAAAAGACTATGAAGGTCTCCGTCCTTATGTAAAACGAATCAAAAAAGGCGAAAAAAATATACTTTGGAAAGGTATTCCTAAATATTTTGCCAAAACTTCAGGCACTACTTCTGGTGTCAAATATATCCCAATTACTAAAGAAAGCATTCCTAATCATTTTAATACTGCACGAAACGCACTTTTCAATTACGCGATAGAAACAGACAATGTCTCCTTCATAGATGGCAAACTTATTTTCCTTTCGGGTAGTCCTGAATTGACCGAAACCAATGGTGTTTTAACTGGTAGGCTTTCTGGCATCTCCAACCATATGATCCCCAACTGGCTGAAGGGCAACCAATTACCAAGTTGGGAAACGAATTGCATAGAAGCATGGGAAGAAAAGGTAGATCGAATTGTGGATGAAACCATTGGTCAAGATTTGCGCTTAATTTCGGGTATTCCGCCTTGGGTACAAATGTATTACGAGCGACTTTTGGAACGAACGGGCAAGAGTTGTGTGAAAGAAATCTTTCCTAATTTTTCAGTCTTCGTCTATGGCGGTGTGAACTACGAACCTTATCGTGCAAGTTTAGAAAATTTGGTGGGCGAACGCGTCGATAGCGTAGAAACCTATCCTGCTTCCGAGGGTTTTATTGCCTTTCAAGATCGTCAAGAGGACAAAGGATTATTACTCAACGTCAACTCTGGTATTTTCTTTGAATTCATACCTATCAACGAAATTTCTAAAGAGCATCCAACGCGACTTTCTTTAGCAGAAGTAGAACTAGGAGTGAATTATGTACTCATCATCAATAGCAATGCAGGGCTTTGGGGCTACAACATTGGTGATACTGTACAATTCGTATCGCTAAATCCTTATCGAATTATCGTCTCTGGCAGAGTGAAGCACTATATTTCTGCTTTTGGCGAACACGTCATCGGCAAAGAAGTAGAAGAAGCAATGCTACTGACTTCGCTTGAGTTTGGTATTTCAGTAACGGAGTTTACTGTCGCGCCCAATGTAAATCCAAAAGAAGGCGGTCTACCCTATCACGAATGGTTCGTGGAATTTGAGCAGATTCCAGATCAACTGACTGCTTTCGCAAAACATTTGGATCAGCAAATGACCGAGCAAAATATCTATTACAAAGACTTGATCGACGGTGGTATTTTGCAGTCTTTGAAAATTCGTCCTCTAATTACAGATAGTTTTAGGAATTACATGAAGCGTCAAGGGAAGCTGGGTGGACAGAATAAGGTTCCGCGTTTAAGTAACGATCGTTTTATCGCCGAGAAATTATTGAATGAGTAAGAATAAAATAAGAAATAGTATCTTTTATTTATTTTAGTCTGTAATTTGTGTGTATAACAAATTATACAAATACCGAAAGAGCTTGCTAAGAGCGACTTGTTTTGGATTTGGGTGGACGTCGAGTCCATCCAAATCCTTCGTGGTTTCTTGAGGATAAAAAATGGCTTTCCAGCCATTTTTTATCCTCAAGAAACCTCGATCAAATCGTGGCGGTTCGACCACGTCTGCCTCAGGCTGATGCAGCCATGATTTGACAAGAGCAGAGATCAGAGTTTCTGCTCCCTAAAATCTTCTATAAAAGTGCAATTTGTTATACACACCTGTAATTTCTATTCCTAAATATTCTTCCATATTTCCTTACATTTGTTGCTCATTCAAGACAAGCGAAGTAGTTGTTCGTAGCTTAGCTCATCAAAAAAATAAATGCGAAGAGCTTTCTAATAGAATTAAACCACGAGGAAAGTAAGAGAAGTAAATCTTAATGCCTTAGTGGTTCATTTTGCAAACAGCTACTCACAAATCACTATAATGCTAATAGACATACTTAGAGGGCTGCTCGGCATCACTGTATTACTTGGAATTTGTTGGTTATTCAGTAAAAAACGTTCTGCGATTGACTGGCGATTGGTCAGCGTTGGAATTGGAATGCAAATTGTACTCGCCATTCTCATTTTACAAGTTCCTATTCTAAACAGTGCCTTTGATGGCATTGCAAAAGGCTTTCAAAAAGTCATTGCTTTCACAGATGCAGGTTCTGAATTTCTTTTTGGCTATCTTGTGAATGGGGTTGCGCTGAATGAGCAACAGTCACTTGGAAGTGTTATTGCCTTTAAGGTATTACCTACTATTATTTTCTTCTCTGCTCTGACTGCTATGCTTTATTATTTAGGCGTTTTGCAAAAAGTCATCTACGGTTTTGCTTGGATTATGAAGCGAACGATGCGTCTGACTGGTGCGGAGAGTCTAGCGATGGCAGCCAACGTTTTTATTGGACAAACGGAAGCTCCTTTAGTAATTAAGCCTTATTTAGAAAAAATGACGCGTTCGGAATTATTCAGTTTGATGACTGGCGGAATGGCAACGATTGCGGGAAGTGTTTTTGGAATTTATGTAGCCTTCCTAGGAGGAGGAGATGAAGCTCAAGAAATCTTTTTTGCGAAACATTTATTGATTGCCTCGATTATTTCTGCTCCTGCGGCAATAGTAGCCGCAAAGATGTTGATTCCAGAAACAGAAGAAAAATCGGTAGAAGAAGAGCTAAATATTAAAGTAGATGCTGGAAACAATTTACTGGATGCGATTTCAAAAGGAACAACGGATGGAATACGTCTGGCTGTGAATGTAGGAGCTATGTTGTTAGTCTTTACAGCTTTAGTGTTTATGCTTAACTTTATGTTCATCAATGGACCAGGAGAGTGGTTCAGTTGGAATGAAAGCATCAAAGCAAGTACAAATGGTCGCTACGAAGGCTTTTCTTTCACTTATCTGATAAGTTGGGCTTTTGCACCCATTGCTTGGCTGATCGGAACGCCGAATGAAGATTTACTCATCATGGGACAACTACTAGGAAAGAAAACAGTAATTAATGAATTTATCGCTTATGCAGACTTTCTAGAGTTGAGAGCTGCAGGAACGGTTTTGACAGAAAAATCTATGATTATTGCGACTTATGCACTTTGTGGATTTGCGAACTTTGCTTCCATTGGTATTCAAATTGGCGGCATTGGAGCAATTGCACCAGGAAGAAGAAAAGCATTGACCGAAATGGGAATTTTAGCCTTAGTCGGTGGAACAATTGCGAGTTTACTAACGGCTGCGGTGGCAGGGATGATTGTTCATTAGATTAATCATGAGCAATGAATACAAAAATGATTTATGAATTTATGGTTTCATGGTTAAAACGTTGTTTCGTAGCCATAAAACCATTTAACACTCTAGCCCTAATAACCCTACTCTCCGCCTGCTCCGAACCGCCCGCTCCTGCCCTACTCTACGAAGATCGGCAAGTTGTAGATTCGCTATATCAGTTGGAATATGAGAAGATGGTAGATAGTTTGGATGCTGCTTGCGATACTATGCTAATAACACAAATTGATGAAACCGTAGATTCCATTTTAAAGGTTCGCTTAGTTGAGATTGTGAAGCAAAAACAGCGGTATCAAAAACTGAAAGCAAAAGAGAATGAAGTACAGTAAGTGGTTCTATGGTTTTATGGCTTTATGGTTGAAATACAATGCTCATACTCTAAAATCTTTTATCATTATAAGCATATTGACCATCATTTTCGGTGCTTGTAAAGAAGATCGTTCTGCGGAATTGAAGCAGCAATTAATTGCTGAAAAAGTGGAAGAACGCGTTCAGCGATTGATGAACAACAAACGAATTCGCTGTCGAGAAGAACTGATGGAAAATGCCAATCAAAGGGTAGATTCTATACTCATTGCGCGTGCCAGAGCTAATAAAGATACCATCGTAAAACCGCCAAAGCCATTGAAACCCGACCAGCCCGATGCTTTTCTACTGGAAGATACTTTTGCTATTAATCCATTGTTAAAAGATTCTACCTTAAAAGATAGCTTGGAGTGATATTCGAAACTTCTCTCTATTTTTTATCCAACTCTCCATTTTTTTTCTAATCTTTCGCTTACTCTGACGAATTTTAGTTTTAAATCAAAAATACAATTTCAATGAAACAAAATTTTTCATTAGCACTTTTATTAAGTTTTTTCATTACTACTTGTGCACAAAAAACATTACCACCTGAGGCTACCGAAGTTTGGGAACCTGTACCTAAAGTTGTAACGCCAGGTGCAGACAACGCACCTCCTTCTGATGCAGTTGTCCTTTTCGATGGTAAAAACTTTGAGGAGTGGGAGCATCTAGATGGTAAAGCGGTTCAATGGACCACCGACGGAACAGCGATGACCGTAAAGCCCAAATCTGGCAACATTAAAACTAAAAAAGAGTTTGGCGATATGCAGTTGCACATTGAATTCCGTACACCTGCTAAGGTAGAAGGTGAAGGACAAGGGCGCGGCAACAGTGGAGTCTTTTTACAAATGCGCTACGAAGTCCAAGTGTTGGACAACTACAACAACAAAACCTATCCAAACGGGCAAGCAGGTTCAATTTACAAGCAATCTATCCCATTGGTGAATGCTTGCAAAGGTCCAGGCGAATGGCAACGCTACGATATTATCTATAAAGCACCTCGTTTTAATGAAGATGGTATGAAAGTCGCTTCTGCTTATGTGACTGTACTCCATAATGGTGTTTTGGTACAAAACCATACCGAAATTAAAGGTACAACAGAGTATATTGGTTTACCTAAAAATATGGCGCATGGTGATGCTTCGATTATGTTGCAAGACCACGATAATTTTACGAGTTTTCGTAATGTTTGGGTGAGGGAGTTGTAGGCATCAACGTGTTCAGAACATGGAGATTTTAAAAATCTCCATGTTCTAAATAACCTATAATTCCACCACCTCCAAATTCCGCCACTGCACCTTAATCCCCCCACCATCATGAATCTGCAAAGCAATCTGACCAGTCGCTTTTCCAATCTTTTCGTCCTGAAAATCAATCATTCGCACCCCATTTAGCCAAGTTGTGATGTGATCACCGACAACGCGAACGCGCATTTTATTCCATTCGCCCATTTTCAAAACATCATCTAATTTCTTTGGTGGTTGGATGAGCCAGCCTCGTCCATAAGATTCATAAATACCACCTGTATTGCTGCCAGGCGGCGCGACTTCTGCTTGCCAACCTGTAATTTTTGTGCCTTCGATGGAAGAACGGAAAAAGACACCACTATTGCCATTGGCTTCTTGCTTGAATTCTAGTGTCAGGTCAAAATCTTTATACTGTTTTTCGGTTGCTAGATAACCGTATTGCTTATCCTTTCCACTTTCGCAAAGTAAGATGCCATCTTTCACATACCACTTTTCCGTGCCGTGAATCTTCCAACCGTCTAAATTTTTGCCATTGAAAAGGCTAACAGGTTCTGATGATTTTTGAGTCGCTGCTTTCACCAAATTCAAAAATTCTGTCAACTTCGATGGTTCTAACCAACGCGTCACTACTACCATGTCGTTTTCTTCATCCACGACGATGAAGTTGCCTCCAAAACCTGCTGCGTAGTAAACCGACTCCGAAATGCCTTCCATGTGTCGCCGACCATCTTTACTATTCAACCACCACATATAGCCATAGCTGGCGTTCGCTTTGGAAGGTTGCTGCACCATTTTCACCCAATCTTTGGAAATAATTTGTTCGCCATTCCAATTTCCATTTCGCAAGAAAAGCAGTCCAAAACGTGCATGATCTAAAGTATTGATAAACAAACCTCCACCAGAATGACCACCACCGCTGACCGATTGCATCATCATACCATCCACGTTCGTAAAAGCGTGATCATAGCCATACCAACGCCAAGTGGAAGATGCTCCAATTTTATCCATCAATTGCTCTTTTAGCACCATTGGCAGCGGCTTGCGCCAAGTCTGCAAAAGCGAATAGGAAAGCACATTAACGCGTACATCATTATACTCAAAAACCTCGCCTGGTTCATTCAAATCTCTGAATTTCCAATCATCCAAATCGCCCTCTCGCGGTGGACGATCTGCCCAATCTTTCAATCCAAATAACTCGCCCGACCAATCCGAAGACTGCGTCAATAAATGATCCCAAGTGATTTTTTGATTGTGTGCACCGTCAAAAGTACCATCCCAAACGTAGTCGCTCATTTTATCATCTACACTTTCAATTAAGCCATGATCTACTGCCAAACCTGCCACAGTAGAGAGATAACTTTTCGTCACACTAAAAGTCATATCCACACGCTCCACATCACCCCAATGCGCTACGATGTAACCATTCTTTAAAATGACACCTGCTGAACCGCCGCGCTTTTTGGTTGGACCTAATATTTCGTGGAAAGGCTCGTAGGAAAAGCCTTTCAGTATCGCACGTCGCAAATCACGTTCGCCGCTGTATTCATTTTCTTCGGCAAATTGGATGGCTTTCTGAAGCGCTTGTGCGTCCAACTCTAGTTCTGCTGGGCTTTTGTGTTGCCAGCGTTGAGTGTTTGGAAAATATTGAGCAGATAAAAAAGTAGTCAGGAAGATAAAAAGACCAATTAGTAGGTTTCGCATATTGTTTTGTTTTGAAAATCAGTAGTTTAAGTTCTGTTAATGAGAGCATTAGCTTTAAGATTCTTCTTGAATTTTGCTTGATTCATTTTACGTTTTGCCTTCTGTTCGTCTTGATTTTCAGGTTGAAGACTTTTCAGTTTGGATAGAATTTCTTTTAAAGACCAATCCTGCTCTTTTCGTTTTTCAATGCCTTGTTTCAATAAATTAAAAGTCTTCTTGTTCAATAAACTTTCTGGAATTTCAGATAGTATTAAATCTAAGGAAACCGAGTGTGTAATTGCAAGAAATTCGTTTACTTCATTTTCTTCTATTTCTTGGTAAAGTGGATTGTTTCTAAAACACTGTAGCACTCTTGAATTTTCTAGGAAATTTTTGTCTTCGATTATTGATTGTACTAACAAACTTGATTCATAATCAATAGAAAAAATTGTGTTATCAAATCTTATTAAGTTCGTATTCGCAAGTGTTCTATCTACATTGACCATCATCAAGTCAAATAGAAATATTCTAATTAAGTCTTTGTGGCTGCATAGCTCTAGTTCATCAACTTGAATTTCAGTGATATGCTCCTTAAAATCAAATCCTATGTTGAAACCAAGACTTTTTTCTATCAATTCTTTTACCTCAATGTAGGTGTTTTTTGTAGCAATTTTATCATCTGACTCAAACCATACGGGACTTTGGATTTTTATTCCAAGCTGATTTCCTAACTTGTTTCCGATCCATTCGTTAAGAAGTGCGTATTTGTTACTCATTCCTGCTCGTAATTTCACAAAATACTTTCTCCCATTTTTGTTTACAATTATTGGAAATGAATTTCCACTTTTGATGTATGATTCAACTTCTATCATTTTTCTATTTTCAATAATAAATCCTCTATTTCTTCAACGACTTTTGCTTGATACACTTTCATTAAATCAATAATATCTTAATTTCGCGCCACTAAATTAAAACTAGCGAATGAGGTTCAATAATCGTGGGCGTTCATTCGTTGTCAAAATAGCATAAAAAATGAAGTCTTGAAGTAGTCAGTGAAATTCTCCTCCCTTTCTCCTTCAATCCTCCAAACCTTAAGATTATGAACTTAGAAAAAATAGTAGCCATTAGTGGCAATACAGTAAATGGACTCTTTGAGATGATTGCCAATCGAAGCAATGGGCTGGTAGTGGAAGATTTAGAAACTAAAAAACGCCGATTCGTTGCTGCACGCCGCAGTAATTTCACTCCACTAAGCTCGGTTGGAATTTATACGGATGATGGTGATGCAGTGGATATTAAAGTGGTATTTGAAAAAATGAAAGAGCAAGAGGCAGATAATCCACCAGTTGCACCCAATTCAAAAGAAGAGGAATTGCGAGAATATTTTGCAGATGTATTGCCAACTTACGATGAGCAGAAAGTATATGCTCGTGATATTAAGCGCGTCATCAAATGGTATAATGCTTTGAAGAAACATGGTTTGTTGGAAGAACAAGAAGAGGAAAGTGCTGCGGAAAATGAAACGGAGGAAAAGACTGAAAATTCAGAAGAATAGAAGATGAAATATTTTGTTCTTTTATGCTTACTGATCGGTTGTTCTGCTCCTCCTTCTGAACGAGTTAGAGAAACTGCTAGTGAACAGCAAACTGCTCCAACCATCAGTTTCACTTTTGATGATGGCGTCACGCGCGATCTTGTTGGCTATGATTTCAAAGATTGGAATGAGATGATTTTGGCTGCTTTGGATGCACATAGCTTGAAGGCTACTTTTTTTGTGACGGCTGGCAACAAACTGGATAGAAAAGGCAAGTATTTGTTAAAATCTTGGGACGAAAGAGGACATCAAATTGCGAATCATACCTTTAGCCATCCAAATTACAACGACCCAAATGTTTCTTTTGAAGATTTCAAAGAAGAGTTTTTGCAAGCAAAAGAAGTGGTGCAGCAATATGAAAATTACGTGCCACTTTTTCGTTTTCCTTATCTGAAAGAAGGCAATACAGAAGAAAAGGTAAATAGCTTTAGAAGTTTTCTTGAAACTCAAAACTACCATAATGGCTACGTTACGATTGACAATTCAGATTGGTACATCAATAGTCGATTGCTCAAACGACTAAAAGAACAACCAAATGCAGACATTGAGGCTTACAGAATATACTATTTGGAACACATTTCCAGTTGCGCAACTCATTATGAAACAATGGCTTATGAGCTAACAGGCAGACATATCCCACATACTTTACTACTTCATCATAATCTGACTTCTGCACTTTTCTTGGATGATTTAATTGCTCATTTTAAGGAAAAAGGCTGGAAGATCACAGACGCGAATTTAGCTTTCCAAGATAGCATTTTTCAAAATATTCCATCCGATCTTTTTGCAGGAGAAAGTCTCATTTGGGCAATGGCAAAATCAAATGGCGACACCTTACGCTATCCTGCCGAGGGAAGTCGCTACGAAGAAGCGAAGATAGACAGTTTAGGTTTGTAAAAATTAACGTGACATATAAAATAAAAATGGTATGTATGCCTTTTATAAGGTGTGCATCCTAAAATGCCTAATTGTTGGTATCTTCAATTTTAGATATTCTTTTACCTTTACACAATAGACACAATCCGATTACTAAACAGCTTGCAATGAAAGGACTTCAACCTTATTTTTTCTTCTTTTTTGCTCTTTTTCTGACTTCCATCGCTTCTGCTCAAGACCCCCAATTTGCTCAATTTTCTACTACGTCCCACCTAACAAATCCTGCCTTGATTGGAATTTATGACGGTAGTGTTCGAGCAACTTTAGGCTATCGTGAGCAGTGGGGTACTTTGTTAGGGCGCGTTCCTTTTCGTACAGCTATGGCGAGCGTTGATGTGCGTCGTCCAATTTTGAAAAAAGATTTTATTGGGATTGGGATTGTTGCGATGCATGATGAAGTTGGAGAATCCAACTTTTCACAAAGTCGTGGGCACGTTGGAGTTTCTTACATGAAAAAAGTAGGTGGCGGCGGCTATAAAGGCACTTCACAATATTTGGTGGCTGGTGGACAATTTGGTTATGGTCAAAATAATTTTGAATCTACCAGTCTTTGGTTTTCCGATCAATTTAATACAGCAGATGCAAGTATCAATCAGTTTTCACAAGAACTACTGCTTGGTCAAACTGCTCCGATCTATATGGACATCAACGCAGGTTTGCTTTGGTACATTGTTTTTGATGAAGATCACAGTATCTACATTGGTGGAGCAACGCATCACATTACCGAACCTGATATTTCTTTCTTCGACAATGTAGAGGTGCGCCTAAATAGAAAATACACAGCACAGGTGGGCGGAGAATTTCCAGTTTCCAATAACCTTTCTTTGCTTCCTGCTGCCATAGGTCTTTTACAAGTTAAATCTTTGCGCATTATTACTGGAACGAATTTTCGCTACACCAATCGAGATTGGCGAGAAGTAGCCTTGCGTCTTGGTCTTTGGGCAAACATCGCTAATAAGCTGGATAACAGTGTTTTAGTAGATGCCGCTATCATTTCTGCTACTTTGGAGACGGAGCGCATGGACTTCGGTATAAGTTACGATTTGAATGTTTCGCGCCTGACTCAAGTAACGAATTCAAGAGGGGCTTTTGAATTAACTGTGGTTTACAAGCAACCTGCAACGGGTAGAAAATGGAAAGTAAACTGTCCTAAGTTTTAGTCAATTTACTGAACTCTTTGTTTAGTAGTAATATCCAAATCAGTACAAGTACAAAAGTGATTTTTTGCAAAATAGCTAAAGCAGAAAGTCCTGTTCCTGTGAAGTAGATCAAGTTATTTAGTCCCATCAGCAATAAGCAGCCCACTCCATAGTAAAGCAATTTGGTGTTTCGATTTTTATATAAGCCGACAAAAAGTGCAATCAAGGTTACAAAAGCTAAAGTTCCTGCTACAACAATTACCACATCATGCAAAGGTGTGAAGATGAAAATGGCAATCATCATTGAGAGCATTCCCGAAAGTTGGAAGTACTGACTTTGGCTTTTAGAAAATGGCAATTGAACGAAAATCCCTATCCAACTCAAGCAAACCGCTGTCGCTAGAATCAGCACTGCAAGCAGTGCAATTACTTGCGCAGAATTAGGTAGACCATTTTTTGCTACTGGACCTAATAAATCACACCAATAATTATGTTGCCAATTAAATGCATTTGCATTTTCATCAAAATTTGAACCTCCTGGATAAAGTAAAGTTGCTGTTAAATAAAGTACCACAAATAGAACAATGCCCAACGATGAAAACTTTGAGTACCAATAAATGGAAGATTTTTTCATTTGTATTTTCTAGCTATGTTTATCATGATTTTTCTATTCTTCCAAATGTAAGCATAAAATCAAGCGTTTTTGGAAGTTGCTCTTTTCTCTCACTTCATTCCTTGCGGTATTTATTAAGCAGTCTATATTTTGGATGACTTAATCAAAAATAAATAACTACTCTAATCCAATACAGTACACAGTGATACAAATTCACAAAGTACCATTGTATTTGATTAGGATTAGGTGAAACATAGTTGAACAATGTGCTCTTGGCTTGCCAAGAATTAAGCAGCAACTACCTTTTTTTGAAATTTTCTCAGCAAAAAGAACCACCAAACGTTGGTAGAAAGCTCTCGAAATAAATTTACACTAAATAAGAGCATCTTCTGAACAATATCTCTTTATTGGAAAAGCATTTAGCTTTATACAGTTTTTGTCTAGTTAATAGCAGTTTGCAATCTTACGATAATTACTTCCTTTCGCAAGAACAAACAAAAACATAAGTTCATGCAACTCAACGCTTTCCGATACGCTGCTATCGTCGCCTTTGGTGGATTCATTTTTGGTTTAGATGCAGCTCTGATCTCTGGAGCGGTTCGCTTTATTACTATTGAGTTCAATCTTTCTGATTTAGAAATTGGAACAGTAGTTAGTGCGCCTGGCTTTGGCGTGCTTTTCGCGTTGCTTGTGATAGGAATTGTTACCGATCAATTGGGCAGAAAACGTACCTTACAAATCATTGCTGTACTCTATGTGGTCTCTGCAGTGGGTTCCACTTTTGCGCCTAGTTATTGGGCATTAGTAGTTGCTAGATTTGTTGGTGGATTGGCATTTACCTCGCTTTCTTTAGCAGCGATGTACATTGGTGAGATCGCCCCTGCCAAGCAGCGTGGAAAATTGGTCGCCATGAATCAAATCAATATTGTAGTGGGTTTATCAGCTGCTTATTTCATCAATTATCTTATTCTTCAGTTGTCCCAAAGTGAGGCAGTTTGGGTAACAGATTGGGGCATTAAAGAGCATACTTGGCGGTGGATGTTGGGTTCAGAAATTTTGCCTGCTTTGCTATGGTCGTTGCTCTTGTTGAGTATTCCTGCTAGTCCGCGTTGGTTAGTTTTGAAAGGAAGAATGGCGGAAGCGAGGAAGGTGCTTGCTAAACTACTCCCTGCAGATAAAATTGATGCAGAAATCAATAATATGCAGCAAAGTCTTTCTCAAAAAAACGATAAACTCGCCTTTACAGAGCAATTAAAAAGTTTATTCAGCCCTAGTCTAAGAAAAGCAGTCATCATTGGATTTACCTTTGCGGTTGTGCAGCAAGTTACAGGCATCAATGCCATCCTTTTTTATGCTCCAACGGTTTTTGAGCAGCTAGGTCTGGGAACAGATGCTGCTTTTATGCAGGCGGTTTGGGTAGGGATTTGCAGTATCATTTTTACGGTTTTAGCTCTACTGCTGATAGATCGAATTGGAAGGAGACCAATGACGATTGGTGGTCTGCTTTGGGCAGTATTGAGCTTGGGTATTTGTGCCTATGGTTTTAATAGTGCAACTTATACTTTGAGCGCGGAAGGTCTAAGCACATTGGAAAACTTAGACGTTTCCAAATTGGAAGCTATGATTGGTGTCGAGTATTCTTCTGATATCAATTTCAAAGAAGCATTAAAAGAAAACTTAGGCATTGAAGCAGCTAGAGGTTTTGAAGGTGATTTGATACAAAGAGCAGGAAAATTACCAAGTTTGTTGATTCTGTTTGGCATCATGAGTTTCATCGCAGCTTTCCAATTCTCTGTTGGACCAATTATGTGGATCATCTTCTCAGAAATTTTTCCTATCCATGTTCGTGGTGTTGCCATTCCCGTTTTTGCGTTCATCACCAGTTTGGTCAGCTATTTGATTCAACAGTTTTTTCCATGGCAACTCACCAATATGGGAATCCGAGATATTTTTCTTTTTTATGCGATTACTTCTGCAATTGGTCTGATTGCCTTGTTTAAATTCTTGCCAGAAACTAAAAATAAAACGATAGAAGAAATTGAAGCTGCATTGCAATAGCTAAGAAGTGCTGAACAAATAATAGACATCTTAGAGAAGTGACATTTTGTAGTAATTCGCTAAGTCAAAGTGTTGTATTTTTAGTTGAGTTAAATTTTTCTGATTCTATGAATTAAGGCGGTATTGCTAATAATTCCTTGCGACCAGAATTTTCCAGACAAAACAATAATCAACAATGAAGCATTGGATTTTAATTTTTCTATTAAGCGGATTAACAATAAGCACAATAGCACAGGATTGGGAAGGTATTCCTGTTCCAGCTAGTCCTGGCGAAGGTATGGTTTGGGAACTACAAGCCGACGTCTCCGATAATTTTAACTACAATTTTTCCCCTACTTCTTCGGTGGCAACGATAGGAAACAAATGGACGAATTTTTATCATAATGCTTGGTCTGGACCGAAACCTACCGTTTGGAAACGCGATCATATTTTTGTGCAAGATGGAAAGATGAAAGTCATCTCTAGCCGCTCCAGTGGCGAATTTGTGACGGTAAATGGTCAACAGTTGGCTGCAACGAATTTGGGGTGTGCAACTTCTGTAAAAAGAGTACAGTATCCTGTTTACATTGAAGCCTACGTGAAAGTTATGAATTCTGTCAGTGCCTCTAACGTTTGGCTATTGAGTCCAGATGACACCCAAGAAATAGATATTTGCGAAGCCTATGGGCACGACACGCGTTGGAATAATCCTTGGTTCAACAACGAGAGAGTCCATTTAAGCCATCACGTATTCATTCGTAGTCCCTTCACCGATTGGCAGCCAAGCGATGAAGGCAGTTTTTATACGGATGGTATGACGGTTTGGAATCAAAATTATCATCGTTTTGGCGTTTATTGGCGCGACCCTTGGCATTTGGAATATTATGTGGATGGAAAATTGGTGCGCGTACGATCGGGCAAAGATCAAATTGATCCAGTTTACCATACTAACTCTGTG
Source organism: Bacteroidota bacterium (assembly GCA_039176995.1). Taxonomy (GTDB): domain Bacteria; phylum Bacteroidota; class Bacteroidia; order Chitinophagales; family Saprospiraceae; genus JAAUTG01. The sequence goes on from JBCDFY010000093.1 coordinate 15,341, forward strand.
AACCCAGGTGACACCAATAATGATACGCGCACTGGTTTGAGCAAACCTATGGATATTATTATCAATACGGAAGATCAAAGTTGGCGCGCGGTGCAAGGTTTGACGCCTACGGATCAAGAACTAGCAGACACAGAAGCCAATACCTTCAATGTAGATTGGATTCGCGTTTATAAACCGGCTGAGGGAGAAGTAGGAGAAGTGACCAGCGTTTCTTTAGATCAGACAGAAGTGAATACTTTCGTTGGTGATGAGTTTATCTTAACTCCGATGGTGAAACCGAACAATGCCAATGACTTATCGGTCACTTGGTCTTCGGATGATGAAGCCATCGCTAGTGTGGACGAAAATGGTTTGGTGAAATGTCACGCTGAAGGTACCGCCACCATCACAGTTACTACTAATGAAAATAGCAAAACAGCTACTTGTGTGGTTAATGTGAGCGGCGAAATTGTTGCTGCAAGCCTTGTTTTTGACGATGAAGACTTTTATTTGAATACAGAATATTCAGTAGGTGGAGCTTTAGAAGTGAGTTGTGAAGTTCACGCCGGTTCGGGCAACACGATAGTGGAGGGTGGACAAGGTGGTGTGAAATTTTGGCTACGTGAAATTAAACCAGGTTGGGCGGTAGCAAATGATTATACAGTTTCTGATGCGTCGGTTATTGGTGAAGAATCAGGAACTGCTACGGGAATCATTTCTTTAGAGGAAGTGCCCGCTACCGCAGAAATTCCGGCAGAAAACTGGTATTTCTTATTTGTTAATTTCAGTACTTCGGACGGAAGTTCGTTGGACAAAGGTATTTGGCCAATCAATATCGTGAGATCAACAAATACAAAAGCGATCAAAAAAAATAAAGCCCTTAAAATTTTCCCTAATCCTGTTCAGTCCGTCCTCAATATTGAAGGAATAAAAGCAAAATCAGCTTATCAAGTACAAATTATTTCTGCGGCGGGGCAAATAGTGAAAGTATTCGACTTTGATCGCAATGATTCTACTTTACAGTTGGATATTAGTCAATTACCAAAAGGGAATTACTTAGTGAAGGCTTTGGCAGAAGAAACTTATGTAGCAGCTTTTGTGAAGGATTAAAAAGGTCTACTTTGGAAAATGTAGTGCAATTACTGTGAAAAAGGACTAGTTTATACTTTTGGGAATAGGAGTATAGGAAGTGAATTTTGGGATTTTTTGAGTGAGTGTGGAGTTCGGTAAAAAGCTAAAGGAGCATTTTGAGGTTTGGTGAGCATATGGTCAGCTGGTTAATTTAACAGTTTTTTCCTTGCCAATTGACCAATATGGGTATTCGAGATATTTTTCTCTTTTATGCCACTACTTCTTCAATTGGCTTGATTGCACTATTCAAGTTCTTGCCAAAGACAAAGAATAAGATGATTGAGGAGATTGAGGCGGCGTTGAGGTAAAGAATGGAAGCACTCGAATAAATGCTTTGATCTAAAGTTATTCATTTCCATAACTTTTATCATCTAGAGCCTTTAACCCTAATTTTAAACTCTACCAAATGGTAGCGTTTAAAGCATTATCTATTGATAAGGAGAAAGTAAAACCTTCATTCAAAGTTCCATGTAAATCATGAACCAATGTCCTGACCTTGAAGGACATTAGAATTATTGCTGTACATCATGAGAAGTATAAAATATCAATTAGGATTTAATCTAAAATTATAATCCATATTTTGATACTCTGATTCTTGTTCTTGTACAACTCTAAATTAAACCTAAATTTGTCATCAAAACAAGCCAATGGCAAAAAAGAAGATCAAGGTTCAGGAGTTAGAAATTAGGATTGAGAAAGTTAAGCAAAATGATTTCATCTCTCTAACGGACATTGCTAAACAATCAGATAAAGAGACACGCTTTTTGATTATGAGTTGGCTAAAAAATAGAAGTACCCTAGAGTTTCTAGAAACATGGGAAAGACTGCATAATCCAGAATTTATAAAAGGTGACCAAATGGTAACCTTTAGAGATGACTACTTACAGAATAGAAATATTTTGACTCCACAAACATGGATCACAGAGACCAATGCTGTTGGTATTATCTCCAAATCAGGTAGAGGTGGTGGTACTTGGGCGCATAGTGATATCGCAATGAATTTTTGCTATTGGCTGAGTCCTGCCTTTCAAGTATACATGATTAAAGAATTTCAGCGATTGAAAGAAGAAGAAGCACATAGAAAAAGCTTCGAATGGCATATTTCTAAAATCACTACTAATATTGATGAAGTTAGAAACTTGCTGGACACCATTCCTGGACAACTACCTGAATTTAACCGATTGGAAAAGGATAAATAAATATCTTTATTAAACCCCACCATTTGACGGGGTTTAAAGTCAGTTTCCTAACTCAAAATATCCTTCACCACATGACCATGCACATCTGTCAATCTAAACCGCCGTCCTTGATGCTTGAAAGTCAATCGTTCATGATCTACGCCCATTAAGTGCAAGAGCGTCGCATGAAAATCGTGGACGTGAACTGGGTTTTTGGTGATATTGTAACTGAAATCGTCGGTCTCACCATAAGTCATTCCTGACTTGATGCCTGCACCTGCCATCCACATCGTAAAGCAGCGCGGATGATGATCTCTGCCATAAGTTTTATTGGTCAATTTACCTTGAGAGTAAACGGTTCTACCAAATTCGCCACCCCAAATGACTAGCGTATCTTCCAGCATTCCACGTTGTTTCAAGTCTTGCAACAAGGCAGCTGTCGGTTGGTCGGTCATTTTAGCATGTCTTTTGATTCCCCATGGCAAACCAACATGATGATCCCAACCTCGTTGGTACAACTGCACAAATTTTACTCCCTTTTCTAACAAGCGTCTCGCCAACAAACAATTGGCAGCATAGGTGCCAGGGTCGCGACTTTCTTCGCCATACAAATCAAAAATATATTCGGGTTCATCAGATAAATCGGTCACTTCGGGCACAGAAGTCTGCATTCGGAACGCCATTTCATACTGCGCAATTCTAGCATTGATTTCTGGATCTCCAAAAGCATCGTGCTGAATTTCATTGAGTTGTTTGAGATAATCTAACATTCTTGCGCGATCATCGCCGTCATAGTTTTCGGGATTATTTAGAAATAAAACAGGGTCTTTGCCCGAGCGAAATTGTACGCCTTGATGTTCAGTAGGCAAGAAACCATTACCCCAAAGTCGAGCGTAGAGTGGCTGTCCCCCACCCTTCTTAGAAACTAGCGTGATAAATGTCGGCAAGTTATCATTGTCCGAACCCAAACCATAACTCACCCAAGCCCCAATCGAAGGTCTTCCAGGCAATTGATGTCCTGTTTGGAAAAAAGTAATGGCTGGATCGTGGTTGATTTGCTCGGTGTACATGGATTTGATAAAGCAGATATCATCCACCATTTTTGCGGTGTAAGGCATCAACTCACTTACCCAAGCACGGCTTTCGCCATACTGCTGAAATTTGTACAAGGAAGGAGCAATCGGTAAGGAAGATTGCGAACCACTCATGCCCGTCAATCGCTGCCCACCGCGTACACTTTCTGGTAAATCTTTGCCAAATAGATCGTAAAGTTTCGGCTTGTAATCGTAGGTTTCAAATTGGGAAGGTCCGCCACTTTGAAAGAGGTAAACTACGCGTTTGGCTTTGGGTAAGAAATGTGGTAAATCACCCAAACCACCAATAGACGCGTTTGGAGCAATCTCGGGTGCGTTTGCACTTCCAAATAGTTTACTACCACCCAATAAAGAACCTAGTGCCAAAGCACCCAATCCCAAGGAGGTCTTTGTTAAAAATTGACGTCTATCAATTTGTTTTTCAACTTGTTGTAGGTCTTTATTATTGGAGCGCAATATATCGTGATGGTGTCCCATTGTTCTTAATTCTAATAATTGATTTGTAAGGCAAAGCACCTTTTTTGAAACACATAGTCACAGTAGAAGCACATAGTTTTTTTAAATACATTCTATGTGCAACTTATGTGCCTATGTGTTTCATTTTTAACGCTTAGTCATCGCCACATCGCCATTCAAAATAACGCTAGCGACTATGGCATTGGCGGCAATGAGTTCTTGGTCTAAACTAGAGTCAATTTGATACTCGCCAGCCTCCAGCCAACCTTTCGATTTTTCGGGATTCGCTTTGAAAATTTCGTATTCTTGATTTCTAATTTTTAGCAGCAATGCCAGTTCGCTTGCATTGGGTTGCTTGCCTGTCAGTTGAAGAAAGGTTTGTGAGATTCCTTCCTTTGGGTCAGCAATTCTGGTCATATTTTCGCCAATTACTTTTGCAGCTTCCACGAAAGTGGGATCGTTCAATAGAACTAGAGCTTGAAGAGGTGTATTGGTCTTTTGCCGCGTGACCGTACAAAGATTACGTTCGGGTTGGTCGAAGGTAGAAAGGGTTGGATTGGGGATTGTTCTTCGCCACATCGTGTAGAAACTTCGACGATATAATTTATCTCCTGTATCTTGAGGATAGGGATCAAAATTCATTGCCCACAATCCTTCAGGCTGGTAGGGATAGACGCTTTCGCCACCTACTTTTTTATTCAATAAGCCACTCGCTGCGAGCGCATTATCTCGTATCATTTCACTGGTTAAACGAATGCCAGGTCCTCTTGCCAACCATTTGTTTTCTTTGTCTTTTTCTAGCAGTTCAGGAGGTGTAAATGAAGATTGACGATAGGTTGCAGACATCACGATGAGCTTTTGTAATGCTTTCACATCCCAGCCACTTTCCATAAAAGTGACGGCTAACCAATCTAATAATTCAGGATGTGTAGGCAACTCTCCTTGATTACCAAAGTCCTGCGCCGTTTTCACCAAGCCCCGTCCAAAGTAGTTTTGCCAGTAGCGATTGACCGCCACTCTTGCGGTTAGTGGATTATCTTCATGCGTCACCCATTTAGCAAGCCCCAAACGATTTTTGGGTAAATCATCGGGCATTTTCATCACACTTTCAGGCGTATTTGGGAAAACTTGTTCGCCATAATTATCATAGATTCCACGTTCTAAAATGTACGATTTTCGTGGTTCGTCCATTTCCTGCATCACCATGATCTCTTGCACATTTTCCATACTATCGACTAGCGTTTGATAGGCAATGGCGAGCTTTTCTAATCCTTCTTGATATTGTTTGGAACGATTGGCTAAATAATATTCTTCTAGGTTTTTTTCGTCCAAGTCATCGACTGCTTGTTTTCCAATTGCGAGTTGCAATATTTCTAAGTCCGTTAGCTTCGCATCATACACTACAACATCATCGACACTTGCTCCTTTTATGCCTACGCCGCGCCATCGTCCACCTATTTTTAGGCAAGGTTCTAGCGGTTCAGGATAGATAATATCTTCTAAATAATTGAACACAATATCGCGCGTCAAATTATCATTTTCTACTTTTGTTTGAGCTTCTTCACCATTGATATAAAGTTTCGTTCCTGCCGCAGTACTCGAACCATTATAAGTTACCATCAAATGTGTCCATTCGTCCTTCGGAATTGCATTCAAACTCCGCTCGATGATGGCATTAGTAGGTAAGGTGCGTGCCATTGCCCACTCCAACTTATCGTCTCGTAAATACAAATGATAGCCGCGATAAGAATGCAGCGTTGTTCCTTTATTTTTATGAAAAATGACCCCCTCTTTGGTTTCCTTTGGGATATTCACCCAAAGTCCAATCGAGAAAGCATCGCTGCGTTTGAAAATGCCCACTTCCTTACATTCCATCCACGCATCACCATCTATTAACAAGCCTTTCCCTTGATGTCCAGCTGTGAAAGTGGGGGCTTCATTGGGCGAAGCAAAGCGATCCATTTTGGGTTGCTGCTGTGGAGCAAAAATATTCTTCAAACTATTTTCCAAAGTGTATTTGGCGATTGGACGCCTTGGAGTTGTATTTTTGAAATCTTTCTGATTAATGAACTTCCTGATTGCAGCTTGCTCGGCTTTTGAAATTTCTTCTAACTCAATCTTTGCTGCTGCCACGTTCGCTTTCAATTTATGAATCAATTGCTCTTGTGCTTTGGTTGGAATTTCCAAGACAGGTGGCGGCATTGCTTTATCCCAAGAAACTTGCCCTGTTTCAGGAATATTGTTGAAAAAACTGTACAACTCGAAGTACTCTTTTTGCGAAATGGGATCGTATTTGTGATCGTGGCATTTGGCGCAGGAAAGCGTTAAACCCATAATTCCATCACCTAGTACCGCTACCCGATCAGACACATTTTCTACTCGATATTCTTCACCGATAATGCCATCTTCCATATTTTGAGGATGCAAGCGATTAAAACCTGTTGCCAGAATTTGTTCGCGTGTGGCATTTGGAAGCAAATCACCCGCCAATTGCCAAGTCAGGAACTGATCGTAGGGCATATTTTCATTGAAAGATTCGATGACCCAATCGCGCCACGGACTCATATCTCGATAGCGATCTACTTGATAACCATAAGTATCTGCATAACGCGCAACATCCATCCAATCGGTTGCCATTTTTTCACCATAATGCACAGAGGACATTAGGCGATCTACTTGTTTCTCGTAAGCGTTTTCAGCACCATCCGCTAGGAAATTTTCGATTTCTTCTACGGTAGGTGGCAGTCCTGTCAGATCAAGCGTTAGGCGTCGAAATAAAAGTGCTTTATCCGCTTCTTCAGAGGCTTGTAGTCCTTGTTCTTCTAATTTTTTGAGTACAAAATGGTCGATTGGATTTTGAGCGAAGTTTTGATTCTTTATTGTTGGAATTTTAGGCATTTCAGGTTTCAAAAAGGCCCAATGTGGTTGGTATTCTGCGCCATCTTCTATCCATTTTACTAAGACAGCTTTTTCATAATCACTCAAGGGCACATTGAACTCAGGAGGCGGCATCATAGTACTTGGATCATCAGAAAAGATACGATGGTAGGCTTCTGATTTGGCTAAACTACCAGGTTTGATGGCGACTTTATCTGGATGATCGGGCAATGCAGCATAAGCAGTTTCTGCAAGATGCAATTGCAAACCAGCCTTTATTTTTCCTTTATCTGGACCATGACAAGCGTAGCATTTGTCAGAAAGGATAGGCTTGACGTGGATATTGAAATCTAATTGTTCTGGAAGCTCTTTGTAAGCAATTGCTACGTCTTCGGGCAAATTGGAATGACCGCAGGAGTAAGGTAAAATGAAACTAAGTACTAATACAATTAAAACATAATTCTTCATCAAGCCGTATTTCATCGTTCCTTATTCTGTATTTTTTGGTTAACTATTTAATAGGGTACACAAATTAAAAATGAAAGATTTCGTTTCCAAGAATCGCAGAAAGTCTTTTTTCAAAGGTGAAAAGACTTTCTGCTAGAGGTTTTTAAGGGCGAAAAGCATCAAAAATCAAAAATTTTTGATGCTTTTCGCCCTCAAGAACCTATTGGAGCGTCCAAAAAATCCTCCTTAAAACCCGCCTGCCTGTCGACGATTGGGCAGGGATTTTTCGGACGTGACCTGTCGAGTTCTAAAAAATGTGTGCCCTAGTGAAGCTAACTACAAAAATAAATAGGAATAACAGCTTTATCTTCTCTTTTTTTGCTTAAAAAGTAAACTATTTTGCAGTTATAAGTTTTTTAAAAATGTTTTATTTGTTAAAATAGTGTGTAAATTAGGCTCTTCCTGAAATTACGTGATGATATAAATTTGTCAAATTTAGAAATGATAAGAAGGAACTATACTTATTGATCTTTTCGATTACTCAAAGTGTAAAATTTGACAAATTTTGCCGTTGCTCCATGTAAAATCAGGTAGAACCGTAAATTATTAATGGAGTACAACAGATGAAACCTATTTTACAGCAAGTAGCGATGAAGCGGCAACAGTCTGTTATTGCTTTTCGGTATCGCAAACCTACCTTTGAAGCACCTTGGCATTTTCATCCAGAACACGAATTGATTTATATTGAACACAGTGTAGGCACGAAATTTATTGGAGATTTTGTGGGCTCTTATGAAGCGGGAGAGTTGATGCTGTTGCGTTCCAACCTACCTCATTCTTGGAAAAATTACGACCAAGTCAATAATGGTGCTAGGTCCACAGTCATACAATGGTACAAAGGTATTTTTGCAAAAGTACCAGAATTAGAAAAGGTGTTTAAATTGTTGACCACTGCTTCGCGAGGGATTCTTTTTGATCGCGCAAGCGTTCAAAATTTGCTTCCTACTTTGCTACAAATGCCTGATTTAGCAGGAGATGAATTGTATTTTCAATTGCTTTTTCTACTCAGAAAACTTGCTGATTGCAACTACCAAACCTTATCCGAAGCTAGTTTTACACAAGATATGCCAACCGAGCACAGCAGCCGAATGGCAAAAGTGTATGACTTTGTGGAAGCGCATTATGCTCGAAAAATTTACTTGAAAGAATTAGCAGACTTGCTTAATTTATCAGAGTACGCCTTCTCTCGTTTTTTTAGTAAAATGATGGGACGTCCTTTTTTTAATTTCCTCAATGAATATCGCATCAATATCGCCAGCCGAATGCTCATCGAAACAGATTTGTCAGTTGCAGAAATCGGCTATACCAGTGGTTATGAATCACTTACTTTTTTCTACAAACAGTTTACGAAGTTTAAAAAAATGTCTCCTTTGAAGTATCGGAAGCGGTATTGTACTTGATCGAGTGGCTTCCATTTTTATTATGTTTATGCAAAATATTATTCTAGGAATAGTAACTAAGGGTGTAAAATTCTTCATTTTTCAATACCTCCTTAAGGATTAGAAAAATGGAGGAGAGGATTTTCAATACTTTTGGAAAGTTGGATTTTCTGAATTACTTCTGCACTAAAATGAGGGTTCTTATATACTAAACGGTAGGGTATTGGAACCTTTTTAATTACCAAAGCCATACTCTCTAACAATACTCCTAAAATCACCTCTTCGATATTTTGGAATATCTCTGTAGCCTTTTGCTATTTTTTGTAAATTCACACGATTAGTATTCAGTTCTTTTGCAAGCTCCCCTAGACTACTGGTCTTTCTGCTAAGAATTGATCGGATAGAGATGGCATTTGTGTAAAAGAAAGTTGCGCACATAAACGAGTTGTAGCTAATTAAAAAATAATGAAAATAGTAATATTTATATATCAAGGAATGACTATGCTTGATGCGATAGGACCTTATGAAGTTTTAAGAAACTTCAAAGATGCTGAAATACTTTTTGCTTCAATAAATAAAAAGCCTGTTATTTCAGATAGTACCTTCATTGAAATAAATCCTAAATACCAAATAGATGATATTAAAACGGCAGACATATTATTGGTTCCAGGTTCAACAGTAGGATATTTAAGAGTGTTAAAAAATAAAAAGGTACTAAATTGGATTAAACAAATTCACTCTCAAACAACTAAGACTGTAAGTGTTTGTACAGGTTCAATTATATTAGGTGCTGCTGGATTACTTAAAGATAAGAAGGCTACTTCTCATTGGAAAGCTATTGGACTATTAGCCAATTACGGAGCAAAGCCAACGAGAGACCGAATTATTGAACAAGGAAAGATAATAACTGCAGCTGGTGTATCTGCTGGAATAGATATGGCTCTATATTTATTAAATCTTATGGAAGGAGAAATAGTAGCAAAAGCCGCTCAGTTAGCAATTGAATACGACCCAAAACCAATCTTTGACTCGGGCGATTTTTTGACTGCAGAGAAAGAAGTTATTAAAGAAGCCGAAAGGAAAATGGAAATAGCAGCTAAAAAGGAATTAACTTTTTGGGACATGATAAGTAATGCAAAGCTTTTATTGAAAATGAGGAAGTAAAAACTAGCTACAATAATATGTAAAATGTTAATAGTAGCTAAACGCCGCTACGCCATTTATAGAAACCGTTGAATAATAAACAGAATAAGATATTTTCGCTTTTCCCTTTAGTTCAATAGAACATCGTTCAACTGAAGTATCTGCCTGCTCATTGATGCGGTATAGTTCAGAATCGGGGGCAGACATTCCTGTGAGTTGGCTGCAACCAAGATAATCAAAACCTGAATCCAAGGATGATACAGTCCAGACAGATATTAAAATATCAAAACAAAAATTTAATTGAAAAGGTAGTTATTCAGCCTCCATTTAGATATAATCCTGTTTTTCAAGATAGTGGATGTTTCTTATATGCTAAAGGAAATACACCTAAACTACTATCTTCGGAGGTCAATATCAAATTGAAAGATAAAGAAGCAGTACTTCTAAAATGTGGAGCTTATGTTACAGATTGGTTACAAACAGCAAACAGTCCTACAGAAATAATTGTAGTACACTTACTACCTGATATACTGAAGCAGTTGTATAGCAATGAATTACCCAAGGTTTTTAAACAAAGAAAGGCAACTAAACAAGTTAAGGTGATTGTACCTGATGACATGATGAAAAGATTTATTGAGTCATTAGAGTTCTATTTTCATAATCCTCAGATAGTCAATGAAGATTTATTAGAATTAAAACTTAAAGAATTAATATTGCTATTGGTGCAATCAAGAAATGCTGCTTCTGTACTGGAGCTTATAGAAGATTTGTATTATTCACAAAACGTCAATTTTAAAAACGTAATTGAACTACATAAATATGAGAACTTATCCATCAGTGAATTAGCTTCTTTATGTGGTTTAAGCCTTTCCTCTTTTAAA
>JBCDFY010000094.1:0-25635 GCA_039176995.1 Bacteroidota bacterium
ATAATTTTATATGTTCACGTGTAAAGGGCTTCACTTTACAGCAAAACCTCAAAATATGTGTTTATAAGCAATTGCACTTTTACAGAAGATTTGGAGTAACAGAAACTCTAATCTCTGCTCTTGTCAACTCATAGCGGCATCGAACCACTATGAGTTGATCGGGGTTTACTAAGGACAAAAAATGGCTGTCCGCCATTTTTTGTCCTTAGTAAACCCTGATGGAATTGGATAGACTCGATGTCTATCCAATTCCAAAACAAGCCGCTCTTAGCAAGTATCATTTGATCGTTGTACAATTTATTATATACGCCCAGAATATCTTACTCCTTCGTCAACTTCTTCACATTATCATCTGGCACTCGATCAATCAACAAATACCTTGGATCAATGCCTGCTTCATAAGGCAATTCATCTACAATGACCGTAAAAGTATTTTCCTTCTGATGAATCCGTTTGCGCTCCAAATAAAGTGGTCTGCCAAATTGCTTGCCTTCTTCGGCTTTTTTGTAGACGCCAATATCCATAAAATCATTGAAAGCAATATCCGTTTCGCGACCTGTGCTGTCTGCTCGGAATTTTTCGACTTCGATTTGGAAAGTGACTTCGTATTTGCCATTATCCAATTCTTTGTAGGTCGCTTCGGTTGTTCGATTACTGTACAACGTAATGCTACGAAATAGATCATCGAGCAAGTAGGATAAACTATCGGGCGTCACTTTTTCCAATTCGGACATCAAGACCAAAGAATTAGTGTAGGGCGGCTCTTGATAAGCGACTTCTTCCGCGAAACGACGCAGTGCCGTATTCAAGCTATCCTCTCCAATGTAATCTTTGAGGGCATACATTACCACACTGCCTTTGCGGTAATGAATGTAACCTTGATTTTCGACTTCCATCAGCGGCACCTCTTTTTCGGTTTCTGCTCCACGTCCGCGTAAATATTGATCCATTTCGTATTCTAGGAATTGACGCATTTTATTTTTTCCGTATTCTTTTTCCATCACCATCAAAGCAGAATATTGCGCGAAGGTCTCCGATAACATAGTTGAGCCTTGCATTTCTGCGCCGATCACTTGATGCGCCCACCACTGATGCGCCATTTCGTGCGCTACTACATAATAAACACCATCAATCGCATCTTCTTCTTTCAAATTGGCGATGAAGCCAATACTCTCGGAATAAGGCATGGTGCCTGGAAAGGCTTGTGCGAAACTTGCGAAGCGCGGAAATTCAATAATGCGTGCTTGATGATGTGGATAGGGTAAGAAATTGCTAGAAAAATACTCTAAGGAATTTTCCATGGATTTGAGCATTTTATCCACATTGTATTCGTGCCCTTTGTGGTAATAAACCTCTAAATCTACATCTTTCCATTTCGCTCTTTGCACTTCATAATCGGCCGACATGAAAGAATAAAAATTCAAAACGGGTTTGTCCAATTCGTATTCAAAATAGCGTCTTCCCTCTTCTTCCCAATCTTTGATTAAAGAACCTGGCGCAATCGCAATTTGATCGGCAGAAGTACTGATTGTTGATTTGACATTCACCCAATCCGCATCGCGAGAAATGTAGCTATTGTTACAAGCGACGGAACAATTGGCTTCCAATTTTTGCATTCGCTCTCGCTTAGGCAAGCCATATTCTTTTCGAGTATCGTTATCACCCAATTCACCAGAATTAGAGTAGCCGATGGCAGGCATGAAACTTGAGTTATCTACGAAAGTTCCGTTTTGATTGACGCGCTCGAAGCTGACTTCATTCTCAATGCCTTTTGAAATGTATTCGGAATGTACTTTGTACTGCATCGAATCTCCTGCTTGCAATGACGTGTCTAGTTCGTAGATAAAATAGTGTAAATTTTGATTTTCGTGCACCAATTTGGCATTAGGTAAATCAATTTTTGTCTCAAATTGAGCTGGTGTAGAAAAATGGATAGAATCAATTGGATGAGGATGCTTATTTTTAATCCAAACTTCCGCATCGGCGATGAAATTTCGCTCTTTTGGAAAGATTTGAATATCATAAGTAATATCCGTTATTCTTGGCTGTGCGATGCCTTCGTATTTCTTATAATTCTTCTCATAATCAACGGATTGTTGTTCACTCTGTTTCCTTGTTTTGTAGTCATTGAGTACTTCTGCATTGTAATACAAAAAGCCACCTGTTCCAAGCCAAAGCAAAGCCAAACTAGCCGCAACTAGCGTCGTTCTTTTATCAAATCTCTGCTTCGCAATACGGAAGCGATCACCAATATTCAAAGCCTTTCCTCGCACCCACATCAATACGCCACCAAGCAACATCAAACTAGCAAAAAGCAACCAATAAGCATTATAGCCAATCAGACCTTTCGTGAAAGGCATGATTTTATTCATATCAGAATATCTATAGTCCGGTGTACTACTAAAAATCAGTAAGTTACTATTCACATCCAGTGCATTCCAAACAAAAGCATTGAGTATCATCACAACGATGAAAGCAAAGAACCCCAAGTACATATTGTTAACTAAAACTTGAATCAACATTGCCAGTGCAATCAAGATGATAAACCAAAGATAGTCAAGTACTAGAAGTTCTTGCAAGTAAACACCCAGCTCAAAATTGGTATATCCTTTAACGGCTTGCATTGCCATACCAATGACAATTGACACGGCTAGAATCACTCCTGTCAATCCAACCAATGCTACAAATTTGGAGAGAAATGGCACCCAGGAAGGGAAAGGCGAAGCATCAAAAAATTCGTTCATTTTGGCGTTGCGTTCTTTCCAGACTAACACACCACTGTAATAGGTAATGATGATAATCAGAAATAGATAAAGTGAACCTTCTATTGCATCAGTCATAATGTAGGTGACAGGATAGTTACCTGTGCCGTACCAAGTATCGGTTTGGCTAATGCCAGAGATCATATTGAGAATGCCAAAAACCAAGATGACGATGAACGCTGTACTTTTTATCGTTCCCCAAAACTCCAATTTTACTTGATTGCGAAATTGAGCAAAGTAGGTTGCAGCATTATCTTTTAGATTGACTTTGGGTAAGGCTTTCAACTGCTGAAAACTTTGTCTCATGGAAGGCGAAGTGCTCGCTGATTTTTGTTTTTTGCGACTTTTTCTTCTTGTAAAAGAGAAGCGAAAATAAGTGAACGCAAACACCAAAGTTGCTACTGCAATCCACAACAAACGATTCATCAACATCGAACCACTCAAGGTCAGCCACATCGTATTCTTATCATCTAACGTCCAATATTTGGTCAATAATTGAAGTGGACTGATGCCAAAAGGGTCAAATAGCATTGCCATTTGTTCATTCTCTAAATCGGAGAGCATATTTCCAGCAATGACATAGCCAACCATTAGCAGCAATGCCCCAAGGAAAGAAACAATAGTGTTCTTGAAGAGCGTCGCCAATGCAAAAATGATAGCCCCTGCTAGTAAGGTATTGGGCAATACGAATAGAAAGAAGCTATTGATGTAAGGCGCAAGTTGAAAGATACCTACTTTATCGGCATTAGCAGAAGGAAAAATAGGAGCAATCATGATCGCTAAAAAAACACCCAACATTGGAACAAGCGATACCAAGACGCCACTACAAAAACGTCCAAACAAATAGCCGAATTTATTCAGCGGCGTTGCGAAGAGAATTTGGTCGTATTTATGGTTGTAGTCTCGCAAAGCGGAAGTATTCATAAATGCCGTCGTCATTATCAGTGTAATGAGAGACATCATCACTGAATACGTCATAATAGAATACGGCGAGTTGATATTCACATTTCCCATGCCTTGCCCAACGGTTATATTGTCACTCAAAACAGCAGCAAGTATCAGTGCAAAATTGATGAGGAAAAAGATGTAAACCATCGGTTGTTTGAAGCGGTTTTTAAAGTCGAAAGTGAAGAATTCCCAGAACATAACTTACAAAGTTGAAATTTGAAATACGAAATTTGAAAAGTGAAACATGAAAGGTCTTGCGACTTTCAGATTTCCACTTCCACATTTCCCATGACTTTAGTGAAGAACACATCTTCTAAATCCGCTTCTACGGCGTGAAAACCATTGCCTGGATCACTTTCGCTAACAATGTGAATTACTGGGCGACCAGAAACCAATTTGCTTGAAATAACTTGGTATTGTGCTTCGTATTGTGGCACTTCTGATTTCTCAATCGCTTTTTCCCAAATGGTATTTCCGAGTTGATTGATGGCATCTGAAGGCTTACCGCTGTACAGTAAGTTTCCATGATTAATAATCGCCATATTGGAGCATAACTGCTTGACATCCTGAACGATATGTGTGGAAAGTATGACGATTACGTTTTCACCAATTTCAGAAAGGAGATTGTAAAACCGATTGCGTTCGCCTGGGTCGAGACCCGCTGTGGGTTCATCTACGATTATCAATTTTGGTTCGCCAATCAAGGCTTGAGCGATGCCAAAACGCTGGCGCATTCCGCCAGAGAAACCGCTCACTGCTTTTTTACGGACTTCGTGTAAATTAACGCGTTCTAGCAGCGCATCTACTAGATTTTTACGCTCTGATTTATTGGTCACCCCTTTCAATACTGCCATATGGCTCAATAAGTCTTGTGCACTTACTTTTGGATAAACACCGAATTCCTGTGGCAAATAACCCAACACTTTTCGCAACTCATGTTTCTGCTGCAAAACATCTAAATTTCCCAATTGCACGCTACCCGAATCAGGTTCTTGCAAGGTGGCAATGGTACGCATCAAAGTAGATTTACCAGCTCCGTTTGGACCAAGTAATCCAAACATTCCAGTAGGAATAGTAAGGGTAACATTATCAAGAGCCTTTACGCCATTAGCGTAGGTTTTGGAGAGCTGTTCTATTTGTAGTTGCATACTGCGTTGTGTTTTATTTGATCGTAAAAATGAAGTATGATTTTTAAATCACCTCATTTTTTGGATGAATTGATAGTGGGACGGGACGAGAATGGGTTTAGTTACAAGCATTGCTTATTTCGCGCCGACCTGGAGGAATGTGATTGTAGTACTAGATCATTATGTTCGCCAAATTGAAAATTAAAAAGTGGAGAATTGAAAATGAGCAAAATTAGATAATCATAATGATCAGATAATGAGGTTTTTGCAAATTATTGTTTTGCATAATTTTCAATTTATAATCATCCATTTTCAATTTGGCAATGACATTACTAGATGCTCATTCATTATCTGAATATGCTGAACTGCCGAAAAAATTTTATGGAGTGTTGACTTACAAAACACTTACTTCACGACACTAATCACCACCTTGACTTCCAATTTAACAGATTTCTAAAGATCAATTCCGATATTTGAATCGTAGCTGCCAAACTTGTGTGATAGGCAAATAGAAAACCAAACAATTGCAAAATCTATTCTAAACTTCTGGGAAATGAAATCTATTATCACTTCACTATTTTTATGCTGTTCCATGTTCTTACTTTCAGGGCAAGGTATGAAACAAATTCAAAGACCAACAAAAGGAAATACTAATGGCAATTCTAGAGCCAGTAGCTTTCAGCCAGCGATCAACTTAGCAGAAAAAGCGGCGCACAGCAAGAGACTACAACAAGCTCCACGCTTGAAATATGCACCAATGCCAAAAGCCAATTTCACGAAGCATCAAACTTCTACTTTCCAAATCTTACAACGCACCAAAAGTGGTTTACCAACCTTCATTCAAGGAAAACTAGAGCAAGAAGATTTGAGTAAAAGTATGGAAGCACGAGCGTATGATTATTTGAAGGCTTTGCAAGATCAATTGCCCATTCGAGAGGTGCAAAAAGAGTTCAAAATTCATCGGCAAGAGCGAGATGAGTTAGGGCAAACACACATTCGGATGTTGCAAGAATATGAAGGCTTGGAAGTGTACGGCGGAGAAGTCATTTTACATACAGATGCAACTGGAAAAATGAATCTATTCAATGGTCGTTATTCCCCTAGTCCAAAGCTCAAAAATCTAATGCCAACATTGGGAAAAGATGCTGCTTTTGCCATTGCAGAGAGCGATTTGGCGAAGCGTACTTACTTTCAAGAGCTAAGTAAAGAAAACAAAAAATACACCAGCGGCAATTCTGCCAAATTGCTCATTTTTCACAAAGATTTACAACCCAATCAAGCACATTTGGCGTGGCATCTAGTCGTCGTTCCCAATCTCCTTGATCGCTGGGAGTACTTCATTGATGCACATTCGGGCGAAATTTTGCTACAAATGAACACCAGTTGTAGTTTTTATGGTCATGTACATGGCAAAAATCACAAAACGCACCAAGGAGTTTGTGTGGAAGAGTTGCCAAAAGCTGATCTAGAGTTACCATCAAATGGCCCTGTCGTAGCAAGAGGAACAGATCTATTTGGCGAGGTGCGGCAATTTGGAGCATATGAAGAAAATGGGCAGTTTTTTATGGTAGATGCTAGTCAACCCATGTTCAATGAGGAGCAATTTAGAAATGGTGATTTGGTTGGCGTATTAGCAACGATTGATGCAAAAAATACACAGCCAGGCGATAATTTCAATGCTTCTTTGGCGACATCAAGTAATAAAGATAATTGGAACGATCCCAAAGCAGTTTCTGCCCATTACAATTCAACTTTGTGCTACAACTATTACCGACAAAAATTCAATCGAAACTCCATCAATGGAAGCGGCGGCAATATTCGTGCATTCTTCAATGTGACCGAAAATGGCGCGCAGATGGACAATGCATTTTGGAATGGGGAAGCAATTTTTTATGGCAATGGCGATGTGGCATTCAATGCACCTTTGCAAAAGGCGTTGGACGTAGCAGGACACGAAATGACGCATGGCGTGGTGCAAGAAACGGCAGGTTTGATTTACTTAGGACAGTCGGGCGCATTGAACGAAAGTTTTTCGGATGTTTTTGGCGTTTTGATCGAAAATGAGACCTATCAATTGGCAGAAGATGTGGCGGATACGCGCGTTTTTCGTTCGGGCGCGATGCGCGATATGGCGAACCCTAATAATGGTGGTAATCGCTTCGGCGACAACGGCTGGCAACCTGCCACCATGAGCCAATACGTCAACCTCTCCAACGATCAAGATAACGGCGGCGTACACGTCAATAGCGGCGTTCCCAATTTCGCTTTTTTCAAAATAGCAACAGCAATTGGAGTGGAGAAAGCAGAGCAAATTTACTATCGTGCCTTATCGCAATACTTGACGCGTTCTTCTCAATTTATTGATGCGAGATTAGCCTTGGTTCAGGCTGCGGCAGATAGACACGGCGCAAGTTCTAGCGAAGTAGCCGCTGTAAAACGCGCTTTTGATGAGGTTGGTATTTTCGATGGAGAAGAGACCGAAACTGAGGTAGATTTAGAGCAAAACGAAGGGGCAGATTTCATCGTGATGACCGACGCAGATTTTTCACCAATCTATCTATTTGATGGAGAAAGCGTACCTGCCATTTCCAATACTAAAATTGCCAGTCGCCCAAGTGTGACCGATGATGGTCGCTTCATTGTTTTCGTAGCAGACGATGGAACTTTGCGCATTATGGTGCTCAATGAGCAAGGAACTTATACCGAAAGTTTCTTAGAAAATAATCCTCAAAATATCTGGCGAAATGTAGTCGTCTCTAAAGATGGAACTAAGATCGCTGCGACGACAAACGACTTGAGAAACGAAATTTTTGTCTTTGATTTCAATTCAGGACTAGGACAAACCTTCGAGTTGTTCAATCCAACCACTGCACAAGGTGGCTTCGATACTGACGGCGTTCGCTATTCTGATTTTATGGAATGGGACTATCAAGGAGAGTTCTTGATGTACGATTCCTACAATGTTCTGGGAACAGATGATCTTGGTTTGGATGTAGATTATTGGGACATTGCGTTCATTCAAGTTTGGGACAGCAATGGAGAGCAATTTGCCAATGGCGACGTCTTCAAACTCATCACTTCGCTGCCCGAAAACGTAAGTATTGGCAATCCAACTTTTTCCAAAAACTCACCTTACATCATCGCTTTCGATTGGTTTTACGACGATGGCATCACGCAAGAATACCAAATTGTAGGCGCAAATATTGAGCGTGGAGAATTGAGAGTCATTACAGAAAATTCTGATCTAGGCTATCCTAATTTTTCTCCTAAAGATGAAGCAATTATCTACGATAGTCCAGATTTTTTTGGCGATGAATTCTTGGATATCATTGCACTAGGAGAAGACAAAATCAGTTCCGTAGGCAGTTCTCAAACGCTAATCGAAGGTGGAAAGTGGGGCGTTTGGTTTGTGCAAGGTGAGCGCGACTTGGTTATTTCTAATACAGAAGAATTAGTACAAGAAGATTTGGCACTTACGATTTCACCAAATCCTTTTGACCAAGACTTACAATTAAGTTGGAATAGCAAAAAAACAGGTACTTGGACACTTGAAGTTTTCGATGCACTAGGCAGAAAAATTCAAGAATTGCAATTCAAATCTACTGCTGGTAAAAATCAACAAATCCTTTCCACAGGTAATTGGAAATCAGGAAATTACATTCTTCGATTGGGCAATGAAGAACAAGTGAAAAGTTTGAAAGTAACGAAGATTTAGGACAGGGAGTCAGACTGAAAGATCAGTTTGAATTGAACCACAATACAAAGAATATAAAGAGCACAAAAGTCTTTGTGTTCCTTTGTCTCTTTTGTGGTTCATAATCTTATTGTATTCCGTCTACTATCGAAAGCAATTGTTTGATTTACAGTTCCTGTTGTAGTTTCGGCTGGCGGCAGGAATTTTTGTTGCTGCTTTAAGAAATATTATCTTCGATATTACAAATCCAATACCTATGAAACAAACACTCACAACATTACTACTTTGCTTCTGTCTATTTTTAGCATACAGCAAAGATGAACCTTCCATTTTCAATTATTTTCAGCGCGAACAAATTCTAAACCTCACTTTTGAGACAGATTTAGGACAATTGATAAAGAAAAAATCAAGGGAAAATTATCAAGAAGCAAGCCTCACTTATTTAGATTTGGCAGGTGTCGAACAAGTCAAGAACATCAAAGTCAGAGCGCGTGGAAATTCTCGCAAAAGCACCTGTTACTATCCGCCACTGAAACTCAAATTTGCGAAAGATGCTTTACAAGCGGCTGGTTTGCGATCAGATTTCAATAAACTCAAACTGGTTTGTCAGTGTCGAAAAGGAGAGGCGTATGAGCAATACTTAATCAAAGAATATTTGGCTTACCGAATGTTCAACGAGTTGAGTCCAATGAGTTTTCGAGTGCAATTGGTAGCAATTCATTATGTAGATCATGCTCAAAAAATAAAACCGTTCACAAGTTATGGTTTCCTCATCGAACCCGCGAAAGAATTGGCAGCGCGCTTTGAAGGAACGCCTTATCGCTCCAGTGTCCTCAATCCAAAATATACGCTGCCAGAGCAAACCAATTTGCTCTACCTTTTCCAGTATATGATCGGAAATACAGATTGGGCGATTGCCAACAATCACAATGTTTTCAGCTTCCGTACCTACAGATATTCATTGCCCGTTTGTGTGCCTTATGATTTCGATTATGCAGGCATGGTGAATACCGTTTATGCAGTACCGAATGAAAATTTGCCCATCAAAAATGTAACGCAACGCTTGTTTAGAGGCATTTGCAGAAGCGCAGGCACTTACGAAAGTGTCGCTCAACTATTTATTCAAAAAAAAGGCATTTTCTATCAAATCATAGAAGAGAATCAAGAGCTGAATTTCAAATCAAAGAGATGGATGAATGGGTATTTGGATGAGTTTTTTGGCATCTTGGAACGCCCTCGCTCTTTTCAGCAAGCCGTGATAGGATATTGTCGAGGAAAGTAGAAACTACTTCACAAATGAATCTGGCGGTGAGACAAAAATACCGATTCTAAAAAAAAGAGAATTCGTTGGATCGTAGATAATACTTGCTTCGCTATTATTGACGTTGAGCATTTCCGTATCGAAATTGTATTGATAACCTGCTTTCACATTCAACCAAATCCAAGGCATCAATTTTGCCTCCCAACTAATACTGCCGCGCACTTCTGCATGATTGATGACATAAAAATCGCCTACATTATTTAAGATATTGTTCATGCCGTAAGACTGATTGGTATAATTAGCGCCAAAGAGTAAAATATTTCCACGATTGATGTTGTGCCGCAGTTGCACAGAAACGGGCAGCACCGCTTCGATGCCCCAGCGGTCGGAAAAATTTTTATTATAAACAAGAAAAGGAATGAGTCGCTGTTGTTGCTCCAAATCCTTACTGTAAGATAAACCAAAACCCCACTCAAAATCTTCGTTCAACTTAAAGCCATACACTCCGATTAAGCTAAAATGTTGGTAAAGATTATTTGAAGTAGACCAACCTGAATAGTTTCCATTGTAAAGCACACGCGCATTAAAACCTAGATAATGCTTATCATCCAAAGACTTCGATACGATCAAGCTGTAATTGTTGCTTTTGAAAATATTTTGATCTAAAGTCTCATAAAAAATGGGATGCTGACTGCCCAATTCCTCAAATTTATAGTTCTCTCGTTCGCGATTATAGCCCAACAATAAATTGAAACCAGGACGATTAATAATTGGAATTTTAATTTTGAAAGTAGTGTTCGTCAATGCCTGAGTTCGAGCTTCTTCATTCGGGAAGGGTTCTTCGGTTTCTTCGCGGAAAGTGCTCCCATCCAAATAGTGATAGGAAATTTCTAAGCCGCGAGAGCGCGATTTATTTTTAACGCCAGGTTTGCAAAGTGTCTGAATTTCAAGTGTACTCGGCGTTTCGATTTGGTCTGGAAGAAAAGATGGACGCGTTTGCGCAGAAAGTACTACGCTTACAAAGAGTAGAAGAATAAATGATAGCAGTTGAGACCTCATAATATCAATTCAACCCTTAGAAAAGGACTATGTTCGCTAATATTCGACACTTTACCGACGGACTTTTTTTCCTTTACACTACGTTAAAAATACTCGACGTAACTATGGCTTTATCTGCGTTTTTCACCTTGACTACAAAAATAACTTCTTCAAATTTGGTTATCTTAGTTTATTACAAATTTTATTAATGAAGTAAATTCGTTCTGCTAAGAGCCTATCTAAATATAGTTGTATACGAAGTATTAGGAATTAAGTACTAGGACTATAAGTTTTGTGATAAAACCAGGATTTTGGAACGATTAGCTCACTAAAAATACTAGATTTTATGCCTTAATAGCTAGATTTTGCTTACTTAATACTTTGTACAACCGTAATCTAAATATATTAGGAGAAGTCAAATCCACAGCAAATATTTCTGGTCTTTTCAACTCTTAACTATGCAAATAACAGAAATCTTCCATCCAAAAAACCGCCAAGAATGGTACAACTGGTTGAAAGAAAACCACCAGCAGAAAACAGAAATTTGGATACAAAAATACATCAAGGCTTCGGGTAAACCTTCCATTAATTATGATGATTTAGTAGAGGTCTGTTTGTGTTTTGGTTGGATAGATAGTGTAGCGAAAAAGAATTGTCCCGAAGGCAGTGTGCAGCGTATTACGCCACGTCGAAAGAAGAAAACTTTTCTTTCTGAATTGAATCGACAGCGTGTTTGGAAATTGCAGCATACTAAAGAAATGACTGCTGTTGGAGAAGCTCCAATTGCCGATCAAATTGGCTCACCTGATGAAGCATTCAAAGTTCCTGATTGGTTGCGAGAGCGATTAGAACTAGAGAATGTTTGGCTAGATTTCCAAGCCTTCCCACATTTTTATAAACGTTTGAAAGTAGGCTGGATTTTAGAACTGGGAACTGCGCCCAGTCGCCAAGCCGATAAGGAAAAAAGGATTGCTCATTTGGTCAAAATGACGAAGAAAGGGAAGATGTATGGGACGCAGCCGTTGCAAGGGATTTTGTATTAGAATGCTTGATAATATTGAGCTATAGACTTGGTAAGTTTTGGAAACTTACCCAGTCTAGACGTACCATTTCAAAAGCGGAAAAGGAATAATATTTTTTATCAAAGAAACGTGAAATTTCAAATCAAAAGGGCATCGAACTCTTCATAATTTGTAATAACTCTATTTCTATACCTAACCAAATAAATTCGATCTGCATCTGCAAAGTCGTGTGTATAACAAATTGCTCTTTTCAAATCATGGCGGCATCAGCCTAAGGCAGACGTGGTCGAACCGCCATGATTTGATTGAGGTTTCTTAAGGAAAAAAATGGCTTTTTAGCCATTTTTTTCCTTAAGAAACCTTGATGGATTTGGATGGACTCGACGTCCATCCAAATCCAAAACAGGTCGCTCTCAGCAAACACTTTCGGTATTTGTGCGATTTATTATACACACCACACTGCAAAGCCGCATAAAAAAAGCGACACCCCAAAGAAGTGCCGCTTTTTTCAATTATGATAATCTCAGACGGAATCCAAGAAAATCTACTCTTACCTCGTAATCACCACAGGACGCGTAATCTGCTGATTACCAGCCCACGCTTTGATGTAGTACAAACCTGCTGCTTGATTCGTGATATCGAATTGGTGGCGCACTTCTTGTACTCCATCTTCTTCGTGAATCATCACCGTTTGTCCAATTGAGTTAATCAACTCAATACGTACATCGCTTGCATCTTCTACATTGAACTCTACCGTCAAATTGCTGCTCGCAGGGTTTGGATAGTAGCTCATGTTGAAGTTAGGTAATACACTCAATTCCTCTTCTTCCATCAATGGTGGAGGCAAGATTTCGTCGTCTCTACCTTCTACTTCTTCATCCGTAGCATTACCCGTCACTTTATTGAAGCGCACATTATCAATGTAGAATTGATTTTGGTTATCTACTGGATAGTAATTCATTGCTGCCAAACGTCGAGAGAACGAACGGTTGTGGTTCGGCTTAGTACTAAACATCCAAGAACCAATTTTTACACCGTTGATAGATACGGTAGCAACATCATTATCAATGTCAAACTCTTGCTTCACATCAAACCACTCGAAGGTTGGGTAAGAGAAGTTGTGCTGACGACCTGCTGCCATCACATAACCTGTTCCATCTCCCATGAAGTACACCTCGAAGGCATGATCTGGAAGATCTGCACCTGGTGCGAACGTATGCAAGACATTGTAATAGCCTCTATGATCGTTGAACAACCACATTTTGAAATCTAAGCTGTATTTCCCACTCGTTCGATCGCCCAAACGCAATACTACGTCTTGCTTCGCATTGGAAGTTGGTGCTTTGATCTTCATGTAATTGTTACCATTGCTGTTTTCAACTACACCATCTTCGTAACCAGAAAGATCACCTGACCAAGTCGTCCAACAGTTCGATTGTGGTCCTAACATTCCTGTGCTGTACTCGTCAAAACTTTCGCAGAACGTACGCTGCGTATAGTTAGAACACACACAGTAGCTTTGTCCGCCACCGCCGTTGCTGCCATTGTCACGCTCTGGTACAACCACTCTAGTATCGAAGTAACAATCGTTGTTATTACTCTCGTTTTCTTCGCTAATGCGCTTATCGTAATCTAAGATGAATCCTAGATAATATTTACCTGCTGGAGGATAAGTATCTGGAATATCTTCCTCGAAAGTCAAGGTCGCCGTCTTCCCTGGATTCAGCGCATTGACGTCGCGTGTCCCTACGAAATAGTCATCTTCCGTAAAGTTTTTATCCACAGAAAGATAGAAACCAATCGTACTCGCTGGTGCTTTCTTACCACCGATATTTCTCACTTGCAATCCTTGGATGCGCACTCGGTCATCATCATCTCCAATCACCTCTAATGTACCAGAAGACAAACAAGCCAAGTCTGGTTTGCTACTGTTATCCGCTACGTTAATACGCGTATTGAAGCGGAATCCATTGTCTGTTTCATCAGACTCATGTACTTGATACTTATAGTCGATATAGAAACCAACATAGTAGGTTCCTGCCGCAATATTCATAGAGGAAAGATCAATTTCTGCTGCTTCTGTGCTATGCTGTCCAGGAGCTAAAGAAGAAACATGGTCTTCGCCCAAAAGAATATCGTGGCTTGGGTTGATGCTTGCATCTGCGGATAGGTAGTACCCTACCTTACTCTCGCCAGCAGTTGCACCACCATTATTCACCACTTTAATATTGTGGAAACTTAGTTTAGAACCATTTACATCCAATCCGCCGCTGCCGTACTTCAAGGTTAGGTTTGGCTTAGCTTGCTCAATTACAACTTTCGGATTCGTCCAGTAGCAAGTATTATTTGCTTCAATGGATTCTGCCACTTGGTACTTATCATCAACGTAGTAACCAATATAGTAATTACCTGCTGCCAAGTTGAAATGAGATAAATCAACATTGAAAGCATCAATTGTTGCAAATTCATCTGCACCCAAAGATGGAACTGTTCGGCTACCTAAGAATACATCTTCGCTAGGCTTGATTGTTGTATTTCTTGACAAATAGTAACCCACACGCGTACTCGCAGAACGTCCTTCTCCCCTATTCACCACTTTGCTCCAAGAGATGTGAATTTGATCGCCATTCACAGAAATTTCACCCAAGTCTTTACACTTCAAGTCTGGTTTCGCCTCTGGAATGTGCACTTTCGGATAGTCGTAGAAACAATCGTTATTGTCGTATTCATCAGACTCCGTTACATGATATTTGTAATCAATAATGAATCCAAAATAATAGTAACCTGCTGGAATATTCTTATCCGCTGCATCTACATGGAAAGCTGGGAGTGTTTTCACTGCACCTGCATCCAATGAACTGATGTATGCTTCTCCTAGGAAGTAGTCACCCGTTGTGAAGTGCGTATCTTTTGATAGATAGTAACCTACCTTGTGCGCACCTGCTGTGCTTCCTCCACTGTTCATAATCTTCGCCCAAGACAAGTTGATCTCCGTACCATCTATGCTGATCTCTCCTTTGCTTTTGCAAGTCAAGTTTGGCTTCGGTGGATGAACGATTACTTTTGGTGAAGTATAGTAACAATCGTTGTTGTCGCTTTCGTTAGACTCGTGAATCTCATTTTTGTAATCAATGATGAAGCCAATGAAATACTCACCTGGATCAATATCTAGCGTTGACAAATTGATCGAAATCGCATCTACCGTTTTGGTGCTGCCCGCAGGAATAGAACCTACATAGCGCGTTCCAATGCGCGTATCACTCGTAGAGAAATACGTATCTTTTGACAAATAGTAACCTACATAACTTGGTGCTGCTGTTGAACCACCAATGTTCTTGATTTTTGACCAAGAAATGGTGATCGTAGAACCGTGAGCAGAAATTTCCCCTCTACTCATACAAGTCAAATTCGGCTTTGGTGGCTGAATATTGATGTATGGATTCGTCCAGAAACAATCGTTGTTATCCGACTCGTTTGTCTCGTGTACCGTGTTGTAAGGATCAATGATGATACCTACGTACCACTTACCTGGCGAGAGATTTAAATCGTCGAATTCTTCTTCAAATTCACTCAATAGTTTCACTTCACCTGGAGCTAGTTTAGGCAAATTCACTGTACCTAGCAACTTATCGCTCGTTGAGAAATGTGTGTCTTTTGACAAGTAGAATCCAACCTTGGTGCTTTCAGAATAACCATCACCAGCATTCTTGATTTTCGTCCAAGAAATTTCTACCTCATCATCATCAATTTCTAACTCTCCACGACTGTGGCAAACCAAATTCGGTTTTGGTTCTGGAATGGTCACTTTCGTTGTGAAGTAACAATCGTTATTATCCGTCTCGCTATGTTCTTCTACTGCATAAGTGTAATCAATATATGCTCCAATGTGATACGTTCCGTAAGGAATATTCAGATCTGCTACATCTACTTCTAATGCGCTAATTAAATCTGTCTCCCCTGGATTCAAGGCATCAATCGTACGAGAACCGATGAAATAATCATCTGTGGTGAAGTGACTATCTGTTGAAAGGTAGAAACCGATTTTGCTCACAGGTGACTTCTTGTCTCCAGCGTTTTTCACTTTAAACCAAGAGATTTTCACCTTTGTACCATTCACATCTACTTCGCCTTTGCTTTCGCAAGTTAGGTTTGGCTTAGTTCTATCAATGATAACTTTATTATCATAGCGACAATCATTGTTATCTGCCTCATTGGATTCCATTACTTGTTTGTTGTAATCCAAAATGAAACCAGCATAATAAGTACCATCTGCTAAATCTAAGCCACTGATGTCTTTGTTGAATGCGCTTGGCGTAATCGTTTCGCCTGGATCAATTGAGCCAATGCTTTTAGAACCTAAGAAAATATCGCCAGTCGTGATGTTAGCATCTGTGGACAAATAGAAACCAATTCTACTTGCACCTGCTTTTGCATTACCATCGTTTTTCACTTTTATCCAAGAAAACTTCAACTGCGTCTTATTCGTAATCACCAATTCTCCAGCGCCTGCACAAACTAAGTTCGGCTTCGCAGGAATCATGTTGACTTTAGGATTCGTCCAGCTACAACCATTATTGTCTGTCTCATCAGACTCAGCGACTTGATTGTCTTTGTCAACAATAACGCCAACAAAGAATTCTCCTGAATCCAAATCTAAGCTACCCAAATCTTTATTGAAATTCACATTAAAGACCTGACCTGGACTAAGTTTTGGTATGTTCACTGTGCCCACTAAAATATCACTGCTAGAGAAGAATTGGTTTTCAGAAAGATAGATGCCTACCTTACTTACTCCTGCAAAATCGTCACCGTCATTAGTAATTTTCAAGCTGCTGATGGAAATATTTGTTCCATTCACCGTCAAGAAGCCACGATCTTTACAAGTCAAATTTGGCTCTCTATTTTCTTCTGGAATGAAGAAGCGAGGCTCGTCCCAGAAGCAATCGTCATTATTAGCTTCGTTGCTTTCTGCCACCGCATCAGTGTAATCTATTTTCACTAAAACCTGATATGTGCCTGGTGCTAAGTCGATATCTAATACGTCTTCAATTTCATCAATCATTCGCGACTCACCTGGCTCTAGCATTCCAATATCTTGAGAAGCAAATAGGATGTCATCATCAGAAAGTGTCGCATCCGCAGAAAGGTAGAAACCAATTTTACTTTCGCCTGCTTTTGCATCACCATTATTCATAACGGTTGTCCAACCAATGTAATAGGACAAGTCATCATTATCAATGATTAGTTCACCCAAAGTCTTACAAGCCAAATCTGGTTCAGCCGCAGGAATGAAGAAGCGAGGTTCTTGCCAGAAGCAATCGTCATTGTTTTCTTCATTGGTTTCTGTCACTGCATTTTCATGATCTATAACTACCAAGACATTATAAGTACCTGATGGCAAATCCACATCCAACACATCCTCAATTTCATCAATCATATAAGTATCCCCTGCTTCAATAGCATCCGTTTCTTGAGTTGCAAACAATACATCATCATCCGAAAACTCCGTATCTGTAGAAACGTAGAACCCAATTTCGCTGGCTGGTGCAGTAGTTGTACCATTATTGATAATGGTCGTCCAACCGATATAGTAAGACAAGTCATTGTTGTCAATAATCAATTCTCCCAAAGTCTTACACGCCAAATCTACATCTGAATTTGGAATATAAATCTTAGGCTCATCCCAGAAACAGTCATCATTGTCTGCTTCGTTAGATTCTGCCACATCGTCTTCGTGGTCGATCACTGCAATTACGAAATACAAACCTGGCTCTAAGCCGAACTCCGCAGTATTCGTATTAATTTCCTCGATCATCGCAGACTCTCCTGGGTCTAATGCTTCGATCTCACGCGTTGCGATCAATACATCATCATCGTCAAATACGCTATCTTCAGAAGCGTAGAAACCAATAATGCTTTCGCTTGCTGGTGCATCGCCATAATTAGCAACCGTTGTCCAGCCGATGTACAACTCACCTGTTTCATTATTGATGATTAACTCACCCCGCGCCTTACAAGCTAAGTTCGGTTCGCCATCTTCTACCTCATAGGTTGGTTCATCCCAGAAGCAAGCTGCGTTGTCATTTTCGTTAGACTCTTCCGTTTCATTTGTATCATCTACGATAACACCAATGTAATAAGTCCCTGGATCGAGATCAAGATCAGACAAATCAATGCTGATTGTCAAATACATTTGCTCTTGTCCTGGCTCTAGCGCGTTCAGTGTACGCGTTTTAATTAATTGGTCGTCCGTCGTGAAATTAGTATCATCAGAAATATAGATTCCTACTTGACTTTCCACAGAAGCTGCATCGCCATAATTTCTGATTTTCAGACCATTGATAGTCGCACGATCTTCATCTATCGTCAATGTTCCACGATCTTTGCACGCTAAATTAGGATCACCACTTGGAATTTCATCAATGACGATGACCTCCTCATAAGAGCAATCATTATTGTCATTTTCATCAGATTCCATCACGTCATCTTCATAATCAATGATGAACCCAACATAGTAAGTACCTGGCTCTAAATCTAGTGTTGCCAAGTCTATCTCGAAGTTGGGAATCATAACAAACTCGCCAACGTCCAAAGACTCCACATCTCTGCTGCCCAAGAAAATATCAGAAGTAGAGAAAGTCTGGTTGGTAGAAAGATAGAAACCAATTTTGCTTGCTCCCGCTGGTGCGTTGCCATTGTTGATAACACTTACCCATCCAATTTTGATGTTCAAGCCATCAATGGTTAATTCGCCATTGCCTTTGCAAGAAAGATTTGGCTTGCCACCAATGGTTACTTTCGGTGCATCCCAGAAGTAATCATTGTTGTTATCTTCATTGCCTTCATCCACAGAGTTCATGTAGTCAATGATCGTTCCAACATAGTATTCACCTTCTGGAATATCCATGCTGCTCAGATCAATCATGAAATTTTCTGTGCTGCTTTCTCTTCTACCTAGACCATCTACATAGTCATGTCCCAAGAAAATATCACCAGAAGTGAAATTCTTGTCCGTAGAAAGATAGTAGCCGACATAGCTTACGCTGGCATCAGAAAAACCAATGTTTTTTACCTTATAATTTGTGATAGTGATGACCGAGCCGTTCACGTCCAGTTGCCCCTTATCTGAGCAACTCAAGTCCGGACGCGAGAAGGCAGATTCTACCTTTTCGCTCAACCACCCAATTGAAGAATTCAGCCACGTTGTCGTTGGCTGCGTTGGCATCCTAAAACTTAGGAAACTCAACATTGAAAGAAGTAATACTACTCTCATAGTAACGATTGGGTTTAAAATTTATTAAAATAGAAATTAAAGAACGTTGACGTATGTCTTTGGCTGTTGGTAATTGGTTATTGACTCTCAAAAAGAGCAGACAATAACGAATTACCTTCGTCAAAGAGCAAACATCAAGATTGTAAGTAGTGGGAATTTTTCTAGTATTCAACTAGAGTGGATAGTGCATTTGGTCTTATCTTGACTAGTCTATAATCACAGAAAAAACACCTTAAAAACTACTTACTAGGCATTAGATAGATTTGTGTAGAGAAGCAACTGAGTTTTTCTCATCAAATTTATCAGTATACCATATATAATAATGTACACTAATCAACTACTCGCTGACCATGCATCATCATATTCAGGTTTCAATGTTGCCTCATCAAATGAAGGGAAATGATTAGGCTATAATTCAGGTAGACGTTGTTCACCTAAATAATGAGATAGATAATAATAAAGGGGAACGTGTTTTTATAGACGTGTGCACTGGATAAACTGGGAAGGCATCCATGAGTTTACTTTTGTCTTCCTAGTATGGGTTTTAGGAAATTCGCTTTCTAAAACAGTCTCTTTCAAGACCATTCATATATAACATTTCCCAAATATCGTATTTTTTTTGGAAGTCTTCAACATATTTTGTGTAATAAAATTAGTTAACAAATCGCCAGTCAAAGCCAAACCTTAGTAAAAACAAGGGTTGTGCATAGTTAGCGGTTTGATAATAAAAGTAATTTTGGGTCAAAAAATCCGTCACATTTTCTGCTTTCACGAAGAAACGCATCGTTCTTATTTTGGCATTAAAGAACAAATCAAGTGCTGGATAGAAATTGACTTCTTCTCTATTTGGGGATAAGTGAAAAGCTCCTACCAATGGTTGATACCCTTCTGCTGAATAAGGCTCATTCATATGCAGCTCTCCTCCCAATTGGAAATTCAAGGTTTTCTTGAAAAGCGTTGCATCCAAATAAAGCCGATGACTACTCAACCAAGCTGGTGTACGGTAGAAATCTTGGGTTGTTGCTTGCAGAACGATTTGATTTTCAAAATGAATTTTCCATAATTTCAAATGATGATTCGCCGCCAATTGTAAGATATTCAGCGCATTTTCGGCTTGTTGTGGAATCGCCAAAGTATCATAGTAAACAAAATTGTTGACCAAATGATAGCCACCTCTTACTCGCAATCTTGCTGCAGGCAAATGATAGCTTCCGGTCAAACTCGTACTGATTGTTTTCCGCAAATCTTGCTGCCAAACTGGACGCTGCGACACATACAACTCTTGCTGAATCAAGTAAGGTTCGTAGGCTTGATTCACGAACTGGGCAGAGAGTTTTCCTATTTTTCCGATGTCAAAGAACAAATCGCCACTCAGTCGATAATCGCCTGCATTAGCGAGCAGTCCAAGATGCACGTAGGTTTTTACTTGCACTCGATCCTTGAGACGAAAATCCAGTCGCCCTGTCACAAATAAGTTATTTATAATCGAATCTTGAAGGTCTTGCTGCAAGAAATTGAGCTTGTGTGTTAGTCCAACTTCGATGCGGTCACTTTCCTTAATAGATTGATTGACGATACGATTGAGCTCCTCTTTACTTAGAGCAGTAGTTTTCGCATTGGTGGTACTTCGTTCTCTTGCCCCTCGGGGATTGTATAAACTACTGCTATCTTGATTTAAGGTATCCACAGGACTCAATTCCTTTCGGATTGGAGCGATCATTGCTGTATCCAAAGGAATATCAACCGCTGCTTTCGGAACTCCTGCATTAGATTTTCCTTTTAATCGAAAAGTGCCTAATTGCACTGTATTTTCTAGCACTTGCCAACGGATGAAATTGCGTAAACCACGGCGATCTACGTATAATTGTTCACCGTAGTAATCGCGTCTACCAGCCGTATCGCGCAATTCGTCAGAGAATTTGAAATTACTGGATTGAAATTGGATTTTATGGAAGGCGGTAAATTCACGAGAAGCATTTTTAGCAGTATCTTGCTTTGTGAATTTGAGGTAGTGCTTGAAACCTGCCGTTCGATGCGAGTGGCGCGTTTGCGTTCCATTCGGCAGAAAAACATCCGCAGTTTGGCTGTTGCTTCCACCAACGACCAAGGCATCTCCTTCAATTGGCGGCGTTTCGATGCCTCCATTTTCTTCTTGCTCCGTCGAATTGGAGGTGAAGTATAAAAAGGCATCGTACTTTTCATTTGGCGCATTCCACCACAAACCTGTTCCAACTGCCTCATCTTCTACTCTTTGGTTGGGGAACTGCCGACTCTCGCCGAGTTGTCGAATCGTTTTTCCTTCTATGGTAAAACTCAAACCATCTGCAAAATTTCGACTGAATTGTCCTTTGAAATAGCCATCAGATTGCGTTGCTCCTCGGGAATAGAAAATGCGCGTAAACGGCTTTTCTAGGATGTTAAATTGTACATTTTCGGGCTGAATGTAATAAAGATCAAATTGATGATACCCTACATCAAATCCTTGTCGGAAAGGGGTTGCGTAGTAAAATGGACGATGCGAAGAACCAAAATTACCGAGATTGGCGTAGCGCACGCTTTCTTGATTGGCGGGATCGTAAATATCAAATTGATAAATCGTAGTGTCGTCTAGCTGTTTGATGCCATTGGGTTGGTTGGCGTAGAAATAGAAAACACCAAAAGTATCCACGGTTTCCTGAAAATTAGACTCTTCTTGTCCTCCTCTCGGCGCGCCACTGCCCGAAGTATTGAAGCCACCACCGCGAGGAAACGCTCCTGGACGTTGCGCATCTATTTGCCAAAAGCTGCAAATGCCTAGAAGCAAGAAGAATAATATGTGCTGATGTTTACTCAATACTTTATTCGTTTCAACAAGAATACTGTTTTGCTGCAAAAGTAATTGTTTGGGGTATAGCTATTAACTTTCTATTGATTCTATTTTTAGAAATAGCGAGAAGCGTGTGTACCAAATTGCACAAATACTGAAAGTGCTTGCTGAGAGCGACTTGTTGTGGATTTGGATGGACATCGAGTCCATCCAAATCCATCGAGGTTTCTTAAGGACAAAAAATGGCAGACAGCCATTTTTTGTCCTTAAGTAACCTCGATAAACTCATGGCGGTTCGATGCCGCGATGAGTTGACAAAAGCAGAGATCAGAATCTTTGTTACTTCAAATCTTCTGTAAAAGTGCAATTTAATATACACACGTGAGAAGCACAACCATTGTAAAAGTAGAAATATGCTTATATTTTAGCGATCTATCCAACATAGCTAATATTGAATTAATCCAAAAGTATGTCAACAGATAGTATAGCAAGTAGGGAAGAAAATATTGAAGTAAAGGCTTCTGCTTACATTTCGCTAGAAACATTTCTGGAAAAATATGCTGATGTAGATGATGGAATGAAATACGAATGGAACGATGGAATAATTGAAGTAAGAGAACAGATGAGTCAAAAACAGCTCTATTTACAACGTATTTTACTTCATCTTTTTACCCAAACGACAACTTGTAAGACGGGTGGTGTACTTACATTTTCAACCGATATGTTCACTAGCGTAAAACAACTTCGTCGTCCTGATTTAGCAATCTATACTAAAGAGCAAATTGAAGCTGCTGCACAGGGAGAAAATCAAATTGCAGCTTGGGTAGCAGAAGTGATTTCTAACTCTGATAGTCTAAAAAGAACAGATTTAAAAATTGATGAATATTTCGATGCTGGCGTAAGAGTGGTTTGGCAAATCATGCCTTTTTCAAAGGAAGTTTATGTTTTCACTGCTGCTGATGAATTGAAGGTTTGTCGAGGTGAAACCATTTGTAGTGCCGCTCCTGCACTAGACGACTTTGAAATCAAAGCAGAAGATATTTTTGCCTAAACCGTTTCCCTCCAAGGCGAATCTTTTTGATGAATTCTTATCATTCTCCACGCCAAGAACATCGAACCATATAAAATCACAATCGCTAATAACATCAACCATTCTGCTTCTTCCTGCAAAAGGAATAAATCATAAGCTCCGTGCAGTAATGTCGCAAAAAGCAAGCCTTTCAATAATAAAGTGTTACGTCGGTTGATATTGAATTTAGCCAAACCTGCGTAGTAGCCCATCACGATGGCATAAACACCATGCGATGGAACAGCAGTAAATGCTCTTCCCCAAGTCTCATTAATGCCATATTGATGAACATACAAGATGTTTTCTAGCATAGCAAAGCCCATTCCAATCATCACAGCATAAATGATGCCATCGAAGGGTTCGTTGAAGAATTTCTGCTGAAAAGGATAGAGGTAAAGCGTAACAAACTTGAAGAGCTCTTCATTGAGTGCGACAATGATAAAAGCGACAAAAAAAGTCATCCAAAAATTTTCGGATTCGCTCCAACCAATGCTTGCTGCTTTGGCTTCTAGCCAACGAGCAGGTACAGTTATCAATATGCCCAACAAAAAGCAAATTATCAAAGGCAATGCCTTTTCGCGCTCGTGTTTATCTTGCCAATAGATGAAACCCGCAATCAATAAACTCGGTACAATAGCAACAAGGATGCCTAAGAAACTCATGTTGTGGGTTTAGATGTTTTTTAGATTTCTATGCAAGGTAGTGTATTTATTTTTGAGATTTTGTGAGATGCTGTAAATGGTATGTATAACCAATTGTACTTTTATAGAAAATTCGAGGTATCAAAAAATCTAACCTCTGCTTTTGTTCAAATCATGGCGGTGTCGAACCGTCATGACTTGATCAAGGTTTCTTAAGGACGAAAAATGGCTTTTCAGCCATTTTTCGTCCTTAAGAAATCTCAATGGATTTGGATGGACGTCGAGTCCATCCAAATCCAAAACAAGTCGCTCTCAGCAAGCACTTTCGATATTTGTACGATTTGTTATATACACACAGTTATGTAGTTACCTATTATTAGAAATAAATGCTACTTTTGAACATCTAACTCCTTGTTTTTGAATAATCTATCACATCAAAATAATTACAAAAAATGAATGAAGCAACTTATTTATTGGATGAAGAAAAGTATTTAAAAACGCGCGTTGACGATCAAATTAATTGGTTGAGTAAGAAGAGTAGTGCTAGTCAAAGCTCTTTTAAACGAACAAGGCTTTTCGTAATTATTTTATCTGCTAGTCTTCCTTTTCTAGTTGGTTATGTAGGTATGGAACAATTTACGCTTTGGGAAGGTGCGAAAAAAATAGATGTGGTAAAATTCTTGGTTGGATTAATCGGCGTTTTTATTGCTTCTATGGAAGGTATTCAAGCACTTCATAAACATCAAGATAAATGGGTTAATTATATAGTTACTTCCGAATCTTTGAAGCGAGAGAAAATGCTCTTCTTGACGCGCGCAGGAGTATATACAGATATAGATACTCCCTTTAAGGCTTTTGTCGCTAGAGCAGAAGATATTCTGGCAGGGGAGAACAAACAATGGGCAGAGTATATGTTGGAGAATAAGCAAAACAAAAATCAAAATGAAGAAATAGATAACAATCGGAATGAAAACCTGCAAGAAGATGGCGAAACAGATGAAGTGGTTTAGTCTACGGAAGAATTTTTCTTCAAAAAATATTCATACGGTGTCGTAAAAGTTACGTCTTCTGCTTTTAGGAATAGAATAATTTCCTTAAAAACTTCAAACCGATTACTATCTTCTACCCAACTTCTTGGATGTCCTTGAATAATCAGAATAGGTTCATTTTTGAATTGCTCATAACCCAACTTAAATTGCTCAAAATCAGGCTGATGAACGGGATACTCAATATTGACTTCTTTGATTCTACTGAGCAAGTATTTGTTGGTAGAAGCCTTAGTTTCTTTGTACATCCAAACTTTGATATCAGGTATTTCTTCTAGGGCTTTTGCCGTAAATTCGTCGGTAGAATTGTAAGGCGCACCAAAGGAACGAAGTGTAATTCCTAGCTTTTCTTTCGCTA
This sequence comes from Bacteroidota bacterium, assembly GCA_039176995.1. Lineage (GTDB taxonomy): Bacteria > Bacteroidota > Bacteroidia > Chitinophagales > Saprospiraceae > JAAUTG01. The sequence goes on from JBCDFY010000094.1 coordinate 25,046, forward strand.
ATTGTTGAGTATTTTGAAGGCTTACCAATTGCTCCTCATAGCCTTTTCCACGGTATTCTCTAATCTCAATATCGCCTTCTTTTTGTCGACAATGACAAAAGCCATGATGCCAGATTTCGTAGCCCTCTTGTGCTCTTTCTTTAATCCAGTTGAAATAAGCTTCATCTTCTTTCTCCAAAGAATTTCCAACAATTCCAATCGTCCCTTTCACCTCTTGTTCATTTAGAAAGTCTACTACTTGTTGCCAGCCTTGATGTACGACTTCCTGCTCACACCAAAGATCATCTAGTTTTAGGATGATGTGGGGTTTGTTGGATTCGTTTGGTTGTTTTTTTAGTGTGTTACAGCTACTGGAAAGAAGAAGTAAGCATAGAAAATACAAGAAGAGTATCTTTCTATTACTACTTGTCACTGGCATAATGTATTAGATTTATTTTTTCGAGAAAAGTTTATTTATTCTGGTAAATCACTTTTGACAGCTTGTAAACTAATGTAGATTGCTTTTAACTCTTCTAGTTCAGTGCCGGGAGCTTGAGCAATCATCGTGCCACGGTCGTGGGTCATTTCGCCGGGCGAGAAGCCACCCATAT
>JBCDFY010000095.1:0-25534 GCA_039176995.1 Bacteroidota bacterium
ATATTTCGCTAGAATCCGCAGCTATCTTGGTACTGCTCGTAAACAAGGCGTAAATGCTTTTGAAGCAATCCGCAGTCTGTTTACCAATGAGGCTATTCCTTATATTTTAATCCGCAATCTTTATTGCTGAATAGTTACAAATGATCTTTATCTAGGTTGGCTCACCAATTTTGTGAGTCAGAACTATAATCCTGATATGGGTTTTGTCTTCCAAAAGAATGTGATTTGGCACAATCCAGGCGGCTACTACATTTGGCGACCCAAAAATATTCCGTGGATTCGTCGCTACGACCCAGGCGCTTTTTTCAACTACTATCATGATGCCAGCGACCCCCGAAATTTTCAGCAAGCCAGCATCTATCTTTTTCCCATCTATCTTTTTTTTACAGATGGCAGCTTCATTCAATACGCCATTTTCCCTACTTGGCAAAACATCAATTTCGACTTTGCTCCTCTAGGCGTTGCCATTGAGCAAGACAATTATTTTTATACGCGCCATCAGGTTAATTTTAATACGGATCGCTCGGCGAAATTTTCGCTTTCAGGCAACCTCAATTGGGGAAATTTTTACAATGGAAAACGAACAACGGTCAGCGGTGGATTACGTTTTGCGCCTATTCCGCACATTGCCTTTACGCTGGATTATGAGTACAACAATCTCCGTAATCTAGGCAAATTAAACGAAGATTTGATCACGCAGCTAACCACTGTTGGTGGCAGATTTGCCCTCAATCCTAGACTACAACTCTCTACCTTTTATCAATACAACACCTTCGATGAACGCGGCAGGTGGAATTTGCGTGCCAGTTGGGAATATCGTCCTTTGTCCTTTGTTTATTTGGTTTATAATAATACTCAAATCAATAGCTTGGACAATCCATTTCAGGAGCAGCAGTTTGTAGGAAAGGTGACTTGGATGCGGCAGTTTTAAAGTATATTTCAATTGCTTATATGTACAACAGCATTGTCAGCTTTTATTGTATTACGTTTACTTTTTGATCAAATTGGGGATAATAAACTTTGATGTGATTTGTCCTATACGTTAAGTGATTAATGCAATGTGACGGAGATAAAACACGCTTACTTTTGTAGTCAAATTGATCGCATAAATAGTGAGCCGATGTCCTTTAAAAAGATAGAACATCTCCTGAGCCGACGGTCTTTCATTGGGAAGAGCAGATGGAGTATTTTGGGAATGAGTTTTTTGAATTATTTTCCTGCCTTTGCGAGAAAAGAAGAGAGCAGGAATGATAAAATACAAGTAATGAATCGAGATTATGATGTAGTGATTGTAGGCGGAAGTTACGCTGGTCTAGCAGCAGCAATGACGCTGGGGCGATCTATCCGAAAAACTTTAGTGATTGATGGTGGGAAGCCTTGTAATGCACAAACACCTCATTCTCATAACTTTATCACTCAAGATGGTGAACCGCCTCATGTGATTGCAGCGAGAGCGAAGCAGCAAGTGATGGCGTATCCGACGGTAGAATTTTTAGAAAGTTTGGTAACGAACGTGGAAGGCGAGAGTGGCACCAAAAACACTTGTTTTTATCGCATCTGGACAGTAAATGCTTATCCACGATTATTCGGATGATTTGGAAGTAAAGACGTTGCTTTTCGATACCGATTATTTTCTACTTTGTCTCAAAAATCAGGTAAAACTCTGCTTTTATCCTTTCTTTCAGTTCAATTGCTATCCTGTTCTGAAATTGAGCAGCATAGAGTGGAAAAGTTTGATGGCAGTGAAAAGTAAAATTGAGTTTGAAATCCACAATCGAGCGTCGCTTAATGATGATTTGTGTTGCCGTTTGTATTTGAATATTTTGCTGATTGAAATTGAGCGCATTTATGTCCTCAATAAAGAAGAAAGTCACGCGAACACCTCCCGAAAACACCTCATCACCGCCCGATTCAAGAAGCTAGTCGATAAAAATTTCTTGACTTTGCGCAAAGTATCCGACTATGTCGAAAAGCTTTATATTTCTCCCACTTACTTGAATGATACGGTAAAAAGTAGTACTGGACAGTTCGCTAGCGAAATGATTTATAATCGCCTGACTCAGGAAATAAAAGGGGAGTTGATTCTGAAGGCACCATCACTGAAATCGCCTATCGCTTAGATTTCAGTGATGTCTCCTACTTTTGCCGATTTTTTAAGAAGCAAACGGGTCTATCGCCCCAAGTTTTTCGAGAATCCAATCATTTTCTTACTCACTCCGCAAATACTTCCCCCTCATAGATAAAAGGAATCGTAAAGTCCCTTTCCTTATAGCCTGAAAAATCACTCACATAAGCCTTCCTTTTCAAGGTCAACTCATTGATGCCTAAATGAGCATTTTCTAGCGGAAAGGTGCAAATGAATCCTTTTTCTCCCAAGTTCGGATGCACATAAAATGCTAACTGAACCAAGGAATCTGGAATAGTTTGCTGATTGATTTCAAAAGAGTAGTATTGTTTGATGAGCGTTTTTAAGTTTACTAAATAATTCTGGTGCGCCAGTTTTTCTTTAGCTAAAAAATCGAGGCGTAAACTATCTTGTTCAGCACCTGCTTTTATGTTATTATGCTGTTGATAAAATATATTTCTGCGCTCTTCGTAGTATTCGGCGTATTCGGTCGCTGGACTTTTTTTGAATAAGCTGGATTTCCGTCGATTATTATCTTCCATATTATTGATCGTTGCCATCGAACTATCTGTTCGCTCAATAAATCGGTCCAAGCTTTTGGTATGTTTTACGAAGACTTTCATCACAGGAGATTCAATAATATGCTTAGATAAGCTCAAATCCCATATCTTCATATAGTTCTCTTTTTCTTTCTCGGCTTGTCTTAAATCATCATAGTACTCTGGGTGAAAAGATGTTTGAGTGACTTCTCCAGAGATTTGCCAATTTTGCCGTGGAAAAAACTTATAGTCGTAGTCTATGTAATCACTACTGTTTTCAAGGGAAAACATGATAACTGGTATAGCAATAATAAGCCATTTGGCATACTTTTGATCTAAAAAATTAAGCAATATTGGTCGCCATAGAAAAGAGAAAGTCACTATACCAACGAATCGGTACAATCGAAAAAAGAAGGTTTTGAAAATAGGGACTCGAATCGTTTTCAACCAGCCCAAAGTCAAAAAATCAAAAGCTACAACACAACCTAGCAAAAGCAATGAATGAGCAGAAATTTTTGCTAATATGCTTTCTTCGCCTATGCCCAATTGTTGCAGTAACTCTGTAAATAATGATACTCCACCCATATAAAGGATAAGAGAAAGACCTACAAAGAACAGCAGATAGGTAAAAGCCAATATAGAGCTGGAGAAGTTTTCTAATTTGTCAATATAATCATCAAAACTTCCTATACTTTGGCGGAGATACTGCTTGAATTTATCGTTGTACTTAAACTGCTCAAAATCAATATCACCCGAAACATATCGCAGACCAATAGCACCGATCCAAAGCCCTCTTATAAAAATGAGTGTGAGTAAAGAAAAAATGAATACTGCACAAAAGTCATTGAAAAAAGCATACCAATTCACTTTATTAACAATCCAACCGATTTCGTTGACTTCATTTGCAAAAAACTGTGCTTCTTTTAATGCAAGAAATTTTTTTAATTGGAACAATCCAAATAAAACGAAACCTGTGATGATGAGCTCCAAATTCCAGCTTTGCTCTTGCAGTTGGTCGAGCCAAGTTGTTCGTTTGTTATTTTCTTGATTTGACATTGTGGTTGTTGATTATAAAGATGAAGTTTTTACCTAGTATGCTTTCTTTTTTTGAACTACAAAAGGAACAAAGGACACAAAATCTATAAAATTCTCTGAAGAGAACTTTATCCAATCAAGCCTTGAGTTACTAAGTACTTCCTAGCTGCTTCCAAATTTTCAAAAATACCATCTGCCATCTTCAGTCGCTTTTGCAAAATAGCAGCTCGCTGTATCGTGTAACAACGAATATTAGCACCTTTAGCAGAACGTACACCACTCAAAGTATCTTCAAAAGCAATCACCACTTCGGCTGGTAGATGGAGTTGTTTCAATGCTAATTCATAAGAAGCAGGATGGGGTTTGCTATGTTCCACATCACTAGCGGTAACAGCAAACTCAAAGTAATCGTACATTTCTGGACGTTGCTGAAAAAAACGATCAATGACTGGGCGATGGCTGCCTGTCACAATTGCTAAACGAAGACCACGGGCTTTATAAAAATCAAGGCTCTTCATCAAACCTGGCATCAAGTCAAATTTCAGTACTTCAGGTCGCTCCGCATACCAAAGTCGTCCTCGTTCTTGCATAAAGGCTACATTTACGTCCAATCCATGTTTGTCTATAGCACGCTGCATGCTAACCCGAGAAGGATGACCAATGTAATTCAATAAATAATCTTCTTCGGTCAGTTCGACGCCTTGTTCTTGCATGATATCGCGCCAACAAAGGTAATTTACTTTTTCGCTGTCAACTGTCGTGCCGTCGAAGTCGAAGAGGATTGCTTGAATGGACATATGAGTCATAATCTTGATGAAAATGAAGTTGGGAAGGTATGATAGATATTAGACCCTAATTTACAAACGATGTTTCTGGAAGCTAACTGATTAATTTTCAGTACATCATTTCGTACCATAATTTTTTGTGAATAACCAAATTTTATGTTGTGTTCTCTGATTTACGTTTGTAAAAAATTGCACTCCTTCTAAATGTTGATACTTGCCAGTACCTACTAATGGTTATATAAAACCAATAGATTGGGTATTGAAAAAGTCCGTCTGTCTTTCTAATCTTGCAAATTGCTTAAAAACACAACCAATTTAAGCAAAATTCTCTAATCTTAGCATAACGTTTCCACAGCCAATTGGCTCAAAAATCCCTAATAGCCTCTGCATCAAGAAAAATAATGCAACAATGTTGCAAAACAATTTTCTGTACTGAAAGAAGTCGTTATCTTTACTAAGACAAAATCTAAACAAGGTGAAATTTTACAATATCCGCCCCAGTTATTTCATCGTAAGTATGCTTTTATTCATCTTCATTGGAAGAGTTAATGCGCAACTGGACAGCTGCAACAACGTCATCAAAGGAGCAATTTACGATCAAGTTACCAAAGAGCCTTTACCCTTTGCAACCGTACAACTTAAGGAGCAATCTGGTGGAGCTTACACCAATGAAGATGGCAGTTTTGAGATAGAAGCAGGATGTGAAAAAGAATATGATTTGCAGATTTCTTTTATTGGCTACAAAACAGTGACTCATCACCATGATTTTTACCATCCTTTTGTGGAAATCTTTTTAGCACCCGAAGGAACTGTGCTGAAAGGTATAGTAGTAGAAGCGGAATCTGATCGGGACAACCTACAAACTGGGACGAGTAGTAAAATAAGTGAAGAAGCCTTGCAACGCTTAAAATCAGAAAGTCTCGGAGAAGTCGTCAGCCAACTGCCAGGCGTAACAACCATCAAAACTGGACAGAACGTAGCAAAACCTGTAATTCATGGCTTGCATAGCAATCGTATTTTGGTCATCAATAATGGTGTACGACACGAATTTCAAAATTGGGGAATCGATCATGCACCAGAAATTGACCCTGCGGCAGTGGATGAAATTCAAGTAGTGAAAGGCGCGGCTACCGTACGCTTTGGACCAGAAGCACTGGGTGGAGTTATACTGACTAACAACAACAATATGGAATTATCCACGCCACTGGAAGGTCATGTCGATTTCACTGGAAAGTCCAATGGACAATCGGGCGAAGCGAGTGCAGAATTGAGAAAAGGCTTTAAATGGCTGAGTTTACTGGCAGGAGGTTCTGCTACCAAGCAAGGTGATTTACAAGCACCTAATTATTTATTAACCAATACTGGAAAAGAAGAATCTAGTTACTACGGAGGCTTCCGAATTCATCCTTTTGCAGAATTGGATATTGAAGGTTATTACAGCCATTTCGATCAAAATTTGGGTATTCTTCTGGGATCTACTTTTGGGAATTTGGAAGACTTAGGACGCGCGATTGACGCAGATGAACCTTTCTTCACAAGAGATACATTTAGCTATAATATTGGACAGCCTCGACAGGAAGCCGTACATGATTTGTACAAGGCTAAAGCACGATATCTGACCAACAAGCAATCCTTAGAAGTTCAATACGGCTATCAGAAAAACAGGCGTAGAGAGTTTGGGCAGAGACGAGGTGAGGCACCTACTATCCATTTAGAACTGGTTACAGAAAGCGTAGATGCTGACTGGAAGCATCCAGATATTGGAGCACTTTCGGGTAAAATTGGAGTACAATGGCAAAAACAAGCCAATGACAACATTGCTGGTACGAATACCGTCCCTTTCATTCCTAATTACGATAGTAGAGAATATGGTATTTATTGGATTGAATCTTTAGAGTTGGATCGGAGTACTTTTGAATTTGGCGTCCGCTACGATAATATGGAGGCGGATATTACAGGTAGAGAACCCGATAATACGATTTATCGAAATAGCATCAGCTATCGAAATTTTACTGGAACGCTTGGCTATAAGCATCAAATAGACGAACATAGTTCTTTTCGTACTAATTTTGGTACGGCTTGGCGTCCTCCAAACGTAGCAGAACTCTATCGTTTTGGACAGCATGCCTTTTTCCTAGAGTATGGACTTTGGCGATACACCATTGATGAACGTTTTGACTTTGTATCTACCTCAGGAGGGATTCAGACCGAAGAAGATCGTGCCGTTCCCTCCGAAGTGGGCTATAAGTGGATCAATACTTATAATATAAGTAAAGAAAACTTCCAGCTAGAAGCTACTGCTTACGTTAATTATATCGAAAATTACATCTATGCCAAACCCGGAGGATTGACGCGAACACCGCGTGGCTTTTTCGTCTATTTTATCTATGACCAAACCGACGCGCTTTTTTGGGGTGCAGATTTGAGTGTTCAAATGAAGCATTCTCCTCAACTCACTTCCAATTTGGTAGGAAGCTACATTTGGGCAAAACAAATCAGACGAGATGATTTTTTCGCAGGCTTGCCGCCACCTAACTTAGGTTACAGCTTAGAGTATGAACCTAACTTGAAATTTTTAGATCAATGCAGCTTCACGCTTAGTACAGACTATACCTTCGAGCAAATGCAGCATCCGCGCATCCTCGGAGTGGAAGAGTTTTTGAATGCAAATCGTCTGGACATTAAACGCTTTTCAGAAGGTGCAAAGGATTTCGATTTAATTCCACCTCCTGGAGGCTATTTCCTTGCCCATTTTTCGTGGAATGCTGCTTGGAAACAACTCCACTGGCAGTTCAAAGTCCAAAATATCTTCAATGTTAGCTATCGAAACTACACGGATCGGATGCGTTATTTTGCCGATGATTTAGGACGAAATGTTATCGGAACGCTGGCTTGGAGATTTTAACAGAACTTTCTCAATGAAACATTGTTGCATTTTTACATAATCTTATTTCAATCAACTAAAATACAATCCTTCGAAGTTAATGAGTTTTGTGGCTAGAGCGATTCATTTCTCCCGACTGTTATCGAAAGTCACAAAGCTCACTCATTTCAAATTCGAAGATTTTTTCAATCACATAAGTCTTATTAGAATGAATAAATTTTACTTCCTATTGAGTATGTTTTTACTATGCTCATGGATGGCTTCGGCACAAAACATTACAGGAGTTACCCTCACTTTTACCCCTGAGAATGGAACACCAGTTATCGCTACAGCAAGTGGCAACAATGGCAACTTAACCGCAGATGGTAGTGTCACTTTGATGGAAAGTACGCCTTACACGCTGACTGTCAGCGTACAAAGTGGCAATAACGATATTACCAATCAGATTAGTAATAATGCAGAGAACTTTCAGGTTTTTTATGAGTTGATGTCTAGCATCTTCAATGGGGATGTTGACCCAACGGACACGGATAGTCAAGGACGCCCAATTGGATTAGCTAACGAATTTACTACTGAATGTACGGAAGAAGGCGACATTAGCGGAACGCTCCGAGTAGTGTTGGCAGATTTGACGGGCATAAAAGCGGATGATTCCACCATTGATGATGGCACTGCTGAGTTTGACGTGACCTGGTCAATCATGGTAGCAGATGATCCAAGTGCGCCACCTTGCGAGAATGAGGAAGAAGTCATTACGGATGTGACTCTGACTTTCACTTCCGCAGATGGAAGCGATGTAGTCACAGCTCGTGCACAAGACCCAGATGGCCAAGGTCCACAGGATTTGCAGATTTTGGATGAGATCAATTTATCAGAAAGTACAGAATATACTTTGACTGTAGAATTGCTTAATGCAATCGAAGGCGAAGACATCACAGAAGAAATTCAAGATGAAGATGACGAGCATCAGTTCTTCTTTGCCTTCACTGATGAAATCTTTAGAAGCCCTGCGGGTGATGGAAATGCCGATAATCGCAATGACCCAATCAACTACAACGATTTTGATGAAAATGGATTACCAGTTGGTCTTTCCACAGGTTGGGAAACCGAATGCGAAGAAGAAACGACGGTAGGAACATTCCGAATCGTGTTGAAGCATCAGCCAGGTGTTAAAGACGAGAATTCTACTATCAATGACGGCGGAACAGACATAGATTTGACCTTCGTCATTCGTGTTAATGAAGACCCAGATGCACCACCATGTGAGAATGAGGAAGAAGTCATCACCGATGTGACTTTAACTTTTACGTCTGCTGACGGAAGTGATGTAGTTACTGCTCGTGCGCAAGACCCAGACGGTCAAGGTCCATTAGATTTACAGATTTTGGATGAGATCAATTTATCAGAAAGTACAGAATATACTCTATCTGTGGAATTGCTTAACTCCATTGAAGGAGAAGACATCACGGAGGAAATCATGGAAGAAGACGATGAACACCAGTTCTTCTTTGCTTTCACCGATGAAATCTTCAGAAGTCCTGCGGGCGATGGAAACGCAGATAATCGTAATGATCCAATCAACTACAATGATTTTGATGAGAATGGATTACCAGTTGGTCTTTCCACAGGTTGGGAAACCGAATGCGAAGAAGAAACGACCGAAGGTACATTCCGCATCGTATTGAAGCACCAGCCAGGTGTAAAAGATGAAAATTCTACTATCAACGATGGAGGAACAGATATAGATTTGACTTTCGTCATTCGTGTCAATGAAGACCCAGATGCACCACCATGTGAAAATGAAGAGGAAGTTATTACCGATGTGACTTTGACTTTTACTTCTGCTGATGGAAGCGACGTGGTTACTGCTCGCGCGCAAGACCCAGACGGTCAAGGTCCATTGGATTTACAGATTTTGGACGAAATCAACTTGACAGAAAGTACAGAATATACTCTATCTGTTGAATTGCTTAACTCCATTGAAGGAGAAGACATCACAGAGGAAATCATGGAAGAAGACGATGAACATCAGTTCTTCTTTGCCTTCACTGATGAAATCTTCAGAAGTCCAGCGGGTGATGGAAATGCGGATAATCGTAACGACCCAATTAATTACAATGACTTCGATGAAAACGGCTTACCAGTTGGTCTTTCCACAGATTGGGAAACCGAATGCGACGAAGAAACAGCCGAAGGTACATTCCGAATCGTGTTGAAACATCAACCAGGGGTAAAAGATGAAAATTCTACCATCAACGATGGTGGTACAGATATAGATTTGACCTTCGTCATCCGTGTGAACGAAGATCCAGATGCACCACCATGTGAGAATGAGGAAGAAGTCATCACCGATGTCACTTTGACGTGGACACCTGCGGACGGTGGCGCGCCAATCACAGCAAGTGCACAAGACCCAGATGGTCAAGGACCACTAGACTTACAAATTTTAAATGATATTACACTGGAGCAAAACAAAGAATATACGCTTACAGTTGAATTATTGAACGGGATAGAAGGGGAAGACATCACCGAAGAGATTATGGAAGAAGATGATGAACATCAATTCTTCTTTGCTTGGACAGATGGTTACTTTGCTGATCCAACGGGAGATGGCAACGCAGATAATCGCGATGATGCAGTCAATTACAATGATTTCGATGAAAATAACTTACCAGTTGGTCTATCCACTTCTTGGACAACTTCCAGTGCAATGGATACTGATGGTACGTTCCGAATCGTATTGAAGCATCAGCCAGGTGTTAAGGATGAAAATTCTACGATCAATGACGGTGGAACAGATATAGACTTAACTTTTGATATCCTGACAGTTATCACAAGTACATCAAATGTCATCGGCGAAGCTGCACAATTCCAGCTTTCTCCGAATCCTGTTCAGGAGCAGTTGAATTGGCAATTGGATGTGGCAGGTACACAAGATGTCGAATTGTTATTGTTCAATCATATCGGGCAATTGGTGAGTAGCTATGACACACCAAATCCGACGATTTCGGTTGGGTATTTACAGCAAGGTACTTATATTTTGCAAGCAAGAAGTGGAGATCAGATTTGGGTGAGACGATTTGTGAAGTTGTAGGAAGTCAGTTAGACTAGATAATAAGAGCCATCAGTGTTTAAAATGCTGATGGCTTTTTTTCTAGTTGGTAACTAATTAGGTATCCAACTGAATTACCATACCTAATTTTAAGTAAAACGATACCTAATTTTTCTACTCTTCTACCCACAATTCAGTATTTTTTTTAGTCTCCAAGCGTGTTATTTTTGTGATGTTATTTATATAGATTTTGTCTAAATAAGAATAAGAGCAAAATGAAGAAAACTCTACCATTGTTACTAAGTATATTTTTCACTGCTACATTGCTTGGGCAGACCTTCGAGCAGATTTCAACAGGCGGAAGCTATGCTAACCAACAGTTTTATGATTTGGATAGCAAAACTGGAGTTACCATCTCAAGTGAAGATTGGGATTTGATGTTTACTGCTTTTGGTTTGCAAGATGCTGGTATTCATGTCAATGAAGCTGTTAATCTATCTTTTGGTGCACCTGCTCCAGCCGTTGAACTTTACCTAGCAGAAACGAGTGACTTTGCATCTGTAACCACTTTTGATACTAATTTCGTTCGTCTTTATAACGATGAAATTAGCTGGGCAAATGGTGCTTTGAATGTAAATCTTGTACCCGAAAATCCATTAGACTACGGTTGGGGAGTTTACAATCCTGCTACCCGACAAGTAGTTGGTGATGATGTCTTCATCATTAAACTGCGTTCAGGAGAGTTTAAAAAATTCATGATTGAAACATTAGATGCGACGGTTTATAATATCAAGCACGCAGATTTGAATGGAGAAAATGAGCAAATAGCGGCTATTGACAAAAACAATTATTCTAGTGGATTAATTCCTTTTTCATTTGCTTCCAATGAGGCATTGAACTTAGAGATTGATGGATTTGATTTTTTGTACACGCGTTATCAAACCGTTTTATTCGATCCAGGCACAGGTGGAGATTTAGATTACTTCGTTACAGGAATTCTATCTGCACCAGGAGTAGAAGTTGCTAAGATAGAAGGTACAGATCCTGCCGAGGTTAATGCAGATACTGAAATTGAATTCTCTTCAGAATTAGATGCGCTAGGTTTCGATTGGAAAAATTTCAGTTTTTCAGAAGGCTGGATTCTACCAGAAGATCTTACTTACGTAGTAAAAACTGCTGAAGGTAAACTCTACAAAATGGTATTTATTGACTTCGAGGGTTCTTCTACTGGGACTGCTACTTTTGAATTAAGTGAGCTAGGCACCGTTTCTAGTGTCCAAAAAGTTAATAGCACTTTTGAAGATGCACAAATATTCCCAAATCCGGTAAGAGAAAACCTGAATATTACCTACAGTTTAAAACAGGCTCATCAAAATGTTCAACTAGAGCTTTACAACCCATCAGGGCAAATAGTATGGACAACTCAAACTAATGGAAACAAAGGTTTGAATGCGCGCACCTTTGTATTACCAGACTTTCCAATGGGAACCTACTTTCTAAATATCCAAGCAGGCGACTATTCAATCAGTCGAAAAGTTATGATAAAAAAGTAGTCTTAGTCTTGACGGTTTCGTATGGTTGCGAGGCTGTCAAGTCCATTTTCTCCATAGCCAATAAAGAATAACAGAGTTCGAGTTTTTTTAAATGAGAGGTAAATTAGGAGCAGTTTTTGCTGTTCCTAACCTTTTCCATTTCTAAAATTCCCAATTCCAAGTCTATTTCATTGAGTTTTACAAGCAATAAATAGCCAAGTAAAATGGGTTTTTCTAGTTCAGGTAATTTCGATGCTGATGACATTACGATCATTCTGCTCATCAGTTGAGTTTACATAATTTGATAGATGTTTTCTCGGAAGCAAGGTGAAAGAAAGTGAAAGAGTATTGAGCAAATGAATTGGTTTAAGTTCATGATTCGTTTGCCTTGCATCCCTTTTATTTCGGAAACGGTTACTTAAAAAATATTCTTCTTTAAGAAGAGGTAGTATTAATCGAACTACGAACAAAAAAAGCATTAGCACATGAGAGCATCCAAAAGAGATGGCAAACATCAACAAAATATCCTCTATGAAGGCAGCAAAGGTTATGTAGTGTATTGTAGCTGCTGCAAAATTTTCCATATCGCTTATGGTACTCTTTCTTTTGACCAAACCGAAAAAGATTTATTAAAATTCATAGATATATTGAGTCACAATTATAAGCAGTATGGAGGAATCGTAAATCCTAATTGTCGTTGTGTACAGATTTTGACCCCATTTAAAGGATTTAGATTTCTTTTTTCTACTAATGAATTGAAAGAACTTAATGAAATACTAAATCAAGCCTATCTTCTTTATGAGGCAGAGCGAATTATGAATAGCAAAGACTGAGGACAATGTATAGGAAGACAAATTTTCTTAGAATCAAAACTTCAAAAGTAGAAGATTTATGAAACAGCGAAAAGCAAAAACCTTAGAACGAAAAAAAATTTTTCTCAATTGGTTAATGACTGTAGGTGACTTCATCACACCTATCAATCTGTACCTCTTGATGAAGAATAATGGGGAGAAAGTAAGTTACACTACAGTGTATCGTTATTTGTACTTATTACACGAAGACGGATTACTGAAAGTACAAAAAAGCCCAGATAACGAGATGGAGTTTTGCTGCTGTGAAAAATTGGCCACAACAATTAACTGAGATTATTTAGCAAAATCTTTTCCTTGATGCCTTTTTCAATCCAAAATACGTTAATTATCATTCTTTGATTACTACTGATATTTTGAGATGTAAACTGTAACTTGAAACCCAAATTGAGCCAAGAAAAATTGAGCGTTATTTGATTTACAGTTTACTGAGAGCTTGTTTAAAAATTTATTCAACTGATCGTCAGTAGTTTACGGTTCGCGCCTGAAGCTGACACATCTGCCTCAAAAAGAATTCATGAGTTTATCTCTTGATAGCTATCGACAAGTGAATAAATTATTTCAACGGTAAGTTCATAAAATATTAGCTATCAGAACGATAAAATTTAGGTCTATTACAAAGGCTTGGTGGAGGAAGAAGAGTGTATAATCTTCTTCCTCTACTAAATTGCTCGGAGAGCCGAACAATTTCCTCTTACAACTCTAGAGAAGGTGGAAGAATAACTTTATCAATAATGTGGACGACACCATTAGTAGCTTCCACATCGGCAGTTACTACTGCAGCATCATTAATCTTTGTGCCATCAGATAAGTCTACTTTAATTTCGTCTCCTTGCACCGTAGCTGCGGTTTGACCATCTTGCAGATCAGTAGACATCACCTTTCCTCCTACCACGTGATAAGTCAATATTGCCGTTAGCTTATCTTTGTTCTCTGGCTTTAGCAACATATCTAAAACACCGTCTGGCAGAGCAGCAAACGCATCATTAGTTGGTGCAAAAACGGTAAATGGACCTTCTCCGCTTAGCGTTTCTACCAATCCACCTGCCTTTACAGCTGCGACCAAAGTAGATAGACTTTCAGAGCCGACCGCCAATTCTACGATATTTTTAGCATTAGCAGCAGCTTCCATTTCAGCGATTACAGATGGTGGTAAGATTACTTGATTGATGATGTGAACAACTCCATTTGATACGCCTATGTCTGCCGTAGTGACAGAAGCGCCATTAATTTTTGCTCCATCGGTGGTACTAACAGTGATCTCCTCTCCTTGTACCGTAGCTGCCGTCTGTCCATCTTCAAGATCAGTGGACATCACTTTTCCTGGTACGACGTGATAAGTCAAAATTGCTGCGAGCTGATCTTTGTTTTCTGGTTTCAGTAAATCTTCCAGAACACCATCAGGTAGCGCTTTAAATGCTTCGTTAGTTGGTGCAAAAACTGTGAAAGGACCCTCTCCACTTAGTGTTTCTGCCAATCCTGCTGCTTGTACAGCACTCACCAAAGTAGAAAGGCTCTCCGTTTCTTGTGCCTTCTCTACAATGTTTTGCTGAACAGTTGGCTCACATGCTACGATTGATAGCATCATAGTTATACTTAGCAAGGCGAATGATAAAAATCTCATAAATTTCAAATTTAATGTGTAGTGACTAATAAAAAAGGATATGCTGCAACTTGGAAACAAGCAGAATATGCTTGATTTTTAGTATTGTCAGTAGACAAACTGAATTTCAGACACATTCTAAACGTTTTACTTCAGAAACAGCACTTGTACTTTAAATGAACTCTGACCTAACAGTGTTTTTGAACTTATGTTCTGTAACTCTAATTAAGGCATTGTAATAGCATAGTGTGAATTCTAGTAGAAAGTCTTTTTTACCGATAAATATTAGTCGTATACGAAGTATTGGGAATTAAGTATTAGGACTAAAAGTTTTGTGGTAAAACTTGAATTTTGGAACTATTAACTCACTAACAATACTAGATTTTATGCCTTGATAGCTAGATTTTGCTTACTTAATACCCTATATTTAAGGAACGTCAAGAAGATAAATGTACATTTTTCGTTTTTACCTGAAACTCGAGCGTGTTGCAAATAGCGAGTTTCAGGTAAAAACGGAAAATCAAAGTGTACATTTATTTTCTGACTCAGATCAATACTTCGTAAAACCCTAGATAAATATTGGAACTGAAAAAAGACTCTTTTCAAGTTACGGAGAAGAAATGCTAGTTTTTCAATTTGTGTCCGTTTTTGAATTTCTTACAGCCCTCTCACGCCTCTGAATCCAATATGCGATGCTCGGCGATTGGGATTGGTACGGAGTCCTTTGAATCGATCAGCAGTACGAGCATGGTTTTCGTGAAACTTCCAACACCCTCCTCTTCCGCCAAAAGCATACTGACCATCAATTGGCTGCCAATCTTCATTATCAGCAAAGCCAGCGGCAGTAAGTTCACCATTGCCATGTGTCGCTCGGAATTTCCTACCTGAGGGATGTCCTACTGTGACGACAGGCTCTTGAAGATTGCCACCCATTTCCATTGCGCCGTAGTAAGTTGCTGCTGCTCTTACTCGATCTCCATTTGAAGTGACACCAAAAATGCCTTTTCTTACGGGTCCACGCTTTTGATCGCCTCCTGTGAAGGATCGGCAACCATCCGACTTAGGATCATAGAAGTTACCTTGTGGGGTGCAGACATCAATGAAATTTCTGTAGGAAAACATACTGGCGTGTATATTTCCATCAACCGTTTCGCTTCCGTCTTCTTTTGATGCTATCTTATTTCCGCTATAGAAAGTGGTTACAAATTCCATATTGCTCCGTTCTTCAATTTCGTTCACTCCCCAAACGTATGCTCTATAAATTGCGGGTTGAGATCCTCGACACGCTTTTTCAAATTCTAACTCTGTCATATGTCTAAGTCCTGCCCAGTCTGCGTAGGCTAGGCCATCGATCCAAGAAATGAAATTGCAAGGACGATTCGGGTGATTAGTATTGAAGTGCCCATTTTCCTTTACAATAGCATTCCTGTAGTCTGCAATAGGACGATTAAATTCTGTCACCTTAGTAAGATCATGTTGTGTTTGTTGAGCTAGGGTAAGTGTATTCAGAAAGTCACAATATTCTTGTTGAGATAACTCATATTTCATTTGGTAGAAGCCTTGCGTGCCCTTAGGAAAATCTCTTTCAAGTCTACCCTCTGGAGTGCCTGAAAAAGTATTCGTACCCGGAATATTAGCATCCAGCCAGAATAGATTGCCATCTTCTTTTCCAATTGTGATGGCCTCTTCTGAGCTTACTTTAAATATGCCACCGTAATTATCTTTTCTATTACTGTCAAAAGTGAAAAATGGATTGTAAGGGGCACCGCCTGCGCCTGGTGTCAGTACTTCTCGTCGATCTTTTTCTCCTTTCAAAGTCCCTAGTTCATATGCACCATCGGCAACATAGACCATTTCCAATCCCATTACGCGAAAACTCTCTGGAGAATTAGTTTCGTCTAATGATAAATCTACTGCGACTTGCCAATGGTTATCACCCGCTCCTTCCTTATTTCGATAGATCATAAACCCAATCCCATCTTCGGTCATTGTTATTGTTGGCTCTGCCGAATTCAAGCTGAAATCTTTTAGGATTTTTACGCTTCCTGGCCTTATTTTGAAGTGCTGCCAGATCCCTGTTTTAGATTGCATTTTAATGAATATCCAAGCAGCATCATGGCTGTCCTTCATCCTCCAAGAACTGTCCCAAGACACTTCAAAAGTAAGTTCTTGCGTTATTTTATTGGATTTTATATTACTAATAGTCAAATATTTTTCGCCCGTAGAGTATCTGTTATTTAAGGCTAGTTCAGACACGTCGTGAGTTGCACAATATGCTGCAGTAGACAAATCTGAATTATTCTGTCCATTGTAAAGTGTCAAGAATAGTAGTAAAAAGAAGATTAATTTGATCATGTTATATTTTTATGCTTTAGAGCTTATTTAAATCTTATAATACTGATAACCAATGATTTATGAACCTGCTATTTAAATAATTTATTCACTTCCCGATAGCTATCGGGAGCTAAGCTCATAAATTCTTTCTCAGGTAGATGTGTCCGCCTCAGGCGTGAACCACAAACTATTGATTTTCAGGTATATAAATTTTTTAGACAAGCTCTTACTGGCGTCACTGTGATTCTTAAGTATCCACAGTGAAAACCATTAAGATTAAATTCCTATTAAGCATGATTCTTTAAGAGTACTGCATACCTAACCTGTCTTTCTTTAGTTTGTTCTACAAATATTGATAAAATAGAAATTATTAATCAATCTAGGACTCTAGATGATAGCGATTGAAGTAGTGTCTAAAGTTATTTAAGAATATATTTACTGATGCGATCAGTTGTTTTTTAATAGCAATCCATCAAAAGCTGCCCTCTATTTTGATAAAAACTAAGTGGACTTTGTAAATACTGCTGACAGAGTTCTTCTAATAACTCCAGCACCCCATTTTGCATAGCAATAGAACCACAGAGATAGAAATATGCACCACTTTGAAGCTGACTGGCAACAATTTCACCATCCCTTCTTAATAAATCTTGCACGTATCTGTACTGCCCATTTGTTCTGGAATAAGCAATCTGATAAAAAGCCAAATGACCAGTTTGCACTGCCTTTTCAATTCGATTTTTGTATAGCTCAAAAGAGGTAGGCGTTCGTCCACCCCAATACAATTGTATCTTAGCCTTAGACGGCTCTCGAATCATACCTAAATAGGGGGCTATTCCCGTTCCATTTCCAATGAGTAAGATATTTTTTGCCTTTTTGATTAAGTGAAAGTCTTTATTTTTTTGAACGCTTCCTTTGAATTGATCTCCTACTGCGAGTTGGTACAAATAGTTAGAGCAAAGCCCTTTTTCATGTCTTTTAATACTCAACAAAAGCTGGTTCTTTTCCACCTTAGCAATCGAATACTGGCGTTCTACTGGATCGTTAGGTGGTGAAATACCCAGTAAGTCACCCGATTGGAATTGCTTAGTACTAGGTTTTAAAAGTAGAGTAAAAGTTTCGCTAAAGCCATCATTCACTATCTGCTTTTTTAAGATTGTGAAAGAGTGCAACTCACTTCTTTTTTCACTCAATTCAGCTGGAAGCTCCAAATGTAGGTCTTTAATTATACTCCATTTTTCAGCCCAGGTCTTAAAGCTCGTGTAGGATTTATTGTGAATCAAAAAAGGAGCAGTAGATTGTTGGAAAGCAGCTTGTTGGGCAAGTGCAGTATCCACATCCAAGGCGTATTGGCAGAAATCAGGATAGGACAATGAACCAAAACCCACTACTGCATAATTAGTGTTTTTTTGAATGGAAGTAGCTTGAAGGTGAGCCAAAAATTGGTTGGCATTAGCAGGGGGTTCTCCAATGCCATAAGTAGAAGTCAGTACGACTAACTCTCTCATTTTCTTGTAGGCTTTGAAGTTGTTGAGATCGTCTATGAAAACTTTTTGGTTGAGCTTTAGCAATGCTTCCTGTAATATCTTTCCGAATTGTCGCGTGCTACCATTTTCGGAGCCAACCAAAATAATGTACTCTGCTTCATCTGCGTTGAATTTATTTTTAACTTTTGAAGTAATTCGCTTGTAAGAAATCACCGCACCAGAATACATAAAAAATAAAATATTTACGCCAGCGATGGCAAGCACCAAAGACCAAAGTAAGCTGCCTGTACCTGTATGCAAATTGAAACTCAATGTGGAAAGACGATCCACAAAAGGGTAGGAGAGGGACTCAACGATTTCGCCCGTTTTTTGATTGACTTTGAGTTCACGGTCTTTTAGGCTCAATGTGAAAAAGTCTTCTACGTCTGGCGAGAAAGGGAATTCTAAGCTCCGTACTTCATGCAGTTTTGTGTTTTTGAAAATATCAAATTCAGCAAATGTCAATTCAGGATTAGTCGTCAATTCTGAGCTAAATTGCTCTGGTTCTAACTCAATACTAGGGACTAGTTCAAATTGTAGTAAAGATAAATAAACACCCGTCAGCGTAATCACGAGTATCGGTAACAACATCCATCTACCCAAAACAACGTGGAAGTGTTGCGCAAAACTTTCTTTGATTAATTTATCAAATACATGTTTTATGCCGCGTTGTCTTCTCACAAAAAGGATAAAACCTGTCAGCGCAATCAAAAACAACAAAAAAGAAGTAATCCCAACAAAAATACGACCAATCGATTTCAGAAACAACGACCGATGCAAAACCGTCATAAACTCATAAATCGGACGCTTTTCAGGAATATCGCCTATTTTTTTACCGCTAAAAGGGTTGACGTAAAATTTACCATTCAACTCCTCTTCCATACTAAATACATCCACTGCTACGAACTGATTGGCGTTCACTTCTAACATCAATATTTCATCATATTTTGCTTGCAGCGTGTCTATGACTTGCGCGAGGCTCAGTTCATCTGCTCCTTTCACTTTGAAGGGCTGTAACTCTTTCTCTACTGGCTCGAACGCTAAGAAAATGCCCGTAATTGTTGCCAACAAAACAAAAATAGAAGAAGATACTGCCAACGCAAAGTGACTGTATCTCCAGATATTGATGATCCTTCCCATGTTTACTAATCTAGGTATTAGGTAGTAAGTATTAGGTG
Organism: Bacteroidota bacterium; assembly: GCA_039176995.1. Lineage (GTDB taxonomy): Bacteria > Bacteroidota > Bacteroidia > Chitinophagales > Saprospiraceae > JAAUTG01. The sequence goes on from JBCDFY010000095.1 coordinate 19,460, forward strand.
TTAGGTATTGGCTAGTTCACGAACCTAAATTTCTAATTAACGGTCGTCCTTATTACCTATCACCTACTACCTATCACTTACTACTTATTCGCAATCATCCGCACATACCGAATATATCCGCTGCCTTCAAAAGTCCCATTCAATGCTTCCTTAGTCATTGGTACTTCCAAATCCGTAGTGTGATATTCTTGATCTTCTACAGCAGTTTCAAAGCGGAGCGAATTGCCTTCTCCGATCAATGCTTCATCAATTTCCAAAACGAAGATAGAGCGTTCGCCTCCTGCAATCGTCGCTCCTGTGATGCCGTCAATATCGGGTTTGTCATTTTTGCTGCGGAATGACCACCATTCCGATAAGTCTGGATACCATTCTTCGTCATCGCCGAGTACGCGCAAGGTTTTGACGTATTCCTTATTTTTATCCAAAACAGAAACAATGATGTACGCACCGTGTCCTCTGTAATTTTTCAGTTGCACCATGCATTTGTATTGTTGCGTGCTGCTTTCTGGATTTAATAGGACAAAAGAAGATGACCATATGAACAATCCAAGGATAGGTAAGATGATTTTAGTTATTTTTTTCATAATTTTAGTGGTGATATGAGTTTAACCGCAAAGTGCACAAAGTCAATATTTTTTGTGAAACGCTGTGTATTTAACTCTGTGACCTCTGCGATTAAAGGTTTAATATGTTTAGAACTAATCCAATTTCAAAAACTCAACATTAATTTCCTTATTGCTAAGCATCTCGTTTTCAGAAGCTAAATCGAATGCACTTTCATCAAAATCGGTTAGGATGCTTTTGTCCGCGCCATGTTTCAATAGCAGAGTGAGCAGTTCATCATCCGTTGCTTTCATGGCAGCTAGATGAAGAGGCGTTAAGCCATCGCTGTTTTTTTGATTAACATCTGCACCTAATTCGATGGCTTTTTCTAACAATAATTTTGCGTTTTTATCAACCGCAAGGTGAGCGAGCGTATGGCCTGCCTCGAATGCTTTATCTGCTGCTAAATTTTGTGTTTTCGCCACAGATAAAAATTGATGGAAAGCATCTTCATTTCTACTGCTGTATGCCTTGAAGATATGATATATTAAGTTATTCCCTTTGCTATCCACTACTGCCAGATCCGCTCCTTTTTCTACCAACAAATCAAATAATGCTGTTGAATTTCTTCTCACCGCATGATGTAGTGCCGTATAGCCATCGTGGTTTTGATGATTAATGTCTTTCACCAAAGGAAGCAGCTTTTCTGCCATTACCAAATTGTTCCCTCTCGCAGCATTTAAAAAAGCAGTATTGCCTTCTTTGTCCAACTGATTGATGTTTACGCCTTTAGTGAGAAAATAATCCACAATTATCATATCCTTTACACTGTAAGCAATATTGTGGAGTGGTGTCTTGCCTTCCCAACTCACAATGTCTGCTTCCATACCTAGTTCCTCCAAAAATTGATAGACTTCCAACGTATTTGTATATCCTCTTGAACCTTGGCTCGCTATCATAATCGTATTTTCTCCTTTTTTATTCAAGGATTTATACTCCACGCCCATCTTCATTAGTTGCTTCATCAAATCTATATTGCCTTTCCGAGCAGTATAATTGAATATTCCATTTCCGTCATGATCTTTCACGTGGATGTCCAGTCCTTTTTTGGTGAAGTATTCTATTACTGCCTTATCCTTGATGCTAGGGGCAAGCAACAGAAGTGCGTTTGCACCCGAACGATTGGTAGATTTGACATCAATTCCATTGGCTAAAATAATATCGTACAGCTGCGTATTTTGCTGTCCACCTACCGCAGCGAAACAAATCAAGTTGTAACCATGATCGTCCACCAAGTTCACATCAGAACCTTTTTCAATCAAATGATTCACCAAGTCCACATTGCCTTTGTAGGCCGCCCACAACAAATAATTTCTGCCGTCATGTGTGATTTTATCTACCTCATTACCCTCAATTGAAAGCAAATACTTCATACTTTCCATGGGTGCATTTTCAAGAATAGCATAAGTCATTGCATCAAAAGCATAGCGATTGAGTGCCACAGGATCGTTGCCTTCCTTGATTTTTGCTTTGACCGCTTCCACATCAGGCATCGTCTTCCAAAAATCCCTCCCTATTAATTCATTTCCTTCTTGTGCCGATAGAGCCAGTGAAAATAGAAAAAGTAAAACTAGATATTGATATTTCATACTCGTTTTATTTTTAATTAGTCTAAATTAAACTATGATACAAATGTAAGTCTATGGGTCCCAGTCATGCAAGAAATTAATATTGTTTTTCTGTCAATTTCATAAATAGTTTTACTTCATTGCTGAATTCAAAAGTGGACACGTTATTTAAAATTCGTGTAGTCGCAAACAAAAAATCTTTTCCATACGGACTTTACGCAAGGAGGATTTTTTGCTTGCTCCAAAGGGAGTTTGAGGGAGAAAAGCATAAAAATCTATAATTTTTCATGCTTTTCTCCCTTAAAAACTCCTTAAGCAGAAAGTCTTTTCACCTTTGAAAAAAGACTTTCTGGGAGTTTTGGAAACGAAACGCTCGGTTTTCAATTTGTGTCCACTTTTAAATTGTCGAAGAACCTTTTTTTCCAAATTAGGTTCTAGCTGTATTAGAATACAAATCAGCTTGACTTCCATGAATAAAATAGGACTACTTTTCCCACATCAACTTTTCCAACAGCATGAAATATTTGAAACTTGCGATGCTATTTATTTGATAGAAGAATTTCTATTCTTCAAGCATTATGCTTTTCATAAGCAGAAAATAGCTTTCCATCGAGCTACGATGAAAGCACTGCAAGCTCATTTATCTGACCGAGATATAGAAGTACATTACATTGATAGTCAACAAGATCGTTCGGATATTCGAGTACTGATTCCTGAAATTGCCAAGCAGCAAGAAGTGGAGGAACTACATTATATTGACCCGACAGATGAGTGGCTCAACCGTAGAATCCGAAGTGCGAGCAAAGATTTTAGTTTTGAATTGATTATTCATGAAAATCCACTTTTTCTGACCACCAAAGCTGATCTTGAGCCTTTTTTCAGAAAAGATAAAAAGTCCTTTTTTCAAACTACTTTTTATAAACAGCAGCGAAAGAAGTTAGATATTCTGATGGAACTAGATGAAAAACCTGCTGGTGGAAAATGGACATTCGATACCGAGAACAGAAAGAAATATCCCAAAGGGAAAACACCGCCAAGTGTGAATCTACCATCCTCGAATAGTTACTGGGAAGAAGCTGTTGAGTATGTTGAGCAGCACTTTGATAAGCATTATGGAGAACTGTCCAGTAATCCTAGATATCCAATGACTTACAAAGATGCGCAGGCTTGGTTTCAGCAGTTCCTAGAAATTCGTTTTCACCATTTTGGTGACTATGAAGATGCCATTGTAAAAGACGAACTAATTTTGCATCATAGTCTATTTTCTCCTTTAATCAATGTGGGTTTGCTAGACGTGAAAACAGTACTCGACCAAAGTGTAAAATTTGCGGAAGAAAACGATATTCCAATCAACTCTACCGAAGGTTTCGTTAGACAGATTATTGGTTGGCGAGAGTTCATAAGAGGGATGTACGAATGCAAAGGCAATGAGTCCAGAACTATGAATTTTTGGGGCTTCGAGCGCAAAATTCCTGCTAGTTTCTATGATGGCAGTACTGGCATTCCACCAATTGATCAAACCATCAAAAAAGTCCTTCAAACAGGCTACTGCCACCACATTGAACGCTTGATGATTTTAGGCAATTTCATGCTGCTCTGCGAATTCGATCCCGATGAGGTCTATCGCTGGTTCATGGAACTTTTCATTGATGCTTACGATTGGGTGATGGTACCGAATGTCTATGGCATGAGCCAATTTTCGGACGGTGGCTTCTTTGCCACTAAGCCCTACATCAGTGGCTCTAATTACCTCAAAAAAATGAGCAATTATCCCTCTGGCGATTGGCAAAAAAGTTGGGATGGTTTGTTTTGGAGATTTATGCACATCAATAGAGATTTTTTCAACAAAAATCCTCGTTTAGGTATGCTCGTAAGGACTTATGATAAGATGTCGGAAGAAAAGCGGCAAGCGCATTTGGATGCGGCGGAGGCTTTTTTGGAGCAGTTGGATGTGTAATGCGTTAGTTATAATGCAAACTCTATTAATTAACCCTTATAAGGACATCACTCATGACTACACCTACCAATCTTTTGAGTCATCTTGTGGTTAGATAGATAGTTACAATGCATAGTCAAGTTTGATTTGGCTAGTAAAATCCCGTAGGGATGGAATGTAGGTAGAAAGTATATCCAAGGTGTTTTTAAGTGTCGCCCATACGTAAAAGTTAGGTACGAGCTGTAGTGCGCACCTCCAGAGCTTAAAACGATTCATTAGAAAAGTACTACCTATAGTTCGTCCCGCTAGGACTATGCAAATTACTGGTCATTTTGGTTTTGACTAAGCAGTAGTAGTCCTTTAGAATTTATCTATTCGTCTATGAATGCTAGTTAAACAAAATATTTACATTGCTTTCCTGTCAATTTTGTGAAAAGAAAAATTGGACTTTCTAGCATTGATGTTCTAAATTTGCAATATTGATTAAGTCTAAATAAAATTAATATAATAATATGAGAAACATAGTTTTAATTGTGTTATCTGTACTTTTCACAATGAGCATGGCAGATGCTCAAAGCAAAAAGGAAAAAGATGTAGCCGCAATCAAAAAAATGTGTGGTTGCTACGAAATAGAATTCAACTTTGCAGAGACCTTCAGCTACTCTGAGGAAATAGATTACGAACCATCGCGTACTAAACGTACAGGCGGAATGGAATGGATACAACTCATTGAAGGAAGTGATGATGACAAGCTCATGCTTCAGCACTTGCTATTAGTTGGAAAAGAAGACGAGCAGTTCATAATTAAGCATTGGAGAGAAGATTGGTTGTTTGAAAACCGCGATCTTTATATGTTTAACGGAGACAACAATTGGTTGTATCAGAAGAAATCGAAGGAGGATGTAGCTGGGCAGTGGACGCAGAAAGTATTTCAAGTGGATGATAGCCCTCGCTACGAAGGTTCTGCTACTTGGGTACACGTAGATGGAAAGAGTTTTTGGATGAACATGACCGATGCGCCACTTCCAAGACGAGAGTATACGCAGCGTAAGGACTACAATGTAAGTGTGAGAGGCAATCATATCGAAATCACTAAAGATGGATGGATACATGATCAAGATAACCTAAAGGTGAAGAGAAAAGCAGGAGAAGAGGATTTTGTAGTAGCAGAGGAGAAGGGTTTGAATGTCTACAAAAAAGTGGATGACGCTAAATGCCAAGCAGCCATTGATTGGTGGGGGGCTAATAAAAATATGTGGGCAGATGTTCGTCAGAGCTGGGATAAGGTTTTTGCAAAAGACAAAGACTTAACTTTGAAAGATAAAGTAGAAGATAAGCGATTGTATGAGTATTTATTCTCTCTTGATCCTGCTACGAAGTCAAAGGAAATTAAGGAGATTATCACGAGTTTTGTGAAGTAGAAAAAATAAATGGAATTAAGCGTATCGATTAAGTTACGCTTAATTCAAACTACTATCTTTTTACATTTCTGCTCAAAATTCATGCAATACAAATTCAATTCCATACATCTTTGGAAAAATTTTGATTTCAGTCTCTTATATTCTTAAAATCATACTTTCATAGACTTAGATTTAAGTGATTTACTCTCAATCAATCAATCAATTATATTGTGTTAATTATAGTGTAACAAGAGTTTTATCTAGGCATGCTCTTAATCCTTAAATCCTCTTTTGGTGCGCCTTGCGGCGCGCAGATTCTTTTGGAGAGTGCGTCATCATTGGGTGTAACGCCCCATGATGACGCTCTCTCCCCCAGATTATTCGCCGCGAAGCGGCAGGATGAAATTTAAAAAGACTTGCGTTACACTATGTGAACTAAGAGTAAAATAGGACAAATAATAAAAAGTCAAATATGTAATTGATTTCAAAGGAAGTCAAGACACATGATCATAACAGCGGCAGCAAAACGGGCAAAGACATGAGTTCTTACTCCCTTTTCAGAACGCAC
>JBCDFY010000096.1:0-25492 GCA_039176995.1 Bacteroidota bacterium
GATATGGTTTGATATGGTTTGATATGGTTTGATATGGTTTGATATGGTTTGATATGGTAAATTATGAATTTTCAATTAAAGTTAATAGTAGAATATGATTGGAATACGGATTGCACTAATTTAAACTAATCCTCACAGAGAGGGTGTTCACTAATCTGTATCAATCTAATCTGATTAGTAACTACTTCAAAATCAATACTCTGCGAACTCTGTGTGATACACTTTTTTGAATACATTCCAATCTTAGAACTTTATCAGTCTTTCTTCCGATTTAAACCTAGCGCTTTCAATACCAAACGCGGCAATGGTTTCTCTGGTGCACGATTTTTGAGATTCAAATACCAACCAATTTTTTGCGCTACGGGCACTTTATGGGTTTCTACAAATTCGATTAATGTACCATCTGGATCTTCGATGTAAGTAAAATGTCCTGCAGCTTCGCCCATGTCGAAATCTCCACTATTGACGGTGAATGGATGTCCCATGGATGCAGTTTTTTTACCTAAAGCATTCATATTTCTAATGTCGAAACACAAATGAATGAAACCCAAATCTCCCCACATTCGCCCTTCGTAAATTTTTCTAGGTGTGCGTTCCAATGCTTGCACTAATTCGATTTCACTGTTCCCCAAAACAGGCGCAAACGCCCCTACTCTACCTTTGGAATGGCGCAACAAAGCTCTTCGCACTTTCAAGTTCCCAGATGGCAGATTCTTCAAATCATCAAACGTTCCCGTTTCATCATAAACGACTACATCGTAACCCAAAATTTCTTTGTAGAAATTGATGGAAGTATCCATATCTGAAACACCAATAATCGTTCCATAAGCTCCACCCGTCAGGTGTCGCTTAGGTGTCTGAAACCAATTGTTGGAAGGTACAATTTGAAAGATGTTATTGTAAGGGTCTTTCAAAAAGAAAGTTTTGAGTCCTTCGGGCGTTTCTTTTATTTCAGAAAGCCATTCTATTCCTGCTGCTTGATAGAATTGATACGTTTTTTCTACATCACTGCTCTTTATCTTACCAACTAGCATCCCAAAATCTCCCACGTTTGGCTCGAAATCAGGAGGTTGTGGAACTCTACTTTTGTATTGCCAAATTTCAAAACCACCGCCACCTTGCAAATTAATCGCTAAAATCGCGTAGCGTTTTCTAGGCTCTCCACCTGTGTAAGGCAACATCAAAGCAGCTTCTGCTTCCTCTTCAAAAATCGGTACGTCTGTTCCAAAGTATTTTCTATACCATGCCCATGCTTCGTCTGCATCAGGCACACCAATTCCCATTTGTTGGATTCCGCTTATTATGTATGTCATGTATTGATGATGATCTGTTGACTTGTTTATTCATTGATTCAGAGGTCATCGCAAAAAAATGGGCATCAAAATCTAGCTTGATTTTGATGCCCAAAAGTAATTAATATTCTAGTAATAGAATTAAGCAGTCACTGCATTCTTATCAAATGCCGCTTTATGCTGCTCTCCTAATTCTTTATAGTACCCTGATTGCAATTTTTCTCTTGCTTCAGAGAACGCTTGCAAAGTCTCCTGAATATCTTGCTCTGTGTGCGCAGCCGTAGGAATCATTCTCAATAAAATGACACCTTTTGGTACGACTGGATAGACCACTACGGAGCAGAAGATGTTGTATTGTTCGCGTAAGTCGCGCACCATCAAACCTGCTTCTGGAACTTCTCCGTGCATGAAAACTGGCGTCACACAGCTATTCGTTGCACCAATATCAAATCCACGTTCTTTCAAACCATTTTGAAGCATATTCACGTTGCGCCAAAGTTTTTCGCGCAATTCAGGCATATTTTTCAGCATCTCTAATCGCTTGATATTTCCTACCACGATTGGCATTGGTAAGGATTTAGCGAAAATTTGAGAACGCATCGTAAATCGCAAATAATCAATAATTGCTTTGTCGGCAGCGACGAATGCACCAATGCTCGCCATAGATTTTGCGAAAGTACTGAAATACAAATCAATCTCGTCCTGCACACCCTGTGCTTCTCCTGCTCCTTGCCCAGTTGCACCTAATGTTCCAAAACCATGTGCATCGTCTACTAACAAACGAAAATTGTAGTCTTTTTTAAACGCTACGATTTCTTTCAATTTACCCTGCTGCCCACGCATTCCAAAAACACCTTCTGAAATCACTAGAACTCCACCGCCTGTTTCTTTCGACAACTTATCTGCTCTTTCGATCTGCTTCGCAAAACTTTCCATGTCGTTGTGCTCAAAAGGCAAACGCTTTCCTAGGTGCATACGAATGCCATCATAGATACAAGCATGGCAATCTTTATCGTAAACCACAATATCTTTACGATCCAAAACAGCATCTACAATTGACATAATTCCTTGATAACCAAAGTTTAGTACAAAAGATGCTTCTTTCCCCATAAACTTGGCTAACTCTCGCTCCAGTTGCTCGTGCTTCTCCGTTTGTCCCGTCATCATACGAGAACCCATTGGATAAGCCAATCCCCATTCTTCGGCTGCTTCTGCATCCACTTTTCTCACTTCTGGATGGTTTGCCAATCCTAGATAACTATTCACACTCCAAACAATGCGCTCTTTTCCTTGGAATTTCATACGACTTGCGATCTCTCCCTCCAACTTTGGAAAGAAGAAATAGCCATCTGTCATATTGGTTTGAAATTGTTGTAATGCGCCGTTCGTTTTTTTCAACTTATCAAATAAGTCCACCATATTGGTATCTATTTATAATTAATTGTAAACTATTTTAGTCTTCATCTGAAATCTGGTAGCTTTCCAACCCTCAAATGATCCGTCTTTTTGACTACAGTCTTATCTAAATAGTCACGTTAAATTAAATTGAAATGCAAAGGTATAAACTTATTTGAAATTAGTCTTCATCGGTATGTAATATCAAACTTCTCGATCTAATAGCATATTAGCCAATTCAATCAACGGAGCTTTTCTATCTGTTTCAATTTGAAGGGCATTCAAATGATCGAAAGCAAGCATTTGATATTCGTTTTTCTTGGCTTTGGTAAGTGCAGGAACATCTAGTTCTCGCAAAGTTTCTGTAACCGCAGCGATTTTTACAGCTTCTATTTTAGTCGAGTCGTTCATCAACTTTAGAAGACGATTACGGATGGCAGGAGTAGCGACTTCTAAAGCCTTAATGATGAGGAAAGTTTTCTTATTCTTTGCAATATCTCCACCTACTTTTTTCCCAAATTTTTCGGGATCGCCAAAGGTGTCCAAATAATCATCTTGCAACTGAAAAGCAATACCCATATTTTTACCAAACTCGTATAGATGATTTGCATTTTCCAGAGAAGTTCCAGCAATTAATGCCCCGATTTTCATAGCAGCTGCTAACAAAACCGAAGTTTTTAGCTCAATCATCTTGAGGTATTCTTCTATGGTCACATTTCCTTGCGTTTCAAAATTGACGTCATACTGTTGCCCTTCACATACTTCGATTGCAGCCTTATTAAACGCTTTGATAACTTCATCTAAACAATCTTTATTTTCGGTTTTCAGCAAGTACTCATAGGCATAAACCAACATTACATCACCCGACAGAATCGCAGTATTCAGATTCCACTTTTCATGAACGGTGGGTTGTTTTCTACGCAAAGGTGCATCATCTATTACATCATCATGGACTAAAGTAAAATTGTGGAAAATCTCAATTGCATATGCTGCGGGTAAGGCATTTTCTATCTCATTTTTGAAAACCGCGTAACTCATTAAAAGCGCAACGGGACGCATTCGTTTTCCTCCCAGATTTAAAATGTAGTCTATGGGTTCGTATAAGCCTTTGGGTTCTTGTGCAAAAGGATTTGCTGCTAGGTATTCTAGGAAAGCTTTTTGGTATTGTTGGATGTGTTCCATTGCTGAGAAAGTTGATCTTGTGATATGAGTATATAACTTTTGTGTTGAGTGGCTTCAACCATGAAACCCAATAGCCATAAAACCCTAAAAAACCGCAAGGTAAGGAGAGTTTTTAGGGCTTAAGAATGGATTGAGTATGAAAAATGGAATAGGTGCTCGACCAATTCACAAAACTCGTATTGATGCGCATTTAACGACAAAAACTTGTCTTTAGTCGAAGAAGATGTACAATAAATCGTAATTCTTTTACTTTTGATTTTAGCGGTTTCTTATCCAGCAATCTAAAAATTAAATATGCTGAATATCGAAAATTGGTGGGGCGAATTGAGTTCAACAGCGCAAATGTTCTGGGGCATTGCTGTGGTGTTCAGTGTGCTGGGCTTCATTCAGTTTGTCTTGAGTCTATTCGGTTTAGATTTCGATGGAGAATTGGAAGAACAGCAAAAAAAATTGCGCATTGCAACTTCCGAACAAGAGCAACAAAAATCTTCTTACAACGTCTTTTCTGCACGTAATGTCATTATTTTTCTGGCTTTCTTCGGTTGGTCAAATTTGCTCTTACTGCAAGGTGGCAAACCATTGACTATCAGCATTATCATTGCGGCAATCATAGCAAGTGTAGCGATGATTGTAGTCGGTTATGCGTTATATCGTTTTGCCAAATTAGCGAGAGGAGAAAATCTAGATTTGAATGAAATTTTGTTCACAACTGCGGAGGTGCGAGTCACCATTCCTGCCAACCAAACGGGACATGGAAAAGTTAAATTTTACTATGGAAAAATCTTAAAAGAGGCGGATGCGATCACGAGCCACATTACCTCTTTACCAACTGCTTCAACGGTGCGCATTATAGATGTGATTGATAGAAATTTGGTGGTGGTTGAGCCATTCAATGGATAGATTCTTCATTCTTTGAGCGCTACTCCATTACCTGATTTCAGAGGTTGTTCAATTTTTCCATTTTCAATCTTCACGCCTTTTGCTGGATCATTTGATAAGAGCAATGCGCCATCCATATCCACATAGTCCAATTGTGGCAACAACTGAGCGATGGCAGAAATACCAACAGAAGATTCTGTCATACAGCCTGTCATTACTTGCATTCCAAGTTGTTTAGCTTTAGTAATCATTCTTCGAGCAGGAGTTAATCCGCCACATTTGACCAATTTGATATTAACGATATGAAATTTGCCTACACATTTTTCTACATCACTTTCTACTCTACAACTCTCATCAGCAGCAAGCGGCAAGGCACTTTTAGAATAGACTTCAGGCATCGCTTCGATTTGTTCGGCTGGCAAAGGTTGCTCGATGAATTCCACGCCTAATTTTTTCAAAATTTTGGAATATTCAATGGTCTGCTCAACTGACCAAGCGCAATTGGCATCTACTCTAAAAATAGCATTCGTATGCTGGCGTAAAGACTCTATGATTTCAATATCTTGATCTGTTCCTAACTTGATTTTATAGATAGGCCAAGGGGTTTCTTTTATTTTGGCAATCATCGTTTCTATCTCATCAATTCCTACAGTGTAATTGGTCATTGGAATATTAGAGTGCCACTCTTGTCCCCAAACTTTGTACAAAGGTCTTCTTAATTTCTTGCCATACCAATCATTAGCAGCTGAATCCAAAGCACATCTCAAAAAAGGATGATTTGGCAGCTTCTCTTGTAGCCAAGCCTCAAATTTTTCAGGGGTTTCTAGCCTAAACGCTGCTAATTCACTGCGTAATGATCCTAGTCGGTTGGTCATACTTTCTATCGTCATACCATAATAACTATTTGCAGTAGCTTCCCCTAGACCAGAAATACCGTCTTGCGCTAATTCAACTACAAAATTCTGCTGAACATTACGCGCCTCTCTAGAAATTCTGAAAGTATGACGGAGACGAAGATCAAAGGTGTGAAGTTTTATTTGCATAGCTATCTTCTTATTCCAATTATTCTATTTCTTTTCTGCGGATTCATCAAAAATACTTGACGTAGCGAAAATAAGTGCATTGCTAAACCAAATGGAATCAAAAAGCCAATAATCCATACAAAAGGAATGTCTACTAAAAAAGTGCTATTAGGTTGATAATCAAACACTTGAAAACCGCTTGGAAAAGAATAAAACGCAACGATGAGCAAATTGAGAAGCAACAGTATCCCAAAGAAGTTCCAAATAATAGCTTCCAGTTTTCTGAATCGTCCCTTACCGAAAAAGAGCGAAGCTGCAAAAAGTGCGGTAACGCCAACAATAATGTCTTGATTCAGAAACTCGAAAGTCATCTGGATAGGAATAAAATTTCCTTTGTAGCCTAGCCAAAACATCAGCTCTAACAAAATCCGAAAAGCCTGAATCCGAATCAACCAAGTGGCGGGTACTAAGCGCAACAGACGTCCGAAAGTACGATTGAACGCTAGAATAATAATTAGTAGAAGCGGAAGGCAGAAAGCAAAAATGAGTAAATAGAGACTCTGACTAAAGAGCATAAAAATATCACCCATAGCAAGTATAGCCAATAAAAACAGCCAAAAAAAGATCGCTAACTGTAAATACTGGATGTAGTTTTGGCTTTGATAGAGTTTGATTTTCTGAAAAGTACGCCGCGCAGCAAAAATAATCGCTCCTGCCAAACCAATGACGAGCAGTATAGTAATGAGTTGGCAGGAGAGATAAACAAGATTCATAATTTTAAAACGATTGACAGCGGCTTGCTTACATTCCTTTCTCCTCCAACAAAATTACGCCCGAAGCCATGAATTTGAATTCTTCCTCTGGCTCAGTGATTGCCGCGATTTCTTCTGCACTTTTACCTGCATCTTCCGCATAGTGGCGTAATTCATCAATTGGTGTGACTTCGCGATATGCGTAGCCCTCCATGATGACTTCTTGCCCCGCGATATCTTTTGGCATGAAGAAACCATAGTCTTTGAATTTGACGAACATTTCGTCCTCAATTTCACTGGAAACAATATTTATCCAACAACCTTTTGCTTGACAGACGGATTCTACTGTTCCCCGTACTTTCACTAACATCGAATCGCTCCCTTCCATTTTTTGAACCAATTCCTCAAAGGAAATAGCATCATCTGCAGTGATGGTTTCCCCGAAGTTATTAGCTGCTGCCACTTCTTCTTTCTTGCTGTCTGTATTTTCTGTTTTAGCACTTTCTTGACAAGCAAATAATACGCTGATTGCCAAGAACATTAAAATTATTTTTTTCATAATTCAATTTACATTTATGTCTTTAAAAGCAGAACAAAATTAGTAGAGATCGTTAAGTATTCAAACAAAATCTTAAAGTTAGCAAAATCCACATTTCTTAAAACAATAATATGTCATTTACAAAGTTTTTACCTTACCTACACCTTACTAGCTTACACCACACTAGCAGTTTATCATAAATCATTAATCAAACAGCAACGAATCTTGAAATTGTACTGTTTGGTTAGTCATCAGCATTCGCTTTTTTCAAAAACACTCGAACACTTTAGATCATGAGGAGCGCAATTATCACACTATTGGTTTTGCTAGGCACACTTTTTAGCGTCAATGCGCAAGAGTGCATTAAAGGAAATTGCCAAAACGGAGCAGGTACTATGCTTTACAAAAGTGGAGCAAAGTACGTCGGTCAATTCAAAAATGGTAGAATCCAAGGTCAAGGCATTCTCTATTTTTCCAATGGCAACAAATACATTGGAAATTGGGAAAACCAATACCGGCAAGGCAAAGGGCGTCTAGTTTATAAAAACGGAGATGTCTATCTAGGCAATTTTCAGCAAAATCGTTTGCAAGGCTTTGGTAAGATGGAATTTGCAAGAGGTGGTAGCTACGAAGGTGAGTGGGCAGCAGGAGAACCACATGGTAAAGGTATTTATCACTTGGCGAGTGGCGATATTTACGATGGAGATTTTGTAAAAGGACTATTTGAAGGCTACGGAAAAATGACCTATGCTAATGGTGGAAAATACGAGGGATACTGGAAGAAGAATAAGCGACATGGAAAAGGTGTCTTGGTAGCCGCAGATGGTAAGGTGACTGATGATATCTGGGTGAACGGTAAGTCAACGGACGAGCACTACGCTTACAACGAATCACAAAACACCGACCGTAATACTAGTTCCAATTTCGCTCCTGAAATTTCGACGTCTACTCGAAATGATGTGAAAATCTGGGCAGTTGTCGTAGGTGTTGGGAGTTATGAGCATATGCCTTCTTTGCGTTTCACGGATGATGATGCTTATCAATTGTATGCTTTCTTGAAAAGCCCAGAAGGTGGTGCATTACCAGATAACCAAATTCGCGTCTTGATTGACGAAAACGCAACGCATCGCAATATTCGCGAAAGTATTCGTCGCGTTTTGCACAAAGCAGACGAAAATGATGTTGCACTATTCTACTTTTCTGGACATGGTTTGGAGTCTTCCTTTTTACCCGTTGATTACGATGGCGTGAGAAACGAATTGCTCCACGATGAGATCAAAGAATTGATTGATCAAAGTCGTGCTAAGCATAAAATAGTCATTGCAGATGCCTGTCATTCAGGTGGTTATCTCGCCTATCGTTCTACAAATGTAGATCGCAGTTTGGAGCACTATTACAAAGCCTTCGAGCAATCCAAAGGTGGAACAGCCTTGCTGCTCTCTTCTAAAGAAAAAGAATATTCTTTAGAAGATGGTGGTTTGCGTTCAGGCGTTTTCAGCTATTTTATCATCAGAGGACTGAAAGGTGAAGCGGATAAAAATGGTGATCGCATCATCAATGTACAAGAGTTGTTTAACTTCACAAGAGTGAATGTTCGCAAATACACTGCGAGTATGCAAACGCCCGTTTTGATGGGTAATTTTGATGGGAAAATGCCACTAGCAGTTGTCCGATACTAGACAAAAAATGAGTAAGCCGAAAAATGACAGAAGAGTAGCTTGTTCGATGTAAATTGGGCAAGCTATTTTTGATATATTTGATGAACAAACAAAACATTAGTCCAATGAAACAGTCCTTGCTATTTTTATTCCTCCTCTTTATCTCTACTTCTCTCATCGCCCAACAATGGAAAATTGATAGTGTTGGCTTTGGTGGCAAGCCCTCCATAGTGGTGGATGGACAAGATCGTCCGCACATCGCATTTATGCTTGAAGAAACGAGCCAAAATGGATTTATCAAACACGCAGTACTGGAAAATGGTACTTTCCAAGAAACCTTCATAGATAATGCTTATTTCTACGGTCCACTAGCAATTGCTGCTGATGCGAATGGCTTTCCTGCCATTGCGGTACATCATCACGATACAGAAAATGAATACGTTTATCGTTGGGATGGTGTCTTATGGGAAGGCTTGGTTGTTGAAAGCGAAGGGCACGATGGTTGGGACAATTCCATTACTTTTGACAATAATAATAACATCCATACCAGTTCAATCGACCCTTTCCAGTTTGGAAGCGACGAAGGCGTAGAGTATGCTTTTTATGATGGCAATCAATGGACAAAGGAATCCATTTTGGCAGGACCAACGAATTATGAATTTTCCACCTGCATTCAAGTAGATAGTGACAATGTTCCTCATATTGTTTTTTACGATAGCGTAAGCGACAACTTAATTTACGCAAACAAAAAGACTGGTGAATGGCGCAACTTCATAGCCGCTAATAAAGGAGGAATGTTTGCTTCCTTGATATTAGATGAAAATAATCTTCCACACATTACCTATTACGAACAAGTTAGCAATGAACAAGGCAAAGTCCATTACATTAGATTAGAAGGAGACGAATGGAAATCAGAAGTAGTAGATGAGCTCTTCAACGCACCAATCGCATTCACAGGTTCTCGGAATTTGACTTCTTTAGCCAAAGATGCAACGGGGAAGTTACACTTATGCTATGGTGATCGAAAAGTAATGAAATACGCCACTTTGGAAGAAGAAGGTTGGCAAATTGATACTTGGCTAGACTATACAGAGAGTGATATTCGCTTAGGGGCACAAACCTCCCTTGCTGTTGACAGTAAAGGGCAGCCGCATATTACTTATTTTGAGTTGCTCTCTACTTCACCTGTTTCTGGAAATGTGATGTACGCTACTAAACCCTTAGTCAGTAATACTCAACAAATCGTTAAGCCTGAATTTGATTTTACCATTCATCCGAACCCAGCAAGCGAGACTATTTCGATTGAATTTGATCTAAAAAACATGAGCCAAGATGCTCAATTGCAGCTTTTTGATTTGCAAGGAAAGTTATTGCGATCGGTTGATTTGGAGCAGCAAAGTACTACTTTGAATTGGAGCATCTCAGAATTGAGTGATGGAGTATATTTCATTAGACTAAGCACAAGTAATCAATTGGTTACTAGAGAATTAGTCGTTGATAAATGAGGTCATGAGATTGATAAGTATTTCACTTCTCAAACCAGTACAGATAAAATAATACGTTTTTGAGAAGCGGTAATGCTGTGTTTAAAAAATCCTTCAAGGAGAATTTTTTAAACACAACTAGAGATTTTTTTTAATCAAAGGATAAAATAATCATTCCTTTACCACCTGCTCCACCCCAACTATTTGTTTACCATTCAAAAAAGTAATAAAGTACATTCCACTAGGATAATTTTCTAAATTCAAACGATCATTACTCTGGATATTACGTTCCTCCATTAGTGTTCCTAGTGCACTTCTCACTTGAATAGTGTATACTCCTGCTCTATTATTGACAATATTCAAATAATCAGCCGTAGGATTTGGAAAAACCTCTACACTACTTTTATTTTCGATAACAGACTCAGTATTCGTAAACTCTAATAATTCACAATTCAAAGCATATTCCAACATTTCGTCTTTGCCTGCTCTTACGCCCTCTATGGTTGGGAGAAGTTCGATATCAGGAACTATTCCTATGCGCTGGGTCTCTCTACCATCTGGATAAAAAACTCCGAGACCAGAGAAAATGGTTCGGATGCCTCCTGGAAGATAGACCGTAGATATATTTCCATCTGCACCTGCTGTCTGACTACCAATTTTCAGTGCATTTGGATGAAGTTCTAACCCCATGATTGTGAATTCTGCTTGGCTTTGAGTCTCTTCATTGAAAAGTAGGATTAACTTACCTTCATAGGGTCTTGCTCCTCCTATTCCTATGCTATGTTGGTAAAAATCGAGTTTGCCTGGATACCGGATATCTGGAGCAGTGAATGCAGAAAAATTAATTGGAGCAGAATACAAATAGTCAACCATAGTCCACAAAGTACCGTTAGGATAATTTCTAACATCCAACACAATGGCAGGCATATCTTTTAGAGTAGTAAACATTTCTGGTACTTCTTCTCTAGTTAGTCTCCCCATATGAACATATCCCATCTGACATCCTCCTTCTGCTGTTCTGATTTGATAGGATGCGCCCTCATCTTCAAATAATGAATTGTAAGCTTGAAAACTGGCTCTGGATAATCTCACATTGCGTTCTCCTTCTGCATTACGAACCCTTATATCAAAAAGTCCAGAATTACCTCTAGTCAACATACTGTTGATGTTGCGTTCGATTGTAGGCTCGTTAGAAGCAGCAGTGTATTTTCTAAGCTCTGCTCTAAGATCTTCGATAGCTCTTCTATTTATTTGTAACAGAACATCTCCCACTTTCAACTTGTCCCTCACAGATTCATGTACCTTGGTGATAACCGTCTGTCCTTCTATGGATGTGAGCAAAAATGGAGCAATAAATCCACCTAACCATTCACCATAAACAGAACTAGAGAAAAAACCATGAGAATCGTTAATGTAGGTAGTCATTTCACGCATGGCTAAATTATAGGACAATGCGTTTCGAGCAGATGCTACAGGTGGAATAAATTGTTTCAGGGTAATATCCCAATCTTGATCCATTTGATATTTGTAGGGAAAAAAATAGTTGATAATATTCCAATATCTCGCGATGGAAAGCACTCTAGTTGCTTCATTAGGATACAAAGGACTATTCTCAAAAAATCGATCATCTTTATCAAATACTGGATTGCCCCCTTCGAATGCGAGCGTTAATAAGCAATGATTTCGAGATCTGAAATTTTCATTTATTTGTTTGAGAGATTCTTTTACCGTTTCATTCAATGTTTCATCTTCCAACCAATCTAAATTTAGATTATATAGAAATTCTTCATCAACTTGTTCTCTCGAGGAAAAAGACACTTCGACCTCTCCAAGCTCATCTAGCATTCCAGCTAAAATTTCGTTGAATTCTTCGTCTGATTCGACATTTTTTACTTGATCTGCTTTTTCTAGTAAAACGTCATCCCATTCAGAATTACAGTCTGCAACCGTAGGGTGAAAATATTTTGCATATCCCCAGACTTTCACCAGATAATACAAACGATTATGATAATCTGCATCTGTATTTTGAGCTAGAAATAGGTTTGGAGAAAGCAAAAAAATGGCCAAGAGAAAAGGAGAGATAAATTTCATGGTGTTTCTTTTTAAGTGTGTGAAATGTTAACAGCTTCTTGAAATAGACTGCTCTATCCTACCATTTTTTGGGATACGTGTATGCTCGCCGATCTAGGTAGCTCGCAAAGGAGGTTTGGAAGAAAAATAGGCTTCTATTTCATAACCAGATTTTTTTGAAAAAATTAAACCAAGTATTAGATCATGCCTCTATATATAACGATCATATCCTACGAACGCTCCTTTAGCTGCTATGATTATAGCACAGCAATTCTGTAATCATTCAATGATCCGAGCACTCAAGCTCTCTCTGATGAAATGAATGAGAGATACCTATTAGACATAGTGTAGGCATTCAAGAAAGGTGTAGGTGACGATGCTCCTAATGAAAGTTACGCGTCAAATAAATTACAAATCTGACTATCCTTGATCTATCATGGAGATATGATATGCTCAATACAGAGCTTACAGTCGGGTTTGGTTTTAAGTCCAACTGATCCTATTCTTCTACCACAGGAACATAAGGCAACAACTCCCTCGTCCGCTCAAATTCTAGCATCAAGAGCGCGGCGGCAACTCCACCAATAGCAGGAGCAACCAAAGCACCCGCAATCGGAATAAAGAGCAGTAAATAAAATACCAAACCCAACGCAATTGCAGCTCCAGCAATAGGAATAGTTCGTTTTGCACTTTCTGTAATTTTCATTTCATATTGTTCGTTATAATTGTCAATTAAAGCAAAACCGAGTAAGAAGCATTGCAACAAGAACAATAAAGGTTCTTCTAAGAAATCGAAAGGAAGGAAGCCAAAAGCAATCCCTGTAAAAATATCTCCTAATAATTCGATCACCCAAGAGAAGGCGGCAACACCGATCATTCTAACTTGAGCCTTAACAAAAGCATCAAAAGATTTATTTTGCGTTTTGTTTGTCAAGATCGCAATAGTAGAGCGAACAACATGAAAGGTAATGACTTCCGTCAAAATTAAGATGAGATACTCTCTTTTATCTGAAAAAAGCCAACCCAAGTTATCTTTCCAGAATTCAAGACTACTATTTCCAAGACTCATCACACTATTTGCACTGAATCCACCAGAGTTGATACTGTTGATCCAGCTAAAAAAGATACTAAAGTACTTTGCACCCAAAATAATTGCAACCACTAAGAGTGCTTTACTCAACCAGCCATATCGGAAAATACCTTTCCAAAGTTCATGCTCCTTGAAAAAGTCAAATGCCTCGTACTGCTTCTTTAGAGCAGTGATGAAGTGGCGAAATATTCCTTGTGTATATGGTCTAATATCTTCCATAGTATGCTAAAATAACAAAGTCTTGATTTGCTGAAATTCCCATTTATTGCCAAATTTACAATCTAATTCAATATTCACCAATTTTATGCAGATAACAGATTTTACAACTCTATTTATGACAGAAATTCATCGCCGACTTTTTGAGGAATGTTGGCCAAGATTGGAAAAATGCTTAGCACAACTTACGGAAACTGAAATTTGGCAACGTCCCAACGAAAACAGCAATAGCATGGGAAATATTGCACTTCATCTTTGTGGCAATGTGCGCCAATGGGTGGTTGCAGGTTTAGGAGAGGCGGAAGATACGCGCCAACGACAGCAAGAATTTGACGAACGTGGACCATTGCCAACTGAGTTGCTCCTAGATAAGATGCGAGAGACGATGAATGAAGTAAAAACGGTACTTGACCGAGTAAAGAATAAAGATTTAGTCGCCACTCATAATGTTCAAGGCTTTCAAGAAACGGGCATCGCCATTCTCATTCACGTCGTTGAACATTATTCTTACCACGTTGGGCAGATGACTTATTTTGTCAAGGCCATCAAGAATATGGACATAGGTTATTATGCAGGTCTGGATTTGGAGGCGAAGTAGTATATGGCACGCAAAGGTGCGAAGACGCAAAGATTTTTTGAGTTTGCACGCAAAACGCGGAGTTATTATTCTACTTGTTATGCTTCAGGATTCCTGTCTGAAAGTAGTCATTTGCTTACTTCTCAATAAATTTACACGAACTCGTTGGGAAACCAGTAACCAAACGTATTGAGTTAAGAAACTTAACACATCGCTTCAACATCTCGCAGCGAAGTAATCTCGCAGTAAAACGGTCTCGCATCTCACAACTAAGTGCCCTCTATTGTATATCATCTCCGCGCAAAATTCGATAGCGTTTTCGTGCTTCCACTGCGAAAGTACTGCCTGAGAAATCAATAAAAAGTATTTCGTAAAGTTCTTTTGCTTTCTCTACGTCGTTCAACTGGTTTTCGTACAAGCCAGCCAATTCAAACATGGCGTTGTCTGCGCGAATTTCTTCGGGATGTTCATCCATGATGCGCTGAAAGTTAGCAGCAGCGGCTTCGTATTTTCCTTGCTTGATATAGATTTGAGCTTGTAAATACAGAATATCATCTTGCAAGCCATGTTCAGGAAACTTCAAGGAGAGTGTTTCCATCGTTTCAAAGGCTTCTTCAAAACGATTTTGGAAAACCAGTAATTCCGCATCTGCGTAAATCTCGAGTGGAGCGGTTGTTGTATCCAAGCCCATATTGTCCATGATAAAAACAGACATATCAATGGCATCATTGGCAATCAAGCGCGAAGTTGAGGCTTTCAAGACATCAAATTGCGCTTGCGCCCACTGGAAATCTTTTGCGTAGTAAGACAATTTTGCATTGCGGTAGCGCGCTTCGTGTCCCATCAAATCTTCCTTGAACTCTTTATCTACTTGGGAATATAAAAGCGTCGCTTCCCAAACTTCTCCTTGCATCAAATAGAAATCTGCTAAACGAATTTTTGCTTTTGCAAGTGTAAAGCGATTCACATTAGGATACTCCAGCATTTCGGAAAGTCGCTGAATAGGTTTTTCTAAGTCGTTCAAATAAAACGCTTCTAACTCTGCCAATTCCAAAATGATTGACGCCGTTCTTTTTGTACGTCCGAACTCATCTAAAAAAGTATTGTATTCTTGCTCCAGTGCAACCAAATTCTCTTTACTGTAGTCAAATCCTTCAATCAACCGATTACGCTTAGCACGAAGCGACTGCTGCTTAGCATCCAAATAAAAAGAAGAGGTTACTCCCTTTTTCTCAACGATGTAATCATAAGCATCTATTGCCGCATCGTAATCTTTGGCGTTGTAGGCAATTTCTGCCAATTGATAGACGCGTCCACCGTTCTCATTCAATTTTCTATCCAAGGCGCGCACTTGCCGGAGCGCTTTGCTGTAATCTTCTTCTTGTATAAAAATCCAAGACAGCAATTCAGGATAGTAAATGGCATTCGGCTCGTCCTGAATGCGCTCGTAAAGTTGTTGTTTAGCGATGCCAAATTGGTCACTTGGCAAGTAGCGTTGCAGCAAAGTTTTAATGGTTTGTAGACGCGCAGGATTGGCAGAGAGGCTATTCAAATATTCTTTGACCATCGCTTCTGTCTCTCCTTTTCGACGATAAAGTTCCGCTAAATTATAAGCAAAAGCGTATTTATTGTTAAGCAGTTTTCCACCTTTTTCATAGACCGCAATGGCTTCATCGTATTTAGATAATCCGAGAAAAGCATTCGCAAGTTGTGTCACGAAAAATTTATCAGAAGGCAGTTTTTTGATGGCTTTATCGTATTGTTCTTGCGCTTCTTTTTCTTTCAGTTGGAGCTCTAGCAAATTTCCATAAGCCACATACATTTTCAGATCATTCGGGTTCTTTTTCAACTGCTTTTTTACTGCTTTTTCCGCATCAGGAAAGTCTTCCAAGGCAATCAAACAGTTCAAATAGCGATCAAAATAGTAATGGTTGCGCTCATTTTGGGCATACAATTCTTTATAAATGGAAGCCGCTTTTTCATATTCGCCATCTTGATAATATTGTTGTGCTAAGCGAGCGTTTTGAGCAAACACAATTTGAAGAGCAAATAGCGTGATAACAGTCAGTAGTATCTTTTTCATGGATGATTATTCAAGTTGTAGAGGTTAGTCTAACTTTCTAGAAATACTAATTATTTTAAAGAAACGCCACGAAATAACAAAAGTTGCTATGCAAATTGATAACAACTTTGTAAAGAATTGGTGTTTTTGGGGAAATGCGATATAAGATTAGTTCGCATTCACTTTTTTCCAAGTATTGAATAATACAAAACCTCCTCCTAATGCCACCAAAGTAAGAATCAGTCCAGTACTGGTTTCTCCATAAATCCAGGAACCTGTGGCGAATAGCGCAGCATAAACCGTAACGCAGCCAATCACAAAACTCAACAATTGCACAGGCAGATTTTCTTTTGATTTGTTCGTTTCTATGCCTTTCGTTCTTGCGCGTTCAATAATGTGATTCCAACCATTTCCACCTGGTTTGATCTTTTGATAGAAATTAATTAAGACATTTTCGTCCGTTGTAGGCGTTAGGAAAGTAGCAATTACCCAAGTCAAAGTCGTCAACGTAGCTCCTAAGACAATCTTTTGCCAATCTGCCAGTGAATTATCCGTGAAAGTCAACAAACTGGCAATAATCAAAGAAGCAATCATAGCGACTACTTCCGTAGTTGCATTGATGCGCCACCAAAACCAGCGGAGGATATAAATTAGACCTGTTCCTGCGCCAAGCAATAAAAGTAAATTAAAGGCTTGACCTGCATTAGTTAATAGTAAACCTAAGCCTAATCCTAGTACAGCTGAAATAACAGTAAAGACTCGCGCTGCACTTAGCAATTGTTTTTCAGTAGCATCAGGCTTGATGAATCTTTTATAAAAATCATTAACCAAATAAGAAGCTCCCAAATTCAGTTGTGTGGACATCGTAGACATGAATGCACCAATTAAAGAAGCAGCGACTAGCCCTAGTAATCCAGTCGGTAACATCGTCAACATTGCAGGATAAGCGACATCATGTCCTAGTTTACTATCAGAGAGTTGTGGAAAAACTGACTGAATATCAGAAAGTTGTGGAAAAACAACCAAAGAAGCTAAAGCAATCAAAATCCAAGGCCAAGGGCGAAGTGCATAATGCGCAATATTGAAGAGCAAAGTTGCTCCAATGGCATTTTTTTCATCTTTAGCAGAGAACATTCTTTGTGCAATATAGCCGCCGCCACCTGGTTCTGCTCCAGGATAATAGGACGCCCACCATTGCACTGCTAATGGAACTAGCAAGACAGGTACCCAAATATCTGGATCGCTAAAGTCAGGAAGAATATTAATTTTGCTGACTACATTTTCATGTGCAAGCAAAGTATCCAAACCCCCGACTTCAGGTAAATTAACGATATAGATACACGCCCAAATCGAACCAATCATTGCTAGAATAAACTGTATAAAATCAGTAAAAATAACTGCTTTCAGTCCGCCTAATGTACTATAAATCAAGGTAATTGTTCCTGCCACGAGCAAAGTCTGCCAACCTGGAATTCCTAGCAATATTTCCCCAAATTTTACGGCAGCTAAGGAAACTGCTCCCATCACTAACACATTGAAAATCAAGCCTAAATATAAGGCGCGGAAGCCCCGTAGAAAGGTTGCCATTTTGCCGCTATATCGCAATTCATAGAATTCTACATCTGTCAAAACCATTGAGCGTCGCCACAATTTCGCAAAAACAAAAACGGTCAACATTCCCGTCAATAAAAACGCCCACCAACCCCAGTTGCCTGCTACGCCTGATTGCCGCACCAAATCGGTGACTAAATTTGGCGTGTCCGCAGAAAAAGTAGTCGCTACCATAGAGATGCCCAACAACCACCATGGCATATTTCGCCCAGAAAGGAAAAAGTCTTGCGCACTTTCGTTGGCTTTGCGTGCTACCAATAAACCGATGATAAGAGAAACTGCAAAAAAGGCAAGAATGATCAGCCAGTCTAAAGTGGATAAGTTCATATTTCGTTTTCGTTTGGGGCTAAGATAGGTAAAATTGGTAGAGTGCGATTATTTTTCAAAATGTGCTATCTTGCAGCCATGAAAAATTTACTTTTATTATTGATCTTTGGTTTAGCTTCCGCGAGCCTTTTGGGACAAGAATTACAATTGCCGAGTCAGCTTCAAAACACTCCTGATCCTTATTATGTTTGGAAGCAAAATGATGGACAAAGGCAAGAAATGCTAGGCGTTCTATATAAAGTGGAAAAAGATTCTTTTTATACTATTTCAAAGAACACCTTCTTTGATCTAGAGCGACGTTTTCTGAATTACCCAAACTCTGTCAGCCGAAATTTTTTGGATGCTTATCCAATAAATAACACCCAGCTAAAAGGTTACCGAAAAGGGCGAGTTTACTTCTATGCAATTTTAGGTACAGTAGCAGGTGCTGGAGTAGCCGTAGCAGATGTTGTTCAATCGCATCGCAAATGCAATCGAGACTTCTTTTGCAATACTAGCCGAGAGCGCAATCGTAGATTTACCGATCTAAGTGTAGTAGGTATTGGTGCTGGTGCTGGTCTAGTCACTGGAATTGTTGTCGGGAGCATTAAAATCAAAATTCCACTCAACGACTATCCAAGGGTGAGACGCTACACACTATTCCAAGAGTTACTTTAAGATATGTAATTAACTTCTTGAAAGCCAAATCAATACAAAACGAAAAAACATGGATGTTCAACTTTGGACTTTACTCATGTACTATGATTTTTTATAATATGTTATAACTGATTGGTTTTCAATGCCTATGCTATTGTTAAAATTTCAAATATTCCCTAAACAGAAAAAGCCAATGGAATTATGTGTTGAAAATCAGTAATTTACATATCATAATTATTTTTATTCACGAGTAAATTCAAAATCTGAATAAAACTTCTATGATCTATGTGAAACTAACTATTGTGACCATGTGGTCAATAGCTACTTCGTATTTATATGTTCAAGCACTGTCTTGAAAAAATCAACACGCATTTTATCTTCATTTATATCTTTGTAGTACCATAGTTTACGATTGCCATTTTCCTTGGAAGATTGGATTTCAACTTGAATCGCCCATTCAGGATGAATAATGGCTTCGATAAGTGCCAAATCCCAGATGACGCGTTCATTTCTTCCGCCGTCCAAATGATTGTACCAACGTTGCAATAAAAAATCAGTGACGGTATGTTTTCCGCTCAATTTTTCTACAGTTTCATCATAATTAAAAGTCATCTGATTGGCAACGCTCACTGGAATGATGTGCATTTCGACTTCCGAATCTAGCATTTCGCCAAGTGCTTGTATATCCATCACACAATTGAAATCACGCTTGCGCAGAATGTCTTCCTCAAAATCGTAAGTTGTTCCTAGCCAGTAAACTGAAATTTTCGACTGTATACTTGAGTCAATCAGAATAGCAGAGGCAATATTCGTTAGTGCTCCCAGCACGATAACCGTTAATTTCTCGCCCTCGGGTATTTTGTGTGCTTCTTGAATCAAATAATAGGCTGCTGCAGAATGTTGTGCTCTATATCCCCAATCAAATAGGCGGTCTTCTGCTCCTCGATGACTCTTTACTTTTCCACTTAAGCCTAACTCCCCTAGCAGTAATTGATTTAAACGATAGCTTTCCTCCATCGTTTTTTCGACTGACCAATGACTTGCTTGCCACTGCGCAGCATTCAAGGCAATGACTTCCCAACTTGGCTCTACTAATGATCGCACTACTGCGTATAGATCATCTACTTCATTGCCTGTATCCGCGTCAATAATTACTTTGAGTTTGTCCTGTGTT
This sequence comes from Bacteroidota bacterium, assembly GCA_039176995.1. GTDB lineage: Bacteria > Bacteroidota > Bacteroidia > Chitinophagales > Saprospiraceae > JAAUTG01. The sequence goes on from JBCDFY010000096.1 coordinate 19,966, forward strand.
GTTCCAGAAAAAGCAATACATAGAACGACTATTCCAAGAATTATTTTACGCATGTTCGTTGTGTTTTTTCGCAACTATTTAGGACAACACTCATATTAGCTGATTCTATGCAAACTGGAGCATACTATTATTGTACTACCAAAGCCGTTCTGAAACTATGCGAGCTATCTAAAAATAATACATGAGCTGTGAGAAATTAAAGCTCTACGTACTCCAAAATCTCCAAACCATAGCCTTCTAAAGCGATTCGGCGCTTAGGATTTTTGGTAATTAATCGGATTTTAGAAGCATTCATATCCCTTAGGATTTGTGCGCCAATTCCAAAATCACGCTGCGCCATATCAGAAGGAGCTTCGTAGCCGTTTTCATCTATTTTTCTCAAGCGTTCCAATAGCAATTCGTTGGCTTGGCTTTGCCCTTGACGCATGTAAAGCAACAGACCCTTTTCTTCTTTGAACATTTGATCTAATGAACGCTCAATTTGCTCAATGTAATTATTGAAAAGCATTCCTAAAATATCACCCGTTTCGGTGGAAGAATGTGCTCGCACCAACACGGGTTCATCTGCTTCCCAATCCCCCATTTTTACTGCTAAATGCAAATCATCAGTACTGATTTGGCGATAGACATGAATCTCTACTTTGCCATACTTAGAACGAATTGGAACAACCATTTCTTTATGCACCATACTCTCTGTCCGCATTCGATAAGCAACTAAATCTTTAATCGCGATGACCTTCATATCCAATGCTTTCGATAATTCCAACAGCTGTGGAAGACGCGCCATTGTACCATCTGCATTCAAGATTTCTACTAAAACGCCTGCTGGAGCAAAACCTGCTAGACGCGCCAAATCAATTGCCGCTTCAGTATGCCCTGTTCTGCGCAAAACGCCCCCTTTCTTAGCACGTAATGGAAAAATATGACCTGGCTTCGCAAAGCTTTCTGCTTTGATATTAGGATCAACCAAAGCTTTGATACAAGTCGCTCGATCATACGAAGAAATGCCTGTCGTACAACCTTGCCCAATCAAATCTATAGAAATGGTAAAAGCTGTTTCATGTAAAGCCGTATTGGAAGATACCATCAATTCTAGCCCTAATTCATCCGCGCGACTTTCTTCAATGGGTGCGCAAATCAGTCCGCGTCCTTGTGTCGCCATGAAGTTGATGATTTCGGGGGTAATACACTCGGCTGCACAAATAAAGTCCCCTTCATTTTCTCGATCTTCATCATCTACCACTATAATGACTTTACCTGCTCTAATGTCTGCAATAGCTTCTTCTATGGTGTGGAGTTGAATTGCTGTATCGTTCATTTGCTGTTGTTGTAGAATTTGGTTAATGCTTATTTTTATAACTAGACTTCCTTCTAGGAGTAACCTCTTAAAATAAAAATGGTTTCAAGGACTCAAATAAATTTAATGAATACAATATTGAACGAATATAAGCAATATATCATTGATTATCAATACGTTATGCTTTCCCTTGAGTGAACTATCCAAAATACTATCTTTGTCAAAATCAAGGAGTGACTATTTTTACTTCAATCAAAACGAAAAGAAAATGGAAGAATACACCGAACAACTTAAAAAAATGGAAGACCACAAACTAATTGATTTGGTCAAGAATTATCGTCAATATGACTATGATGAAGAATTAAGAGCGGTGGCGATAGGTATTTTGAACGATAGAGGAATTACCAGAGAAATGTTACAACTTACAGGAGGATTGGAAAATACAACTTATAATCATGCAGAAAATTTATATTATTCTTTTAGCAAAAACTCCAAAATTGCTTTCATTTTATACGGAGTGTTGCTTTTGATTAGTATTGTCCAATCCGTTCTGGGCTCGGATATGGATTCCCCCATTCTTGTGATCTCTATTGCTAGTTGGGGTATTTTAATTGCTTATCTTGTTTTCTTAATTCGTTCTTTCGCCAGCCAAAATCAGTTCTATAAAACGATCAATGAAAACTATGATGCAGAAGGGGCGTTGCTTTACTTTTTTGTTGGAATGCCTTTTTATGTTTTCATGTATTTTTATTTCAGAAACCAAATGAAAGAGAAGATGAAGAGGATTGTTTAATAGATAGCACTAGAAATAGTTCTAAATATTACGCTGCTATGCAGTTTGATTCGTATTGGTAAAATAAAATTTATTACAGCTCTAAAGTTAATCGAATACACTATGCTACTAGCAAATCAAATGAAGAAAAAAATTGAGGATTTGACTAACGATATTATTGATGATCTATGGCAAGATAATATCTCTAAAATTAAGATAGAAAGCCAAGGAATTATTGATGGTAAACAAGTCATCTTTGAGTTTCTAAATCACAATGAAATAGGTTGTGCTTATGAACATTTAGATTACATGATACATGAAATTGGAATACAACTTAGTGCTACTCAAATAAGTCAAATGAATGAAATTGGAAAGGAACTAAATATAAAGTAATAATACTGGAAATTTGGGGTTATAGCAATATCATTTAAAACTCTTATCGCGTCAGATACATATATCGCTGACGATCTAGTTCTCTGAAGAATGGATCGGATAAGTCAACGATAAAGCGAATGGCTTCTCCTGTGGACTTCATTTCTGGTCCTAAGTTCTTATCCACATTTGGGAACTTATTGAAAGAGAAAACAGGCACTTTAATTGCATAACCACTTGGGCGTGGTTGAATTTTGAAATCTGTCAATTTGTGTGTTCCCAACATCACTTTTGTCGCAATTTTCAAATATGGAACTTGATACGCTTTTGCAATAAACGGTGTAGTACGCGATGCTCTTGGATTTGCTTCAATCACGTAGACTTGATCCTTTTCCCCCATCTGAGAAGCAGGTTTAATTGCAAATTGAATATTAATTAAGCCTTTGATTTTCAATGCAATCGCTAGCTTTTTCGCATATTCTACCATCTTGCTAATTGCATCTACGGAAAGACTATAAGTTGGCAAAACCGCTGAACTATCACCCGAGTGAATTCCTGCAGGTTCGATATGCTCCATAATGCCCATAATATGCACATTTTCCCCGTCACAAATTGCATCTATTTCTGCTTCCTTAGCACGCTCCAAGAATTGGTCAATCAATACCTTATTATCAGGCATATGTTTGAATATAGAAAGTACATGACGCTCTAGTTCATCATCGTTGATAACGATTCGCATTCGTTGCCCACCCAAAACATAGGATGGACGCACCAAAACAGGATAACTTACCTTGTTGGCAACTGCCAGAGCTTCATCTGCGGAAGTTGCTGTACCGTATCTAGGATAAGGTATTTCTAATTCTTTTAATAAATCAGAAAACGCACCTCGATCTTCTGCCAAATCCATATTTTCAAAGGATGTTCCAATGATTTTGATGCCTTTTTCATCAAGTCGCGCCGCCAACTTTAAGGCAGTTTGCCCACCTAGTTGTACAATGACCCCTTCTGGTTGCTCTAGCTCAATGAGCTCGATTAAATGTTCCCAAAAAATGGGTTCAAAGTAGAGTTTATCCGCAATGTCAAAATCCGTAGAAACGGTTTCTGGGTTACAGTTGACCATAATGGCCTCGTAGCCACATTCTTTGATCGCCATGATTCCATGTACGCAGCAATAATCGAATTCAATGCCTTGTCCAATACGATTGGGTCCAGAACCAATGACTAAAATTTTCTTTTTATCCTTAGTTGGAATGCTTTCGTTTTCTGAATCAAAGGTAGAGTAGAAATAAGGTGTTTGTGCTTCGAATTCGGCTGCACAAGTATCTACCATTTTATATGTTCGCTTGATGCCTTGCCATTTACGATAGCGGGTTACTTCTTCTTCTTTAATACGCATCAACCAAGCAATTTGAGCATCGGAATAGCCCAATTGTTTAAGTTCAATGAGAAATTCTTTTGGAATATCTTCTGCCACATTGAATTTCATCAGCTTTTGCTCAATCTTGACTAAGCGATCAATTTGCTTAATGAACCAAGGGTCAATTTTGGTCAATTTTTGAATGGTTTTCTTAGGCACACCCAAACGTAACGCATCTTTTAAACGGAAAATGCGGTCTTCACTCGGTGTTTCAAGACGTTTCAATATGTCTTCTGTCTTAATCCACTCTTTCATATCCGCGCCCAAGCCCATCCGATCTGCCTCGAGCGATTGACAAGCCTTTTGTAGTGCTTCTAGAAAATTTCGTCCAATTCCCATCGCTTCCCCCACAGATTTCATTTGCAAACCAAGCGTTTGATCTGCACCGTGGAACTTCGCAAAATTCCAGCGAGGCATCTTTACGATAACATAATCTAGGGTTGGCTCAAAGTATGCAGAAGTAGTTTTCGTAATAGCATTTTTGAGTTCATCTAAAGTATAACCAATTGCTAGTTTAGCTGCTACTTTAGCAATCGGATACCCTGTGGCTTTACTCGCCAAAGCAGAAGAACGCGACACCCGCGGGTTAATCTCAATCACAATCCACTCTTCCGTTTCAGGGTTTTGGGAGAACTGAATATTGCATCCACCAGCAAAGTTTCCAAGCGATCGCATGGCATGAATCGCTTGATCGCGCATTTCTTGGAAAGACTTATCTGAAAGCGTCATCGCAGGCGCGACGGTTATGCTGTCCCCTGTGTGAATACCCATTGGATCCAGATTCTCTACCGTACAGATAATGATTACATTATCATTGGAGTCGCGCAATAATTCTAACTCAAATTCTTTCCAACCTAAAACTGCCTTTTCTACTAATACTTCGTGCGTTGGAGAGGCTTGTAAACCACGTCTCAAAGCCTCATCAAATTCATCCGCAGTGTGGACGAAACCACCGCCATAGCCCCCCAGAGTATAAGAAGGGCGGATTACTAATGGAAATCCAATTTTTTGAGCAGCATCTTTTCCCTCCAAGAAAGAATTCGCGATGATGGAAGGCGCAACACTAAGCCCGATTTCTATCATTTTCTTTCTAAACTCTTCACGATTCTCTGCGAGTTCAATCGCATCCAAATCTACACCAATCAAACGCACATTATATTTGTCCCAGACGCCCTGTTTTCCAGCCTCGATAGCTAGATTAAGTGCCGTCTGTCCTCCCATGGTCGGTAACACTGCATCAATCTGTCGCTCCTCCAATATTTTTACTAGACTTTCTACTTCCAGCGGCAGCAGATAGACATGATCTGCGGTCATGGGGTCAGTCATGATGGTCGCTGGATTGGAATTGATGAGCGAAACTTCGATTCCTTCCTCCCGCAAAGCACGTGATGCTTGCGTACCAGAGTAATCAAATTCGCAGGCTTGTCCAATGATAATAGGACCACTTCCAATGATGAGAATGGACTTGATGGATGTATCTTTAGGCATGATTATAAGTTAGTTTGACAGTTGTAGTTACTTTAAACGTAATACTATTAATGAGTAAGGAATCTTCAAATCGGGCGCAAAATTAATCTGAATCCCTAAATGGACAAAAGCTCAAGCAAAAAGTTTTAGATTTGATAACCTTCCTTGATATCAGAGTTTCTGTACTTTGTTTATGTGTAAA
>JBCDFY010000097.1:0-25484 GCA_039176995.1 Bacteroidota bacterium
ATTGAGGAAAAATTACGCCTATTTTCGCTCAATGAATACATTTTAAAAAAGGTTCACTAGGTACTCGAAAGATAATGCAGGCGTCATACAATCAGAAAAATGAAAATCTAATTATTTTTTTGCTTTTGAACATTCACGTGCTCATAAGGGCAATGTCGGCAGCCGTTACCACAACAATGGCCTCTTTTCAGATGATAAGCGGCAGTGAATACCCAACGCCCTTGCTCTATGTAATAGTCAACATTTTCCACTAGGGCGGATCGCTGTTTATTTTTGTTATTCGGCATAGTTTCAATAGCTCTAACGGTTAAGGTTTTTCTTCAAATGAATTACTGAAAATAGACACACCCGTTTCGATGGAATTTATCTTACATAGTAGAATCAGCATTAAATTTTTTCTTGATTTTCAAATCAGCGAAACGCGAGTGGACAATACCTATTTTTGCAAATGTGTAAATAATTGATTTTAAATTCGCTAAACTTTCATAATTTGCTAAATTGTTACATTTGAGGTAACTTTAGGGAAAGAAGTGGTAGGATAACTCTACAAAGCATCAGTAAATACACTAAAATAGCGATAGTGTTCACGACAAATAGGCAAACAAAAATGAATCTTTTGGGAGGATTTTGGAGTACTTAATAGGCGGAGTTTCTAATTTACTTCTTTCTCTTCCGATATCTACTTGGAGTGGGTCTAAATTTTATCGTCCTGATAGCCAATATTTTATGAACCTGCCGTTGAAATAATTTATTCATTTCCCGATAATTATTGGGAGCTAAACTCATAAATTCTTTCTTAGGCAGGCGTGCACCACAACCTATTGACCATCGGTTAAATAAATTTTTAGACAAGCTCTTACAGCAATAAAGGCATGAAAATTCAGATGAACTGATTGTTAACATCGAAGCTGCTGTATATATGAAAGCTAATATTCATCATGTCCCTCACAAATTGCTGATCGTAAAGAGCATTTTCTTTGCAAAAAGCCTTCGCTTTTGCTGCTACTTTATCTTATTTCCTCTGCCGTTCATTATATTTCACACCCCTCTTCTGGCGAAATCTAACAATTCTTCTCCTAGTTTTTTTGATGCCTCGCAACATGACTTTTCGGAAAATGTACTCTTTTTTTTGGATGGGCAATGGGATTTTTATTGGAATGAATTGCTAACTCCACAAGAAATCGCTTCTGGGAAATACACTCCTTCAAAAATACCAGTCCCTCACAATTGGAATGTCCCAACAGAAGATCATACCGCTCGTCCTGTTCATGGGTATGCAACTTATCAAGCGCGTGTACGCCTTCCAAAAAATGCTCCTGAACTTACTATTAGTACTCCTTATTTACCTACTTCTTCTGCTATCTACATTAATGATGTATTACTGCTAGAGAACGGAAAAGTAAGCAAAACTAAAGATTTTCAGGAGTTTAATATGCTACCTATCACCTTACCTATTCAGAATGAAGAGCAAGAGCTTACTATCACTATTCAAATTTCTAACTATGACCTGCATAAAAGTGGTATTTTACACAACGTTTCCTTAGGAGTAGCAAATGATATGCTTCTTCAACTTAAACATTCCTTATTTTTCAGTCTCCTAGTAGCAGGCGGCACTTTTTTTCTCGGTCTTTTCTTCATGCTTACAATTTTCACGAAGCGTTTCAATAATCGTCTGTTTTACTTTGGCTTACTTATTGCAAGTTTCGGATATTGGAAAAGCGCAGCTTCTAAAGTATATAACCATTTCTTCCCCGATTTAGATTGGATTTTTTCTTTACGTATCGAATTCGTCGCGCTCTTTCTGGCAAACTTTGCCTTCATGGGATTCATCAATTCCGTCTATCCAAAGCAAAACTGGAAACCTTTCATTCTATTCGCACAAGGCGTAGAAATTTTGCTGATTATTTTAGCCGTTTTTCTACCACTTCGTATCTTATTCCCAATCGTCGGATTCCACGTAAATTGGATTGCCGTAGAGATGATTTATCTTGGATTTGTTATATTCAGGGCGATAAAAACGAAGAGCAAAAATATCGTTTTTACCATCTGGGGATTGGCTGGAGGAACACTGAATTTAGCCATCTATTTATTGCAAGACAAAAATATCATTTCTGCACAGGAAGCTGTATTCTTTATCACCAACACGACACTGCTTCTCGTTCTTGGCATGTTGATAGTGGATAAGTTATTCTTTGATTACACCAAGTTGAGTAAAAGAGCAGAAATCGCAATGCGTGTCAAATCGCAGTTCTTATCTGTTGTCAGTCACGAAATGCGTACTCCTATGAACGCGGTGATTGGGATGACGGAATTACTAGCCAAAACACCACTTTCTGAATCACAAACAGAATATGTAGAAGCTATCCAAGTTAGTGGAAACAGCCTTATTACTATTATTGATGATATTTTGGATATTACTCGAATTCAGGAAGGAAAAATTCGTGTGGAGCAAAGGACCTTTGATTTACACGTCTTACTCAAACAAACACACAAGACCTTCCAAAAAATGGCGAGCGAAAAGTCCTTGAATTTGTCCTTAAACATCCATCACAAAGTCCCTCAACACATCAAAAGCGATCCAGCCCGCATTAGACAAATTTTGGATAATTTGTTGAGCAATGCGGTAAAGTTTACCCAAAAAGGAAGTATTCACATTACAGTCTACACAAAAAAAGTAACAGAACCGCTTATTGAATTACACTTTACAGTAGAGGATACAGGCATTGGTATCGCTGCGGAAAATCTAAAATCTATTTTTGATCAATTTTCTCAAGAAGATAGCTCTTTGAGTCGTCGGCATATGGGCATAGGTCTGGGACTGCCTATTTCTAGAAGATTGGCGCAGTTAATGAAGGGGGAAGTGAGTGTGGAAAGTGTAGAAGGCAAAGGTTCAGTCTTCCGATTTTTTGTATCCGTTGAAGAGAGCCAAGCCTTACCCTATGCCTTTGAATATTTGCCGCAGAATACGATAGAAACAACGCTTAAAATCTTAGTTGCCGAGGACAACCTACTCAATCGTAAACTAATTCTAGCTGGGCTTAAAAATATTGGTTATCAAGCGGATAGTGTACTCAATGGGGTAAAAGTCTTGGAAGCCTGCCGAAAACAAGAATACGACATCATTTTTAGGGACGTGAAGATGCCAGAAATGGATGGTTTGGAAGCGACTCGATTACTGAGAACTCATCCCGAAAAATATCACAAACCATACATCGTCGCTTTGACAGCCAATGCTTTTCCAGAAGATAAATCCGCGGCACTAGAAGCAGGTATGGACGATTATCTGATAAAACCTGTCAAACTAGAGCTCATTCAGCAGATTTTGTACCAATTGGAGTATGATAAAAAGCAAGTAGCTATCTCTAGCGATGTGTAGAACAAATTACTCTCCGCTAATCGTTACTGTTGTTTTGGAAAACTCAATAACTTTTTCAAAACGCTCCGTGAAAAAACACCTACTTTTGCCATCGATTTTTTTTGATACAAAAATGGGTGTAAAAAAACAGCAAGCACACCTAACAACATCATTCGACATGACAATAGATACCACAGCTTTGCTTTCGGAGCGCATCCTGAAAATGGAAGAATCAGCTACGCTAAAAATGACGCGTTTAGCAAGAGAACTGAAAGGAGAAGGACACGATGTGATTAGTTTGAGCATCGGTGAACCTGATTTTGATACGCCTGAACACATCAAAGCAGCAGCAAAAAAGGCACTAGATGAAGGCTACACGAAATACACGCCTGTCTCAGGTTTAGCGGACTTGACGAAAGCGATTCAAACCAAATTCAAGCGCGACAACGACTTGGATTTTGAATTGAATCAGATTGTGGTATCCAATGGGGCGAAGCAATCTATTATGAATTTGTGCCAAGCCTTGCTCAACGAAGGTGATGAGGTGATTATTCTAGCTCCTTACTGGGTTTCCTACTCTGAAATCGTAAAAATGGCAGGTGGTGTGCCCGTTGTTTTGAGCGCAGAAATTGATACAGATTTCAAAGTGGCTGCCGAAGACATCGCTGCTGCGATTACTGATCGTACCAAAGCCCTATTGTTCTCTTCTCCTTGTAATCCAACGGGTTCAGTATATACCAAAGAAGATTTGCAGAGCATCGCCAGCGTGGTCGGTAAGCATCCTGAAATTACGATCATTTCGGATGAAATTTACGAGTACATCAATTTTACAGGCAAACACATTAGCATTGGCGCATTCTCAGAGGTAAAAGATCAAACAGTAACCGTCAATGGTTTTTCTAAAGGTTTCGCGATGACGGGATGGCGATTAGGCTATATGGGTGCACCCAAGTGGTTGGCAGCAGCCTGCAGCAAAGTACAAGGACAAGTCACTTCTGGCGCAACGGCTTTCGGACAAAAAGCAGCGGCTTATGCGCTGGTTTCGGATATGATGCCAACACACAAAATGCGTGAACAATTTCTAGTACGTCGCGAAATCGTACGTGAACTGTTGGGCAACATTCCTGGCTTCAAAGTCAATCAGCCACAAGGTGCATTTTACATCTTTCCAGATGTCAGTGACTATTTTGGAAAAAGCGATGGGAATATAATCATTAAGGATTCTAGTGATTTCGCGGAGTATATTTTGAAAAATGCCTACGTTGCGGTAGTAGCAGGTTCTGCTTTTGGTGCTCCTAATTGTTTCCGCCTATCTTATGCTGCTTCCGAAGCACAATTGAGGGAAGCCATTAGAAGAATTGAAGAAGCGGTTGTAAAGTTGAAGTAATGTTTTCTTGTATATACACTAAAAATATAATGTGTGATGCATTTAAGTCTCTGTTAATCAGTAGATTAGGTGATTTTTATTTGTTTCTATGAAAATTTAACAGTCACTATTGTCACATTTTTGCTTACATTTAGGCTTCTATTTATAGAAAGTATTAGGTATTAAGTATTAGGATTCGCCTTAGGCTGTCCTAATATTTAATCCCTCGTACAGCATGTTCTTTATTCTTTCCTAAATATGCAAGACGAAACAACTACACACAACAAGGAATTGAGTTTGTTAGAAGCCCTCATTCCACTGATCGTCCTGATCGCTTTACTCGCTTATAATGTTTATGTTTTTGGAGATGACGCCCTAAGTGGTTCTAATCAATTTGTATTACTCCTTGGAGCGGCTGTGGCTGCTATCGTTGGTTTTCGCAACAAGGTGAGTTACAAACGCATGATTGAAGAAGTGGCGAGCAATTTGAAATCCACTACAGGTGCAATTTTAATCTTACTCATGGTAGGTGCACTAGCAGGAACGTGGCTCATTAGTGGCATCATTCCTGCTATGATTTATTACGGCTTGCAAATCCTCAATCCAACTATATTTTTACCTGCGACGGTTATCATTTGTGCTATCATTTCCATCGCAACGGGCAGTTCTTGGACCACATCTGCTACCGTTGGTATTGCATTGATTGGTATTGGTGGAGCTATTGGACTTCCATTAGGAATGGTGGCAGGTGCAGTGCTTTCGGGTGCGTATTTTGGAGATAAGATGTCGCCACTATCTGATACCACCAATCTTGCTCCAGCAATGGCAGGTGCGGAATTGTTCTCGCATATTCGCTACATGGCATTGACGACCGTTCCGACGATTGTGATTACGCTGATTATTTTCACCATCATTGGTTTGACAAGAGATGTTTCTGGCGCAACGGATACCGCCACTTTACTTACAGATATCAAGGCTTCCTTCAATATTAATCCGTTTCTATTCCTTGTCCCTGTTTTTGTTATTGGCATGATTGTCAGGAAGACGAAACCTTTGGTTGCACTGTTGATTGGTGCGTTGCTGGGAGGTGTTTTTGCAGTCATTTTTCAGCCTCAAATTATAAAAGATGTAGTTGCCTCTTATATGATTAGCCTAGACGATAGTCTAGTGAGATCAGAAGTTTTAGAGAGTCTCCAATTTAACTTAGAGACGATCTACACAGGAGTGATGCAAGCATTGACCGTCGAAGTTAATATTCCATCTGACAATGAAACTTTAGCAGATCTTTTCTCCGCTAAGGGTATGGCGGGAATGCTCGGCACCATTTGGCTCATCATCTGCGCGATGGTTTTCGGTGGCGTGATGGATGCTATTGGAGCATTGGCGAAAATTAGTAGTGCGCTCTTGAGTTTAGCGCAATCTGTATTTGGATTGTTTGCTAGTACGGTAGCGAGTTGCCTAGCAATTAATTTGACAGCTTCTGATCAATACCTAGCCATTGTTGTGCCAGGAAAAATGTTTTCTAAAGCCTACGAAGAGCGCGGACTCGCCCCTGAAAACTTAAGTAGGACGCTTGAAGATTCAGGAACGGTTACTTCTGTGCTTGTACCTTGGAATACTTGTGGTGCTTATCAGTCTGGCGTGTTAGGCGTTTCCGTTTTGGAGTATTTTGTCTATGCCATTTTCAATTATCTAAGTCCGTTTATGACCTTGACTTATGCCTTGTTTAAGATCAAGATTAAGATGTTGAGGGAAGGGGAGTAGTGGTGACCAAATCTTGGAGATTTTCAAAATCTCCAAGATTTCACGCAAAATAAAATTTAATATCTACCTCATGGCAACTTCCAAACAAACACTATACGAGCCGCTTCAATATTATCATATCTATAATCGAGCAAATGGTTGGGAAAACATATTCCTAGAAGAGGAAAATTATTATTACTTCCTAAAGAAATACGCAGAAAAGCTAGACGATGTAGTCAAGACACTTGCGTATTGTTTGATGCCTAATCATTTTCATTTACTTATACAGGTGCGTAGCTCTGGTGAAATCTACGACTTTATAGAAGATAAGAAAAAACAATTAGGCAATATCAAAATCCCTAAAACTGTAGAAACACAGGAACAATTGAATCATTTTATTGTACAACGACAACTCACTAATTTTCTAGGTGGATATGTCAAGGCATTTAATAAATACCACCAAAGAAAAGGTAGCCTTTTTCAGCAAAATACCTGCCGAAAACTCGTCGAAAATTCAGTATATTTCAGGACTGCTATTCGCTAAATCCACTGCAATGCTGTACATCACAATTTTGTCACTGATTTTGAAGACTAGACACACTCTTCTTATTTTGCTTATTTGAGTGAAAAACCTACAAAAATTGCTAGGAAGGAAGTATTGAAATTATTTGGAGGAAGGAAGGCGTTTGTTGATTTTCATAAGGGTAAGGTAGATCTTGGAGATTTTGAAAATCTCCAAGATCTGGAAACCTAACTCTTTACCGTACGAATAATCGCTGCTGCTACTTTATAAGGATCAGCTGCTGAATTCGGACGACGATCTTCTAACCATCCTTTCCATCCATTTTCTACCGTTGCGATAGGAATACGAATAGAAGCTCCGCGATCAGAGATACCATAAGAGAATTTATCAATGGATTGCGTTTCGTGCAAACCAGTCAAACGTTGGTCGTTATCTGGACCGTAGTTGTCAATACAATCTTTGATGGCTTCTTGCGTACCAAATTTCTCACAAATTTTATCGTAGATCGCCTTATCGCCAGCTTCTCTCAACGTGCTATTAGAGAAATTCGCGTGCATACCAGAACCATTCCAGTCTCCTTTGATTGGTTTACAGTGATATTCCACAGCGATGCCATAAGACTCTGCAATTCTCTCCAATAGATAGCGACCCAACCAAATTTGGTCACCTGCTGCTTGCGCTCCTTTGGCAAACATCTGGAATTCCCACTGACCAGCAGCTACTTCTGCGTTGATACCTTCAATGTTCAAACCTGCATCAATACAAGCATCCAAATGCTCTTCAATAATGTCGCGACCGTAAGCGCGCTTCGCACCTACGCTACAATAGTAAGGACCTTGAGGACCAGGGTATCCACCTGCTGGGAAACCTAATGGTAAACCAGTTTCTGTATCTATCAAGAAGTACTCCTGCTCAAATCCAAACCAGAAATCTCCATCATCATCAATCGTTGCGCGACCGTTAGATTCGTGCGGTGTGCCATCTGCGTTCAAGACTTCAGTCATTACCAAGTAACCATTCTTGCGACCTGGATCAGGAACGATATAAATAGGCTTCAATAAGCAGTCAGAAGCTCCACCTTCTGCTTGTTCCGTAGAACTACCGTCGAAGGACCACATTGGGCAGTCTTCTAGTTTGCCAGAAAATTTAGAGGCATCTACCAATTTCGTTTTACTTCTCAGCAACTGCATTGGCTTATAACCATCCAACCAAATGTATTCTAATTTTACCTTAGACATTTTAAATAATGTGTTTTTGAAATGAAATGAATTACGTGCTTCGTTTGCAAAACGCGAAATACGTTATTTTTTCTTAAAGATCACAGATTTGGGGCTATGGTCTCCAAGTTTCTTACCTTTGGGGAGAGTTTTAGCTTGATAGCTGGCTCATCGTGACGATTCTCGTTGTCTATAGTTGCCGCTAAGAGCGAGAGTCGTCTTTTTGTACTTACTTCATTATCAAAAGTGTGATGGCATTTTCCCTGGAGGGTACTCAACCATCACACCGCTCACAACGAAGCACGTCCGCTTTCAAATTCACGGACAAACTATCTTAGTACTGTTGATTTTTAAACTGTTTATTCGTTGATCTGATTGGTGTATTGTATTCAACCAAATCACAGAATAGACAAAAAATCACCAATATTATTTATCCATAAGCTACCATTCCATGCTCTCCTAAGTCCAATCCTTCTTTTTCTTCTTCTGGACTTACCCGTAAACCAATAGTTACTTTGATAGCATATCCAGCTACAAAAGAAAAGGCTGAGGTAAAAGCAATAATAGATGCTACACCAATTAATTGGGTGATAAAACTAAATTCGCCAACTCCAAATATTCCAACTGCAAGTGTTCCCCATATTCCACAAACGAGGTGAACAGAGGTCGCACCTACAGGATCATCAATTTTGATTTTATCAAAAAATACAACTGACAATGGAATGATAGCACCCGCAATCATTCCCACTACAATAGCCCAATGAGGGTCGATAACATCTGCTCCAGCAGTGATACCAACCAAGCCTCCTAACATACCATTCAATACCATGGAAAGATCAAAAGATTTAAAGAGCGTAGAGGATACAATAAATGCACCAATTGCACCTGCTGCTGCTGCCAAAGAAGTGGTTACAAACACTTTAGACACCAAATCTGGATCGCCTGAAAGTACAGAACCACCATTGAAACCATACCAGCCAAACCAAAGTAAGAACACCCCAATAGTCGCTAATGGCATACTGTGACCAGGAATAGGCTTGATGCCATCATAAGTATATTTTCCATGTCTTGGACCAAGCAAAAAAGCCATCACCAAGGCTGCTGCACCTCCACAAGCATGAACCAAGGTAGAACCTGCAAAATCATAGAATCCTTTTGCGTGCAACCAACCTTCTCCCCATTTCCACATTCCTGTGATTGGGTAACTAATGGATACCAAAAGGGTAGCAAACAGCAGGAATGAACCTAACTTAATGCGTTCTGCCACAGCACCCGAAACAATAGTTGCTGCTGTTGCTGCAAACATCGCTTGAAAAATAAAGTCTGTCCAATAAGTATATGCACCATCCTTGTAAGCGAAAGTTTGTCCATCTACACCTGAATCTGCAAATAAGGTCGGTAAAGTGAAGACCCCGTTTCCTACGTCACTTGGGTACATAATGCCCCAGCCGATCACATAATAAGTTAAAATTCCAATCGCAATAATCATCGCATTTTTGAAAAGGATATTTACTACATTTTTTTCTCTTACAAAACCTGATTCTACTGCAGAAAACCCGAGATGCATAATGAAAACCATAGCTGTCGCAACCAGCATCCAAGTATTATTGGCAGTAAGTAATCCAGTTTGAGCAGTCTCCATCAGGAAATCAAATTGTTCTTGAGTGACTGTTTGTGCTTCGCTCATTGTTGAATAAAGTTTGAGTTTTAGAAAACAGTGTTACAGCCTACGATGTAACACAACCATTCCTGTACTTAAATATTAATTTTACTCTTCAGACACCATATTCCTTATGGAAAAAGTAGCATCTTGCACTCTGCCTTGCAAAGCTCATTTATGATGTAATAAGTTGATAAACAATCGGATGTGTTACTAAAAAGTATCGTACTTTTTGTGCTAGGCTATAAAGAGACCGTGTCTAAATTGATAATAATGACCAATGAAAACTGGCTTCTTTAACTTTCAACAGTATTAAGTCTCCGTATCACCACTAATGGGCAATAACAATAAATGTGTAAGCACAATTCATAAGGAAAAGTTAGGACGTGGTAGGTTGAGTTGTGCGCTTCGTTATGGCTTTATTCTTTTGCAAACTCCTTTTCGCCTCGTTATCTAATGTCTGGCTTGCTTATTATAAGATCAAAAGTAGTATATTTTCATTTTCTGACAAATTATCAAAATCAAATTGTGTTCATTGCAATTCAGCTAGGAAAATATTTTAAATTTTACCATTTTCACAAACGGAATATAATTTTCCCAAAATTTGATGTTCGTATTTTTTGTTAAGTGTATTTGAAATTAAGGTTAATAAATATTACGGAGACTATTCAAGTAAAAAAAATGAAAAAAAATTGAAAAAATTTTCAATCTTGAGCTTTCACAATTCAATATTTCATGCCGATTACGTTCTTGCCATATATTATACTGTGCGTTTCTTTGTTCATAGCTAGTCCTATTTTCACACAAATTGATTCTTTGAACTCAACCACTACTGATAATCAAGTATTGCTAGAAGATCTACTCCAAAATTCAGGTGTTGAAAGTGATTTTGATTTCAACACCCTCTTTGAAGATTTGGCGTATTACAGCGAGCATCCGATTTCGCTTAATGAAGCGACTGCGGAGCAACTAGCCGCACTAAATATCCTCAGCCCAGTTCAAATCAATGACTTTTTGCAGCATCGCGCGCGCACTGGTGCGCTCATTGCGCTGTATGAATTACAGGCAATCGCCAGTTTTGATGCGGCAACAATTCAAGCCATTCTGCCGTATGTGACCCTGAAAAGTGCCGTAGATGATTACCGAGTACCCATTTTCAAGATGCTGACTGAAGGAAAAAATGAACTCTACTTGCGTTGGCATCGAAACTTACAAGAACAGCGCGGCTTTACTAATGAAGTCAGCGAACGCAATCGCTTCCTCGGCGACCCCAATCGCTTATATGTTCGCTACAAACACGCCTACGAAAATCGCCTACAATATGGCGTCACGATGGAAAAAGATGCGGGCGAACCGCTCTTCACTAGCGTTAATCAAGACGAAGGTTTTGATTTCTATTCTGCGCATCTCTTCTTGAAAAACTATAACAAAAATGTGCGCGCCGCCGCTTTGGGGGATTATTCGGTGAGTTTAGGACAAGGTCTAGTTATTCATTCTGGTTTTGGTTATGGGAAAAGTAACTTAGTAATGGACATCAAGAAAACGGCGGCTACCTTGCGTCCGTATAGTTCGGTGAGTGAAGCAGGTTTCATGCGCGGCGGCGGCGTCACTTTGAACTTCGGCGACCATATCGAAATGACTGCTTTTGCTTCCTATCGAGGGGTAGATGGTAATTTGCTAGAAGCAGATACGATTGATGGTTTAGCAGATGAAGTGATTGGATTTACTTCCTTGTTAGTCAATGGTTTGCATCGAAATCAGAGCGAAATCGAAAAGCAAAATACCATTCAGCAAACGACTTTCGGTGGTAGTATTAAGTACAAAAATCGAGCTTTCCATATTGCGCTTAATAGTATTTACGATCAGTTTAATCGCCCACTTTCGCCTACACCACAGCCGTATAATCGTTTCTTTTTTCGAGAACAAAGTTGGTATAATTTGAGCTTTGATTATTCTTATATATACAGGAATATCAATTTTTTTGGAGAAACTGCACTCGATCAAAATGGCGCACTCGCCACCATGAATGCTGCACTAATTGGCTTGGATCGAAAAGTAGATTTAGCACTTTTGCATCGGCATTATGCGAAGGACTACATCGCGCTGAATGCGAACGGTTTTGGAGAAAGCACCGCTGTACGGAATGAAGATGGCTTTTACATCGGTATGGCGATTCGTCCTGCAGCACGTTGGGAATGGACGGGCTATTTTGATGTCTATCGTCATCCTTGGTTACGCTTCCGAACCGATGCGCCTTCCACAGGTTTCGATTGGCGCACCCGATTGCGATTCTACAAAAAACGCGATGTGGAAGCCTACTTGCAAGTGCGACAAGAAATAAAACAACAAAATGCACCCAACAACGAAAGCAAAACTGACTTCCTTGCACCCAATCGCGTTTTTCAAGCACGCCTCCACCTCTCTAAAAAAGTCAGCAAGGAACTTGAAGTACGCACTCGCCTAGATTGGGGCTATACCGACAATGGAGAAAGCAGCGTACGCTCCGATGGTTTTGCCATTCTGCAAGATGTGATCTATCGCCCCATCGCTTTTCCCATTTCCTTCACCACGCGCTATGCTCTTTTCGATACCGATGGTTTCGCTACGCGTTTCTATCATTACGAAAATAACCTGCTCTACACTTTTGCCATTCCAGCCTACTACAATCGCGGTAGTCGTTTTTATATCAATATCCGCTACCGAGGCATCCGCAACTTGACGCTAGAAGCGCGCTACGAGCAAACCTTTTGGAAAAATCAAGATCGCTTTGGCAGTGGCGTGAATCAAATTGATGGGAATTTAAGATCGGCAGTGAGTGCGCAGGTGAAGTATAAGTTTTGAGGCTACCCGGACAAAAGTTGCTGGTTAGTTCTTTGTGCGAAAAATAGTGTAGATTGCTTGTGCAACAGAGAGGTGCTTTACATTTTAATATGGAACATTCAAAAAAGTGATTCACGTAGTGTTTGAATAGGGTGCAGATTTCTGATCATCAATGAATTAGCTGTTAAGTAAAATCTGATTGATACAAACTGTCGAACTCTACTTCAGATTTAACTCATAAATTCCCAAGCCGTTCGATAGCCTCCAATTTGGTCACAATAATCTAAGAAACGCTTATAAAATTCATCACCGCCAATAGTTGCGCTATCTCCTACGATAATTAGTTTTTTTCTCGCTCTAGTCATCGCCACATTCATTCTACGATAGTCATTTAGGAAACCAATTTCACTTTTGTTGTTAGAGCGCACCAAGGAGATATAGATCACATCCTTTTCCTGACCTTGAAAACCATCAATTGTGTTGACGGTGAGCGGAATTTCTTGCAACAAACTATCTTCGGCAATGGTATCTTCCATGTGGATAACCTGCTGGCGATAAGGAGAAATAATTCCAATGGAAATATCTGGATTTTCGGGCAGTTTTTCAGCTAACTGATATAGATGTTCGCATAAAATCTGAAACTCATCAGGATTGTAACGGCTCTTATATTCCTCATTCATTTTCTCATCAAAACCACAACCTGCCGTATCTATAAACTCTAGCGGTAAGTCGTCACCTTTTAGCGTATGATGTTTTACCGTATCATCCGCTTTTAAAGTGCCTTTGTAGAAGTTTTGATTAGAGAATTGCATGATTTTTTCGTTCATGCGATATTGCACATCAAGGAAGCTGATATTATTAGTGCGTTGAATAGCTTTTTCGATGAGCGTAACATCAAAACCTCTCTTCTTAGCTTCTATAGATTTGATAGTAGGTGGCAATTGGAAAGGGTCACCTGCTAGAATTACTTTGGAGGCACGACTGATGGGAATCCAAGTCGCGGTTTCCAAGGCTTGTGCAGCTTCATCTATGACGATAGTTCTGAATTTATGCTGCGCTAGAAAGGGATGAGCAGAACCCACTAAAGTACAAGTAATGACTTGCGCACTGCTGATAATGCGGTCGAGTAATTGATCTTCTAAATGTTTTGCCCAACTGGAAAGCTCCTTGGCTTCTTCGAGGTATTGCTTTCGCTCGGTTCGTTCTTTTCTACCATAGCGCCTCCGAATTCGCCAAGCCTTACGGCGCAATTCCACTGCTTCCAAACGAATTTTCTTGATGTTCCGATTTTCGATATGGTTAGAAATCCGCACTTCCAAGGTATGCTGTAATATACTTTCATCTACTCTGGAAATATTGCCAATACGTAATACATTCAGCTCTAGTGCAGCGATGCGCTCCGTCAGCAAATCTACAGCAGCATTGCTGGGCGCGGTGACGAGTATAGTGCTTTCGGTTTTGCACAATTCCTTGATGGCGTGAACTAAAGTAGTCGTCTTTCCAGTACCTGGTGGTCCATGGACGATAGATATATCTTTGGTTGCAATGATCTGTTGGACAGCGGCAACTTGAGAAGCATTAAGCTGAGGCAGCGCCAAATCGGGTGGGGGAGGAAGGGCTTGTGCCTTGCGATAGCCCAAAAGAATATCTCTCAATTCTGCTAGACGATTACTGCTAGCTTTGGTGACTTTCTTTAGGGCTTTTTCCATTTCTTCGTAGGTTCTGGCGTCAAAAGCCATCTCTACTCCAAAATTATCGAACTGAACCCAATTTGGTAAGTCTTTGGTATTCAGGATGATGCGCATTTTATGCTTGTGAACATAATCTATCGTTCCCATGCGCTCGGGATAGTGAATACGCGAACGTTTGGTGAAAAAAGTAACGATATTCCCTGATCGAAAATGATGATTCAATTCTTTATTAGAAATTCTTTCCACGATTAAGTATGCGCGATCTCCGACCGTATAACCTTTGCGAACAATGTTAACTTGATACCAACAGTAGCCCTTAGCCACTCTCTCTTCTAAGGAAAGTGCCTTCATCATTTCTTTGAATTGCTCGTAATCTGCCTTCTTTTCCAAAGCGAGCAATTCTGCTAATCTTTCCAGTTCATCGGAGGGCTCTTTCATTATTTTTTGTTCAATATGATTTGCTAGTTATTTGACTTTATTATCTCAAACTCGAAGCTCAAATTTTTTATTAAGAGTAATGCTTCAATCATTTGACAATTGAAGACGGTCTGACGGCGAAATGCTCTATCTTCTAACAACGAATTCAACATTACTTTCCTTTAAAATTGGGTTTGCGCTTTTCTACAAAAGCAGCTGCTCCTTCTGCAAAGTCTTCTGTACCAGCGGTTTGCCCAAACTTTTCTACTTCTCTTTCGAAGCCATCTATATTGTGCTCAAAATAAGCATTTACAGCCTCAATAACTTTTGCAACAGCAACTGGTCCTTTAGTTGCTATTTTCTGAAGTAATTTTTTCGCCTTTTCAATAGCTTCTGTCTTGCTGGATAATACATAGTTGAGCAAACCCAATTGATGAGCAGTTGAGGCATCTATCATATCGGCAGTGAGCATCAATTCTAGTGCTTTTCCTTTTCCGATATATTGTACCAAACGCTGCGTGCCGCCATAACCAGGAATGATACCTAGATTGACTTCGGGTTGTCCAAACTTTGCGTTTTCTGTGGCAATTCGCATATGACAAGCCATCGCTAACTCGCAACCGCCGCCTAGAGCAAAGCCGTTCACTACTGCGACAACTGGTTTAGGACATTGTTCAATTAAAAAGAAAATATCTTGCCCTCTAGCTGAAAGTTCTGCTGCTTTGTCAGCCGTTAAACCATCAAATTCTTTGATATCTGCACCTGCTACAAAGGCTTTTTCACCTGCACCCGTGATGATAATGCCCGTTAATTCTTCTTTCTTGGGGACTTCTTCTAAAAAAAAATGTTTCAGTTCGGAGAAGGTTAGTGCGTTGAGCGCATTGAGGGCTTTTTCTCTCGTGATGGTCACAATAGCGATTCCTTCTTCGTGGGTGATGTTCAATATTTCGTATGCCATAATTTTTTTCTGCAAAAATATAAAGGAGTAAGATAGTGAGAGAATGATTGAGTGAGAAAGTCAAAGATTTTCTCATCAGAGTATAAAGATTGAAGGGAAAAGACTGAGCTTGTTTGGATTTTGATCTTTTAGTCGAAAATGAGCTATTTTTTTCTCAGTCAAGGCGAAAAATGTGAGTTTATTTGGATAAGTAAACACTTTTTCAACGCGGAATGAGGAAAAAAGAGCCATTTGGAGACAGATTATTAATTTCCAAACAAGCTCACCTTCTGCTAGACGGTTTAAAGACGAGAAGCATCAGAAAATCAATGACTTTTGATGCTCTTCGCTCTCAAGAACCTATTGGAGTACCTAGAAAATCCTCCCTAATAGATTTTTTGGACACGACTTTTACAAAATATGTGCCTCACTGAATATTTTTCAAATAAAAATGGCAATATCCAATA
Source organism: Bacteroidota bacterium (assembly GCA_039176995.1). GTDB lineage: Bacteria > Bacteroidota > Bacteroidia > Chitinophagales > Saprospiraceae > JAAUTG01. The sequence goes on from JBCDFY010000097.1 coordinate 16,197, forward strand.
AAAGGTTATAAATTTGCGCCTTGCTGGAAATCCCATAGCTTGCTTGCAAGGGAAATGGGGCAATAACTAATAAAAAAATAAGAAAATTTAATGCCAGTAAAGATTAGATTACAGCGAAAAGGGAGAAAAAAGCGTCCGTTTTATCATATTGTGATTGCGGATTCAAGGGCTCCTAGAGATGGAAAATTCATCGAGAGGATTGGGATCTACAATCCAATGACGAAGCCTGCAACTATTGAATTAGATAGAGATAAGGCATACGATTGGTTAATGAAAGGTGCACAACCTACTGAAACTGCGAGAGCGATTTTGCGATTCAAAGGTGTGTTATACAAGAAGCACTTGATGCAAGGTGTGAAAAAAGGTGCACTAACCGAAGAGCAAGCTCAAGAGAAGTTAAATGCTTGGATTGAAGCGAAGGAAGAGCGAGTTGCCGCACGTTTTGAGCAAAGTAAGAAAGAAATTGATGACTTCAATGCTAAAATTGCAGGATTGGATGGAACTTACGCCAATGTGAGCGCAGTTGCGAATACAGAGGAAGCGGCTAAAGAATTGATGGGTGATAAAGAAGCTGATCCAAATGAAGGTAAAACTTTAGCGGAGATTAATGAGCATTCGTTAGAAGACATCACAGGAGAAGCAACGGAAGAGGCTGCCTCAGCGGCAGAGGAAGCTGAAGCTCCAGCAGCAGAGGAAAAACCTGCTCAAGAAGAAGCAAAAGAGGTGGCCGAAGAGGTAGCTGTTGCGGAAGAAGAAAAATAAGGTTATTCTATCAATAGAATAGCACTTAAACTACTTTTACACTCTGATGCCTACTTAGTTTTTTGAGTAGGCATTGTTTTTTTGACCAAGAAAACCTAAATTTGTGAATCCCAAGAGAGCTAATCACATTACGAAATATTAAAAGGAAACCTGATAATGTCTCTTGTTGCATTATCAGGTTTTCATTTTCATAAGCGAAAAAGTAAAACCATGTTAAAAGAATTAGACAGTGTTTATGTCGAGCGATTGGAGGGAATTGCGCAGGAAATACAAGCAGCAGAAGAGTTGGCGAAATATTTGGAGGAGGAAGATGAAGAGGATTATAAACGCCTGAAAGAACTCTTTGAACCTAAAATTGCGGCAATTCACGAAGAAGTGGCAGCGAAGAATCCTTTGCAATTGATTCATTTGGAAAAGGTATTGCTACACGAAGCATTTGAAGGTCTGTTTTTACCAAAAGCATTGGGCTATTCCGTATTGAGAGGTACAATTAATGATAACTACAAATATTTATTGCCACAGGAGCATTTCATGGATGTCTTAATGGCCATTTGTGATTCTCCGAATTTCGATATTTTAAAGCAACGCATTGGACAGTCCATTCAAGTTGGATTTGCGTTGAGTAGTGATATTTGGATTACGAATTTGATTAATGACATTCAAAATAAGCGCATTCGTAATTATTTAAAAGGTCAAAAATTGGATCGCTTTCGCGTATTGAAAGAGCGAACCATCTTGTATAATCGCTACAAAAGACAATTCAAAACGGATAATTTTTACACCACTGCTTTTCCAGAGAACATCTCTGAGCTGAAGGTGATGTTCCCAAGCGTCCGCAATTTTTTGATCTATCGCATTCAGAACAAACTGGATAATTCTAGCTTGGTTGAGCCACTAATGAACTTCGTGAAGAAAGAAGAATTTCAAGGTACGGATGAGCACATGGAGATTATGACTTTGTTCGCGAGTTTCTTCGATTTGGAAGGCGATAATTTCAAAGAGGTCAAGCGAGTTTTCAACAAAGTAAGAGAGACAAAAGACGCTTTTGAGGATAAGTATTTATCGCTGCTTCTCAAGTTGCAAAATGGTAATGATGTAGAGTTGGATGCCAGTGCAGAATTTAAGATTTCTGCGATTTTGGATAAGACCGTCAATGATACCTTGACAGACTATTACAAATTGATGGATGTTGTACATGGGCGTGGCTACATAAATGATGAGGTGCAAGAAGAAGTGCGTGTATTCGATAGCAAACATCAAGGCCGTTCTAAGGAAAACGAAGCAGTAAGAAGAGCGATTTTCAATTATTTTAATCGCTTTATCAGCAACTTAGAAGAGAAAGACTATCCTGAATACTTCGAGATCACGAAAATCTTTCCTGTTTATATGAAGATTTTTGCGAACCAACAGTTTAACCAGGACCTGAAGCAATTGTCTATGAAGTATGTCAAAAAACTATTGAAAAAATTCACAGATAAGCGTGGAAAAGATTACCAAGACATCAAGAAATTTGTTGCGGCGACTTTTCCTGAGTTTGGTTTCTTGAAAGAAAAAGAAGTGGTAGAATTGTTTAAGACGCGTAGAAAGCGTAAGCCGAAAGCAGCATAAATCATAAAGTTGAATTGAAGCAACTAATTCCAGCCTAGTTGCTTCAACTTTTCAACTTGGCTCAATCAAATCCCACCAATTTCCACAAATATCTTCAAAGACGCAAACCGTTCCGTATGCTTCCGTTTTTGGTGGGCGTATTATTTTTATTTTGTTGGTTATCAGGTTGTTGTAATCGTGTTCAAAATTATCCGTGTAGAGAAAAAGAAATACACGACCACCTGTCTGATTACCAATGCTATTTGTCTGTCTTTCATTTGCAGCTTTTGCCAAAAGTAAGCAGCATTCTCCTCCTTTCGGTCGAACGAGCACCCAACGTTTGACTTCGCTCAGTTGGGTATCTTCTATTAGGCCAAAATGTAGTTTTTGCGTGAAAAATTGAATTGCTTCATCATAATCTTTTATGACAATGGCGACATGAGCGAGGTGTTGTTTCATAGGTAATGTGTCAATTTAATTACAGATTTTAGACTTCGGATTACTCCTTTAGATTTAGGTGTAATCGCAAGCAATTTACAATATCTTTGTACTGGAACAATTGAATTTTTATTCCAATTAAAAAGCTATGCAAGTAAAAAGCATTTCCATTGAAGAAGAAATCGTAGAGCAGCTAGAAAAAGTAAAAAATGCGAGCCGAAAACTCATTCAGCTGAGCGATCAAAATATTAAGGGCATTCTTTATCATTTAGCGAAGTTAACCATTGAAAATCAGGTATTTATTCTTGAAGAAAACCAAAAGGATTTGGATCGCATGGATAAAAAAAATCCCAAGTACGATCGCTTGCTGCTGAATGAAGAACGTTTGGAAAGCATCGCCAATGATCTTAGAAAAGTAGCAGAATTACCTTCGCCGCTCCATCAAAAATTGGAAGAACGAACTTTACCGAATGGTTTGCAACTCTTTCGGGTGAGTGTGCCTTTGGGTGTGATTGGAATTGTCTATGAATCGCGTCCTAATGTGACTTTTGATGTTTTTGCTTTGACGCTAAAATCTGGTAATGCAAGTGTACTAAAAGGTAGTCGCGATGCCCACTTTTCTAATCTTGCCATTATTAAATTGATTCATCAAGCTCTTGAAAAATATGATTTGAAAGAAGCGTGCTATTTGACACCAAGCGAGCGAGCAGCACTGCCTGCCATTTTGAATGCTAATCAATATATTGACATTATCATTCCGCGTGGTGGACAGGGACTCATTAATTTTGTGCGCGAAAATGCTAAAGTGTCAGTAATAGAAACAGGTGCAGGTATCGTACATACTTATTTTGATAAAAGTGGAGATTTGGAAAAAGCTAAGGCTATTGTTGTGAATGCCAAATCGCGCCGAGTGAGTGTTTGCAATGCTCTGGATACCTTGCTTGTTCATCAAGATAGAGTAGGGGAGCTGCCTTACATCGTTGAGGAGCTTGGTCAAGTACATCAATGTGAGATTTTTGCGGATGAAACTGCGTTTGAAGTATTAAAATATCATTACCCAATTGAGCTGCTGCAACTCGCTGAGTCCGAGGATTTTGGTATCGAATTTCTTTCTATGAAAATGTCGATTAAAACAGTCCAAGATTTGAATGAGGCTTTGAATCACATTGCTAAATACAGTTCTCAACACAGCGAGACGATTGTTGCAGAAGATGCAGAAATTGTAGATACGTATTTGAAAAACGTGGATGCAGCGGTCGTTTACGCCAATGCCTCGACAGCATTTACAGATGGTGGACAATTTGGTTTGGGGGCAGAAATTGGAATTAGCACGCAGAAATTACACGCGCGTGGACCAATGGCTTTGAGAGCGTTGACGAGTTATAAATGGGTGGTGCGAGGGAATGGGCAGGTTCGCTAGATCATTGCGCGCAGAGTTCGCAGAAGTGAAATATTGATGATTTATTTTTCAGAAGGGCACGCATTTTTGAGAATTCGTGAAATTGCATTCAAAAAATCTCTAGAGGAGAATTTTTTGAATGCTCCGAGAGGTTTCTGAGTGCGAAAAGCATCGAAGTTTGATGAATTTCGATGCTTTTCGCCCATAAGACTTTGTGCGAGTTCTGGAAACGAAAGCTCACAACTCTAATTTGTGTACTCTACTGAAATTTACCTTTTAACCCTACTGAAAAATTACTTTGATCTGTTGTCGAGCAGTACTCAATTTTCTCTCTTTTTACTTAACGAAAGCCATAGCACTCCTACAATCACCACTATGGTTCCGATCAATTGAAAATAGCCGAAGGCTTCTCCTAAAAAGAAATACGCTAAAATAATCGTAGAAATCGGACCGACGCTTCCAATGATAGCGGCATTGCTTGAACCAACCAATCGAATTCCTTCTGAAATCATAAAAGCTGGAATGACCGTAGCAAAAGCTGCCATAAGGAGTGACAAACTATAGATTTCAGGAGAAAAATGGAACAGTTGTAAACGATGGTGAGCGTAGTGGTGAGCGAGTACGAATAAGCAAGCCGCAGTCATTGTCCAAACCGTATAACGCAAAGTGCCTAATCTAGGAATGTATTTTCCTCCCAACGCAATATAAACGGCATAGGTAAGTGCAGCCAAAAAAACTAATCCAACGCCTAGCCAAAAGTTGGAGCTTCCTGCAAAAGCGGCTTTATCCAAAAACGCAATTGCCACGCCTACGTAGGTCATCAATAAAGCAACAATCTGGATGGTTCTGATTCGTTGCTTCATAAATACTGCACTAATCAGCAAGACCAAAGTTGGATAGACATAGAGCACCAAGCGTTCAATGCCTGCGGTGACATACTTTAGTCCCAAAAAGTCAAAGAAACTAGCTGCGTAATAGCCCAAGATTCCTGCAGCAAGAACAACTAAGTAATCTTTCCTTTTTAAGTCAGAAGCAGTCCATTTTTTTCTACTGATTAAGCCGATGATGACAAAAAATGGTAAGGAAAATAGCATCCTCAATGCTAGTAAAGAGATACTATCAATGCCATGCCGATATGCCAGTTTGACAATAATTGCCTTGGTGGAAAATAGAATGGCGCCTAGAAAAATCCACATCGCGCCTAGCAAGAAATTACGATCTACTTTTAAATTAGAAGAGTTCATCATCATGCAAAGGTGGGAGCAAGATTGTGAAGTTGCAAGATGATGTATGACTGGTTTTACGTAGGCTAATGGAAAAGAAAAAGAATTTTTCTCACAGTTCATAGCGCTCGATGCGCTCTTGAGCTGTAAAAGAACGCTTTTCGCTTAAGCAACTTGATTTCTAATAAAACTCCTATCCTAATATTGGAAAAATTAGGAGGAATAAGAGACAATTGGAATTACTAATAGGAAAAAGATACTATACTGCAAGCACATTTACGCATTGATAAATGCTCACAAACTAGGGTTTTATGCTTTATAAATTTCCCAGTTTTGTAAATTTAGGTTTTCTCACACACGAAACTTAAATCCATTATGGCATTTCTCTCCTATTTGCACAGCGAATCGGACATCACGGATATTCTTTTTCGCAGTCCAAAACGATTCAGCAGCCTCAACGTTTTTACGCACAAACTCCTGCGGGGTAAGTCCGAGTTAACCGTCGCAGAGCGGGAACTGATTGCCGCTTTTGTTTCTGCGACAAATGCCTGCAATTATTGTGCAGGCATACATACAGCGGTGGCAGAGCGATTTGGTGTTGCTCCTGAACTTGTAGCAGCACTGTTAGAGAACATAGATACTGCTCCAGTAGCGGATCGGATGAAACCCATTCTAAAACTGAGTAAAAAGCTAACACTCAGTCCTGTGAAAATACAGGAACAAGATGTGAATCGCATCAAAAAAGTAGGTTGGTCAGAACAAACCATAGAAGATGTCATTTGTATTACTGGATTATTCAATTTCTACAATCGGCTTTTAGAAGGACACGGGATTAAAGGCTTTCCAGCAATTTTTGAGGAAGGCTCAATGTATTTGCACAAACATGGTTACAATATTCCAGGCTTTGTTGCGCGCTTTTTACTTTGGCGGAAAAATCGGAAATTGAAACAAGCTAAGTTGATTTAGAAACCTTGATCAATCATTTTAGAACATCAAAAAGTAATGATGGAAATGGAGGACTTCGAGAACCATTTAGTCAAAATTTATATAGCTTAAAATTAGGAGTCAAAATAAAAACGGTTCGTTCAAACCTGTTGTGATTATTTATTATGAGCGAAAAAAATCCATCAGGACAGGATAGAATTCCTTTGCTTGACATTGGAAATATTAATGATAAAATTTGGGGAATCGAAATACAATTTATCAACTAGGAAAATAACAACTGATGACAGCAAAATACACACCTCTGGCAGGCTACCAAGACCAAAACGGAAAATTCACTGAATTTCCTGGCAAGCGACAAAAGAATAAGCAACACTTGATGCTTGAATTTCTAGCCGAGCAATTCGAGTCAGGAAAAAACTATACCGAAAAAGAAGTGAACGATATTCTCAATCAACACCACAGCTTCAACGACCCTGCAACTTTGCGCAGATTGATGTTTGGGAGGCAATTGCTTAATCGAACCTTGGATGGGAAGCGGTATTGGCTAATGGACTAGAAAGAAAACTCTAAAGGTGAAAAATTACTGGATAACGGGACGTTATCCAGTAATAAATCTTTGCGCATTTGCGTGCGTATAAAAATCCTCGCGTGTGCTAAATCAATACCACAGGGCCAGCACTTGCTATCGCCTCACTTGTTTGGTCGACATAATGTTTAAAATTATCCTCAAAACGCTTCGCCAAAGCTGCTGCTGCTTTATCATATTCTTCTTCATTTCTCCAAGTATCTCTTGGATTCAAAATTGCGTTCGGCACATCTGGACATTTCGTTGGAACAGACAAACCAAAAGTTGCATCTTTTCGATATTCCACTTTATTCAATGCGCCGGTCAACGCCGCTTTAATCATTGCTCTGGTGAACGGCAAGTGAATGCGCGCACCTTCTCCAAAGCCTCCACCTGACCAACCCGTGTTGATCAACCAAACATTAATCGGATTATCGTTCTCCTTACTTTGTTCCAGTTTTTCTCCTAGCAATTCTGCATATTTTGCTGGATGCAATGGCAAGAAAGGGGCACCAAAACAAGCTGAAAAAGTCACTTGAGGTTCAGTGATGCCTTCTTCTGTTCCTGCAATTTTCGCCGTATAGCCACTCATGAAATGATACATTGCTTGCTCGGGCGTCAACTTAGAAATCGGAGGCAACACCCCAAAAGCATCACAAGTCAAAAAGAAGATATTTTCGGGTAAATCTCCCCTTGAATTGTACATGATGTTATCAATGTGATAGATAGGATAACTCACGCGGGTGTTCTGCGTAATCGAACTATCGGTATAATCAGGCGTACATTCATCTGATTCGAAGCCAATATTTTCGAGCATCGCTCCGAACTTGATGGCGTTATAGATTTGAGGTTCGCGCGTAGCAGAAAGATTGATCGTTTTGGCGTAGCAACCGCCTTCAAAATTGAAGACACTTTCTTTTGACCAACCGTGTTCATCATCTCCGATCAAGCGACGATCTGGATCATTGGAAAGCGTCGTTTTTCCTGTGCCAGACAATCCAAAAAAGAGGGCGGTATCTCCTTTTGCACCTACATTAGCAGAACAGTGCATGGGCAGTACATTGTAAGCAGTTGGCAAAATGAAATTCAAGGCAGAAAAGATACCTTTTTTCATTTCTCCTGTGTACGCCGTGCCACCAATGATGATCTTTTTTTCCTTGAAATTGATGATCGAAAAGTTCTCTTGGCGTGTCAAATCCATTTTAGGATCAGCTTCTACGCTTGGAAAAGCATAGACTTCCCAATCTGCTTCAAAATTGGCGAGTTCCTTTTCGTTCAAGCGCAAGAACATATTGTAAATAAATAAATTCTGCCAAGGAAACTCCGTATAGAAACGAACATTCAAACGGTATTTAGGACTCGCGCAAGCGGCAACTTCGCGCACATAGACTTCTTCTAAAGATTCCATGTGCTGCATCATTTTATCGTGCAATTGATCGTAGCAAACGGGATCGATTGGAATGTTGATGTCTCCCCAATCTACCAATTCTTCAGTCAAGCTATCCTTCACCACATAACGATCCTTAGGCGAACGTCCTGTGAATTTTCCAGTGTTGACTACCAATGCGCCACTGCTACTTAGTTTTCCTTGTCCTCTGACAAGCGTTTTTTCTACCAAGCTCGCGGGCTGCAAATTGCGGTAAATTTTAGTGTTTGGTAAGGCTTTCATAATAACTTTTGATAGACTTCGATGGTCTATGTTTAACTTAATTTGATTTCAGTTGCAAAATAAATGCTATTTATGCTTTATTCCTATTCAAATGCTCTATATCATTCTGATCTTTTGCTCGATTAGAGGCGGATTTGAGTTTGATAAGATCATCAAAATCAATTAATCTCACACTCAATCCCTCTATTTCAACAATTGATGAGTTTGAGTAGGCTACCTCAAAATCTAATCCTTTCGCATGAGTCATTAAATCGATTCTGACAGGCGAGACACCAAATGAAAATACATCTACTTCTGGATAACTCAAGAACTTCTCTTCTGTCATATCGAATACAGGCATTCCAAAGTCTCTAAATGACTGGACAATTTTTTGATAATTTTCTACCGTTCGATTAACCCACACATCTAGATCACCAGTTGTCCTCCTGTATCCGTGAAGAATTACTGAATAACCACCAATCAAAACGTATTCTACTCCGTTTTCATCGAAAGCAGCTAAAAAATCTTGAAAGTCCTGATTGAATATATTATTTGCCAAATCAACGTTGATGTTTACGCATAGAAAAGATAGTTCTGTCTAGTTTCGGAGGATTGTTTAAGTCAAAATTATATGCCACGCTAATTAAGTAATTTGCATCTCTTAAACAATGTAGCATGCTTTTTTTATTTTCATTGAGATTGAAATCTGCCTCCTCAAAAG
>JBCDFY010000098.1:0-25226 GCA_039176995.1 Bacteroidota bacterium
TGCTCTGGTCTAGTAAATTCTATTTGTATCATTTATTCCAGCTAAGTAAAACATTTTTTGCCTTATCTCTTTGTTTAATTTTTAACCCGTTTTAGTATAACAAAATCCTAATGGATTGTAAACCTTTAGTTTTAATCGAATTTACTCGATGATTTATCAAATTTAATAATTTTTTCCGCTTTCAATGAACTTTGCTCTTTTCGAGGGCAACGCAAAAGTCGTATAGCTATCGGGATTAAAGATTTTTTGAACGCGACTCCGCGAATTCTAAAAATACGTACTTCACTGAAAACAAATCAAACTTCCACCGTTTTCCACTTCCCTTTTTTAAATAAAATCACCAAAATAATCGCTAGAACAGTTTCGCTAATTGCAATTGCCCAAAGCACACCACCAACACCCATTCCTAGTGTCTTGGTTAAGAAATAAGCCAACGGAATTTCAAGTATCCAAAAAGCGATAAAGTTAACAAGCGTTGGTGTTCGCGTATCGCCTGCACCACCAAAGGCTTGTCCTAAAACCATTCCAATGCCGAAAAATAGATACCCGATACAAATAATGCGAATGGTTAGTACGCCTGTCTCAATTGCTACTTCTGAGGTTGTGAATATTTCTAGCAAAGGACGCGCAAAACTCGCGCAAATGATACCAACAATTAGCATGAACGCCATATTGTAAAAAGAAGTACGCCAAGCAGATTTGGCGGCACGCTCTGGATTTTTTGCACCCAAATTTTGACCTACCAAAGTTGCGCCTGCATTTGCCATTCCCCAAGCAGGCAGAATGGCAAATAGAATCAAACGAATGGCAAAGAAATAACCAGCATAGACATCCGTTCCAAATTCTGCAACCAAGCGTGCTAAGAAAATCCAACTGGCGGAAGCAATGAAGAATTGCAAAGAACCAGTAGACGCTACATTGATGAGTTTTTTGAGGATTTCAGGAATCAACTGGAAATGCCGCCAAGCCAATTTGATGACTCTCGAACCTTTGAAAAGAATGTATAACTGAAACGCTACGCCAACTCCTCGCCCGATGGAAGTCGCTACTGCCGCGCCCGTTGCGCCCAATTCAGGAAAAGGACCAATTCCGAAAATAAATAGAGGATCAAGCGCAATGTTGATGAGATTGGCGACCCAAAGCGAAATCATCGCCATAAAGGCATCGCCTGCGCCTCGGAAAACACCATTGAGTACGAAAAGTAACATGATGACCACATTCGTGCCAAGCAAAATTCGAGTATAATTCGTTCCAACAGCAATGACTTCTTCTTCGGCTTTCATCAAGCGTAAAATATCTTCTGCAAAAATAATGCCTGTTGCTCCAATGACCACCGAAATACCAATACTTAGCAAAATAGCTTGTACTGTTGCTTTTGCCGCTTCTTCAGGTTTATTTTCTCCAATCCGCCGAGCAATCACAGCCGTTGCAGCAATACTAATTCCGATGCCTAGGCTATAAATAAGTGTTGCAACTACTTCGACTATACCTGCGGTGGTAGCAGCGGCATTGCTCACTTTTCCTAGAAAATAGGCATCAATGACGGCAAACAAACCTTCGCCCATCATTTCAATCATCATCGGAATGGAAAGCAAAAGGATGGCGCGATTGATGCTACCTGTAGTGTAGTTTTGTTCTTTTCCTTTAAGTGCATGAGTGATGCTCTGCCAAAAATCGCGCATTTTCATTAAGATTAGGTGATTCGTTTTTCATTTGCCCAAGCTCCAACAGCTTGAGTTCGAGAAGAGTTCCTTTTGCAAAAAATTAGGCAACAAAAATGCCTCAAATTTTGAACTTCTTCCTCCTTTCTAGCTGTTAATTCAATATGGCAAAATACGCAATCTCAGATATTCACGGCTGCTTGAATACTTTTCAAGCATTGCTCGAAAAAATTGATTTAAAACCAACCGATGAACTTTATCTACTTGGCGATTACATTGATCGCGGACCAGATAGCAAAGGTGTTATTGGCCACATTTTAGAATTACAGAAAGAGAATTATAAGATTCAGTGCTTACGCGGCAATCATGAGCAGATGATGTTGGATACCATGTCTGGAAATGATCGCCATGCCAACATTTGGATCAGAAATGGAGGAGAAGAAACCCTGAAAAGCTACTTCAAAATAGAGAAAGACATTCCTGACGATCATATTTATTTTTTGGATGATTTACAATCTTACCAAAAAATAGAAGGCTATTATCTCGTGCACGCAGGCTTCAATTTTACGTATCCTAATCCACTTTCCGATAAAGAAAATATGCTGTGGATGCGTGGTTGGTATCGCAGTATTAATTATACTTGGTTAGGCGAAGATATTATTGTTCACGGGCATACACCTATCAATAGAGCAGCAATGGAGGCACAACTAGAAAAAGTTGCTCAGTTGCCAGTTATTAATATTGATGGCGGTTGTGTTTATAAAGATATTCGTCCTGAGCAAGGGTGGTTGGTTGCTTTGGATTTGGAGGAAAAAATACTGACTTTTCAGAAGAATATTGATTTTTAATTCTGCTCTAAATACATACACCTAAAAATGGATTTTCTATTTTTGCTTCATCAATAAAGCCTACTATTATGCTAAAACAAACTCTTTTCCTTTGCTTGGCAATTGCTCTTTCTTTGACAGCTTGCCAAGATGTAACTCCCTTTGAGAATCAAATTTCTGGCTTAAAAAGCCAATTGGATTCTACTCAAAATTTACTGACTCAGGCACAATCTACTATGCAGCAAGACGAAAAATTTATCCATACCGTTTTCTTTTGGATGAAAGACAATATGACCGACGCGGAGCACCAGCAATTTCAGGAAGGACTGCAATCGCTCTCTGAAATAGAAACCGTGAAGCATTTCTATTTAGGAAAACCTGCCGATTCAGCAAGACGAGAAGTTGTCGATCATTCTTTTGATTATTCTATCATCGTTCACTTCGCTGACCAAGCAGGACATGATGCCTATCAGCCACACGAAATTCATCAAGCATTTGTAGCAAATAATTCTAGCCTTTGGACAGACGTGAAGGTTTATGATACGAGTTTGGAGTAAGAATAAAACGACGGTTTGCCTTACACCAAACCGTCATTTTTTTTCTGATTAGCTCTTCTTCCTAAAAATTAAAAACAACACCAAAAACATCAATAAACCACCAATCCAGTACACATAAGATGGCATTCCATTAAATTGATTATCAGCAATTTGCTTCTCCTTTACTTCTTTTCCATTTTCTTTCACTTCAAAAGTCAAAGTTGCCCAATTAGACTCGTGCGTCAATCCTTCTTCTTCGGAAAGCACTAAATTGATTGTGCGCAAGTACCACTCTCCTGCGGCATCAACCTTCATGCTCAATTCACCATTTTCGTCGGTGCGCAACTGAGTTGTTCCGTGCGTATGATCGTGATCTTCACCATCAGCATGATCGTGGTTATGGCTATGGTCGTGTGCTGCATCAGAACCTGCATAGACCAATTGATTGACAAGTGGTGCTCCTTGAAAAAGTAGCCTTACAGGCAACTCGTCACCAATGTTTAGGTCATAGGGATTACTCAATGGAATGAACTCAATTGGATAACCCAATTCTGTTTTCCAGTCTTCCGTTCGCTCCTCCCCTACTTGAAAAATGGTCTTAACGTGCTTAGAATATTTTTCTACCGCCGCTTCTCCCATTGCATCGTTTTCCTTACGCCAAGTTAGCATATCCAATACGCCATCGTGCTCCAAATAACGATTGAAGGCTTCACTATCCATTTCAATATTTCGCGCTCGAGTAGAAACTCCAGCGACCCAAGTCCCTGCTTCTCCCGTTGTGAACTTCAAGACTGTCGTTTTCCCTTCGTCCGTCCATTGGCTGGTATCTATTGGAATGCGTTTCCCTTTGCCGACCAAACTTGCGTCAATCATACGATCACGCGTGATGATATTGTCACTTTCAGCAAAAGTACCATTGAACAATTGTATCGTCGCATCAGTGTTCGGTGCAAGAAAATGGCTACTTTGCTTGAGGAACATATCGTGGCTACTGAATAGCAATATCGCAATAGCTAGAAGACTGATCTTTTTCATGGATGTATGTTTTGATGATCGAAGCTACTAAAAATAGATGAACTAATCCAACCAAGTTTTAAAATCCTTAACCCGTTCTCGACTTACTATAATTTCTTCCTCTCCACTTGCTCCCACTAGCTGTAATTTCAGACGACTATTGGAATAATTAATGACTTTTTGGATGCTATCATAGGCGATGAAGTACTTGCGATTGATGCGGAAAAATTGCTTAGGATCGAGGAGTTGTTCTAATTGGTCAAGGATGTAGTCAACAGCGTATTTTTTATTGGATAAAGTCTTGAGCCAAACGATTTTGTTTTCGTGGAAGAAGTAGCTGATTTCGGAAGTTTGGATAGAAAGGAGTTGTGAACCTGATTTGACGAGGAAGCGTTTCTTATAATCTTTTTGAAGGGATTGTAATGCTATGCGGATATTGTCCAGTTGATTGCTGGGTTGTTGAGCAAAATTGCTTCGGAGCTGCTTATACTTATTAAGGGCCTTTTCAATTTCTTCGTAGTCATAAGGCTTTAGAATATAATCTATTCCATTGACTTTAAAGGCTTTAAGTGTATATTCTTGATAAGCGGTCGCAAAGATAATGGGACATTGCACTGCGATTTGATCTAAGATTTCAAAGCTCGAACCATCTGCCAATTGAATGTCAAAAAAGGCTAAATCTGGGCTTGGATTAGTGCTAAACCAATCAATGGCACTTTGCACAGAAGATAATTGCGCTACGATTTCTACACTTGAATCATAGCGTTTGACTAGCATTTCTAAATGCTCTAGGGCGAGTTGTTCGTCTTCGATTAGTATGATTTTCATGAATATAATGAGTGAATAAGAGCATGATTAAATGAAAGAATATAACTGCTATTCAGTGAGTTATGGACGGTTTAAGGTTTAGAATTGGCAATTTCACCACAAAAAAATCACTCATTTCTTCGACAATTACTCCTTCATCAGTCAAATACCGATAACGCTTCTTAATATTCTCCAGACCTATGCCTGTTGATTCCTGCACATTGCTTTTTCGCTGCAAATTATTCTTTACAACAATGAAATTCTTTTCCTCATACAACTCAACTTTCAATGGCTGATCGGCATGAACACTATTGTGTTTGACAGCATTTTCTAAAAGCATTTGCAGACTCAACGGCACAATTTTTTGCTCCGTTTTGGAAAGTTGATTTTCAATTTGCAAGCCTTCCGCAAAACGAATTTTAATTAGAAAAATATACGCTTCTAAAGCATTCAGTTCAGTCTCTAAAGTCACCACTTCTTGATCTTTCACTTCTAGAACATAACGGTAGACAATAGACAATTGCTTGATAAATTTAGCAGCCAAATCTTGATCTTTATATACCAAAGAAGAGAGCACATTCAAACTATTGAAAAGGAAATGTGGATTGACTTGGTTTTGCAGACTTTCGTATTGGGCGGCAGTTTGCGCTGCTTGCAATTTAGCAGCTTTGAGTTCAGAAGCACGCCAGTTGAGCAGAAAGGAGCGTCCCGAAAGAAATAACCCGATAAGGAAAGTGATTATTAAAACGACAGTAAAAAATCCAATATTTATAAAACTCAATATTTGTTTAGGAAGATGACCATAGCGAATAAAAGCGGCAACAAAAACGGCAATCAATGCTGCAATTGGAGTGTAAATTGTAGTTAGTAGTATATTGTAAAACAGTCGTTTAACAGGAAAATCCAGCCAAGAAATGGTGATGCCATCTGTGATCATACCATTTCCTGTAGAAATAAAGAGGAACAAGAAAAAATTGGATAAGAAAGAAAAGTACGGATCATCATTGGGAATGATAAAATAGAACACAACCGAAAATCCTATCGATAGAATTAGTGCTTGTCGAATATTTTCCCAAGTAGGAAGTTTTAGTTTAAATATTCCCATGTTTTGTTGTTCCGCTGATGTTAGGGTAAAGATAGGAAAAGTGGTGATTTGGTTATTGTTTGAAGTTGTTTGCATCTGTATAACAAATGATACAAATACCAAATAATATTTGCCAGGAGCGACTTGTCTTGGAATTGGATGGACGTCGAGTCCATCCAAATCCATCAGGATTTAATAGGGATAAAAAATGGCTTTTCAGCCATTTTTTATCCTTAGTAAACCCTGATCAACTCATAGCGGTTCGATGCCGCTATGGGTTGACAAGAGCAAAGATTGGAGTTTATGTTACTTCAAATCTTCTTGGTAAAAATGACGGCGTGGTGGGAAACCACACCGTCACCATCATTATGCGAGTGATTACTTTGTCAAATATGCCATGACTTGTTCATTGTTTTTCTTGCCCCAATTTGGGTGTAAGGAAGATGCTGCTTCGAAGATTTTAAACTTTTCTTCTGCGGTTTTAAATTGCGGCATTGCTTTTTCTTTTCCACCACCCATAAAAGCGGGCATATTCAACCATTGTTGTCCCTGCAAATAGTAGGCACGCGGATTGTTGGGGTCTAGTTTTTTCGCGATTGCTAAAGCCTCATCTACACTTCCTGAAAAACGTGCGCCATTCACCATCGGGTTGCGCATGATTCTTGCTTGATAGATATAGGCTTCCATTACGTACAATTCAGAATTTTCTCCTGCAATTTCCCGCGCCGCTTTCAAAGCTTTTTGAGCCGCTTCCACATGTCGATCGCAAGCACTAATATCACTTTCCTGTAAGCCTTTCCACGCCAGCATCACATTGGCATAAGTCAAATAATATTGAGGCAGCCATTCATCAGAAGCGACTTTAGCAATGCGCTCAAAAGTGTTGGCAATCGCAGCTACTTCGGCTAAATCTTCTACTTTTTCTAATTGGTCAATGGCTTTTTCCATCGTTGCGGTGTAGTTAGCATTTTGAGCGATGGCAATGGAAGTGATGAATAATGCAAATACGAATACTGTGATCTTTCTCATTTTTTTTGAATTTGTCACGCAGGGCGTGAGATTATTAATATTAGCACGCGAAGGCGCAAAGTTTCGAGGTATCGGACGCTTTTGGAAGCGTCCGATACTTAGCTCCAATTCACATCGTCTCCTTCGTCAACTCAAATCGCTTTCCGATTGAGACGAACAAGCCGATGAAGAAAAAGCTATTGTTCGCTGGGCGTATTGCTATACGATCATATTGTCCCAGTTCATTGGGTTGCTGGCTATATTGGTAGCCGAAAGTATTTTCAAGTCCTAGAATATTGGCTGCGGATAAATGAAGGATGGTGAATTGTCCAAATAGATTGGTTAGATAGCTCCAATTGACGCTCAAGTCATGGTACTCTTTGGTGAAATCGCTGTGAAAATTTTCGTGATTGGGATTGAAATACGGTCTTGGACTTCCGTAAGCATACGTTATGCCTAGTACACTGTTCATGTCCGCGATGAAGTGCTTGTAGACTGCGGATACATTATGCTTTGAAGCAAAATTTGGGATCGCTGCGTATGGAAAATCTCTAAAGTCTCTTTCAGTATCTAAGTAAGAATAAGAAATCCAAAAATCTCCATTTTGAATGCTTGTTTTATCTCGGTAAAAAATATCTAAACCTCTTGCGTAGCCACCACCTTCGTTATTATTCAACCAAGGTTTTTCTGCATCAAATTTGACTAAATTATCATAGTCTTTGTAATACAATTCTGCTCGAAAGGTGCGGCGATTCTTTTCAATTTGATAGTTTAGAATGTAATGATTTGCGCGTTCAAAATCGACTTGATTATGATAGCGAAGGAGTTCATTTTCAGGCGTTTGGTAGAATTGACCAGCAGCTAGAGAAACTTGTTCATTTTTGCCCAATTGATAAGCAATTGAAAACCGTGGAGCGATATTATTCTCTCCCAAAAATTCAGAATGTTCTGCACGAATGCCTGCTCTGGCGACTAATTTTCTAGTGAAATAAATATCGGCTTCTGTAAAAGCTGCGCTGAAATTTTCTTTCACTCGACTGCTGAAAACACTTGCATTTTGATCAGTAAATTGCTCGTCCCAATTACTATGAATAAACTCCCCGCCCATTTTTAAAACGATATGATCGTTCCAGTCATAAGTCAATTTCGTTTTGCCTTGAATGGCATAATTTTTTCTATCCAAGCCAAAATCTGCCTCAATTTGATCGTGATTTTTGGAAATTCCGCTCGCGACAAACACGCTCCAACGATCACTCAAGACTTCTTGAAAAGAAAGCTGTCCAAAGTAATTGTGATTATTTAAGGACAACAAAGTATTTTTGGTCACATCAATTTGAGTTGGCGTTTCGAGCGCAAATTGATTGTTAGCGACATTCACGAACGCCTTCAACAAACCTGTTTCGCTCGTTTTGTGTCTGAAAATGACTTGTCCATTTTTCCCTTCAAATGGTTTTTCAAAATTGAGATTGGTAGGCATCAAATTGTTATAAGGTGCAAGATTGGTGTAATCAAAACCGACTGCTAAAGAAGTATTTTCCCAGGCTTGCGTATGTGCTAATCCACCACCCACGGTCATCAAAGAAATACTGCTGATTGTCTCCGTTGCCAAGTCTTGTGTATTCAACAACAGGGCAGAGGATAGGGCTTGTCCATACTCTGCGGAATAGCCGCCAGTACTAAAAGTTGTACCTTTAAACAAAAAAGGCGAAAAGCGACCACGCGCTGGTAGATTGGAACTGGTGCTATTGTAAGGACTTTGTACGAATAGTCCATCCATGTACGTTCGAGTCTCCGAAGCTGCACCACCGCGCACAAAGAGTTGCCCACTTTCGCCAACACTCTGTGTACCTGGCAAAGTATTCATCGCCGCAGAAATATCTGCGTTTGCTCCTGCGGTTGTTGCAATATCAAGCGAGTTTAACACCACTGCTTTCTTTTCATCGCCTGCTTCGAACGAACCCGCAGTAATGGTTACTTCTTGCAGTGTGCTTGCTTCTGGCTTGAGCAAAATCTGCAAATTCATTTGCGCTCCTGCAATGTGTATTGATTCCTTATATTCTTTATAGCCCAAATAAGAAACCAAGACGTTGATTTGTCCACTTTGAGTCGTCGTAAACTCAAAATTCCCTTCTAAATCTGTGGAAGCTCCATCGAAACTATTCTCCAAAAACACATTTGCTCCTATGATGACATCCCCTCCTTTTTCTTTTACTTGTCCACTGATGGTGGTTTGTGCGAGAAGGCTGCAACTCCAACTTATGATTACGATTAAAACTATGATTTTTTTCATCTCGTATCGTTTTAAATACGGCTACAAGATGGGGGAGAAGCAAGCTGCGTTCCTAAGGAACTGGAATGAGTTGTAGAAAATTAGGGATGAATTGTAGGAGAAATAAGTTTATCGTTCTTACGTTACTTTTGTATAGATTTAAACCACAATAATGAGAAAGATTTCCACCCTCATCTTACTGTTCTCAACCAGTACTTTTCTATGCGCACAGCACCAACTCCAAATTAAACTAATTGACCAACAAAGCGCAGCACCACTTGCCTATGCCAATGTTTACTTGAAGAATAATAAGATCGGGAATTCCACTGATTTGGACGGTTTGCTACAATTGAACTTGAAGAAAGGAAGTGTTCCTATGGATACGCTTGTTTGCTCCTATGTCGGTTATCGAGATACTAGTATCATTGTTGATCTTAGGGTTAATCAAGAACTTACTATTGCCCTACAATCAAATGTTGTGGCACTCAATGAAGTATTGGTGCAAGCAACTGCTGCAGATTTGAATGTTAAGAAAATTTTGCGAAAGAGCTTGAAGAACGTCAAGAAAAACTACTCGCAGCAGCCCAACATATTGAGTGGATTTTACAGGGAATTAGTGAAGGAAGACGAGCGTTACATTCAACTCAATGAAGCTTTTTTTGAATTGTATTACACAAGTTATCCGCAAAAGCGATATGCTAGAAAAGGTTGGAATGCTTATTATGAAACTTATGCTACTGCAGACCATTATCCTTCTGATAAGCGTGTAATTTTTACTAAAGCACAATATCAAAAATATTGGAATACCATCAAAGATCAATGTAAGGTCATCAGTGCGCGAGCAAGTGAAGATTGGAGCGAAGACGATGTAGAAATTGTTCCGGAGAATGGACCGTTAGACTTAACTGCTATTGACAAGGTAAAATACCAATCTGATTTCCTCGATCTTAAGTTGACCAATAAGTACGTCTATTCTAAAATTGGTGCGGCTTACATCAATGATGAACCTTGTTACATTATCTCTTTCAAGCCTAAAAAATTGAAATTCACACAGAGTCAAGACCAAGGAAAAAAAGTGAAAATTCCGATCTATTCAGGCAAGCTCTACATCAGCATGAATGATTTCGCAGTGGCGCGTTTTGAATGTCAACTGACTGAAGGTGCGCTGCCACCAACAAGATATCGTCGTGTCATTCCAGCTACTATTGCGTTGAGTTGCGACTATCAGAAAGAAGAAAATCAGTGGTTTCTAAAAGAAATAACCTCTGAGCAAATTCTCAATAAGAAAACTTACTTCAAAATCAAAAAGCCCAAAATGCTAAAGCGAACGCTATCCATTCAGCAAATCAAAAAGGATGATATAGCTCCTTTTCCTTACGACTTTGAAACAACTTTTATAGATCGAAGAGTTGGTAACTTACGCTATTTTCCAGTGCAGTACGACAGTGTTTTTTGGAAAAATCCAGAAGATTATTTACCGCTTCCTAACAAAGTAAAAAAGGATTTGGGCAAAGGAAAACCCTTGGAACAACAATTCAAAGAACGCTTCTTTCAAGCAAATTTGACGTATCCTGACTACTTCACCAAGGCAGATACTTTGGTGTTGCATAAGGATACCTTAGTTGATAATTATGCTTGGTTGAACGCGCTAGAAAGTGAGGAAGTGCAAGACCTTATCAAGGCAGAAAATAAATACTTCAAGAATTACTTCGTCCCCATGAAACGCGAGTTTGCTAAAGCAAATTTTGCGCTAACGGTCAATACCAAAAGTTGTGAACCGCCCAAGGAACGACCGCTTCCTGCTTTCCGAAAAGACTTCAATGAACAAGGAAAATTTGGGTTAATTTATGAAAAGGCAGAACAAAGGCAATTACTTTTTGACCACGATTTGCTTTGTGAAGGATGTCAAGTTGATTTTTATGCTCCTAATCCAGACACTACTTTATTTGCTTACGTGATTCAACAAAAAGAAGGTAAGGAACTCTACATCAAGAACATTCAAAAGGATTCCATCGTCGCTCAAGTATCGGGTTTTCATCAAGTCAATTGGCTCAGCCCCGACCAGTTAATTTACCAAAAACAGGATCAATCTAGAAGGGACTATGCAGTAGATGTTTATTCAGTTCCTATGAAGTTGAATCGCATACAAATGTCAACGCTTCATAAAGATCAAGAGATGGAACTTATCTACGTTGCTCGCGATAAAAAGCATTGGTTTTATACTACCAATAGAGGTGATTTTAATGATCTGTTTGTAGTTAATCCGAAACCACAGTCGAGAACGCTTCTGACTTACGAAAAGGAGCTCTACACACTCGAAGTTAAGGAAGACGATACACACTGGTACGCCTTGGTAAGAGATAAAAATTGGAAAACTTCTATTATACGGACGCTCAAAGGAGAAAGGGAATGGGAAACGCTGCTTAGCTACAATAAAGAATTGTTGGATGATTTTAGTGTTACACCTAATTTTATCGTCACGCAAAGCATTGAAAATGCTGTTCCTCATTTCTACATTCATCCCAAAAATAAACTCCAACAGCGTAAATCTGTCAAATTTCCCTCCAAATTTTATGATAGTCAATTCATAGATAGCGCGTTCATTGGAAAAGATAGCACTAGACTATATTACAGTGCATGGAACGAATTGCAAGGCACTTATGACATTGACCTCAAAAGTGGCAATAAAACCTACAAACCACTACTTTGCTACAATAAATATGCTGTGGAAGAGACGCCAATTTATAAAACAGAATTGCTGCAAATTCCAACGACCGATGGTCAAGATCAGATTCCATTACGTTTGAGCAAAAATGCTGATCCTGCGGTGAAAACAAAAGGTATAATCTTGAAAGTATATGGTGCCTATGGTGCTTTTTCTCCAAGTGGTTACAATAAATTTGAGGCATTCCTGATGAATCAAGGATACCTCATTGCACAAGCACATATTCGAGGAACTCGGGCGAAAGGTTGGGAATGGTATGCGGCTGGAAAAGTAAAAAAGAAACAGCAAGGGATTGAGGACTATTTGGCTTGTACAAAATACCTAATTGAACAAGATAAAATACATACAAACAAGATCGTTGCTTATGGGCAAAGTGCTGGCGGACTCATCGTTGGGGCAGCCATTAATAAAATGCCTGAACTATTTCGAGCTGCTATTTTAGATTATCCTTATTTGGATGTTATTACAACTATGTCCAACGACTCTTTGCCGCTAACTTCTTTAGAGTATCAAGAATGGGGAAATCCGGCTGATGAAAAAACATATCAATACATCAAGGAATATTCACCCTACCAAAACATAAAATCACAACCTTATCCTGCCTTACTTTTTCTTACAGGGACAAAGGATTTTCAAACGCCTTATTGGCAAGTGACAAATAGTGTTGCCAAATATCGAAAACAAACTTCTTCTGATAAGGATATTTTAGTCCAAATTAGCGATAACGGTCATGTTGGTACTTATCCAACTTCTGTTAGAACAAAAGAATTAATTTATCAGTATTTATTTATGGAGCGGCAGTTAACACAGGAATGATTCTATATCATCAACTTTCCTTATCTTATCTTTGCCAAACAGCAATATCCAAAAACACAATGACTATGAAATCACTGCTCCTTATTGTTTTTTGTTTTTTTACACATATAGGACTAGCACAAGATACTGATAGCGAATCTATCAGCAATACCTCTACAGTTGGTTTAGTATTAAGCGGTGGTGGTGCATTGGGCATTGCTCATGTCGGCGTTATAGAATATTTAGAGGAATTAGGCATCAAGGTCGATCTTGTTGGAGGAACGAGTATGGGTGGCATTGCAGGTGGATTTTATGCGATGGGGTATGATATTGACCAGCTAAAGGCGATTGCGTTAGAGCAAGATTGGGATTATTTGTTGAGCAATGAATTTGAGCGCAAAAAAGCTCCTTTAAGATTAAAAAATGAGCGTGATCGCTATATGTTGACGCTTCGTCGCGAAGATCGAACAGTTTATCTTTCTGATGCTTTGGTGGATGGTATTAATATCTATCAAGTGTTCAAAAAGTTATGTGCGCCTGTACGTCATATTAATGATTTTAGTGAGTTACCAATTCCATTTTACTGTGTAGCAGTAGATTTAAAATCGGGCGAACCCGTCATTTTAGAGAAAGGTAGTTTAGCGGATGCTTTACTAGCAACTATGGCGATTCCAGGACTTTTCCAGCCCGTTATTATTGATGATTATTTATTGGTAGATGGTGGCGTACTCAATAATTTTCCAGTCAATGAAATGCGCGAAAAAGGAGCTGACAAGGTGATTGGAGTCAAATTGATTGATCGTAACTATGGGCAAGGCGGCAAAGGCTTATCCAATATTTTGAGCAAAACTTACGACGTCGTCATACAAAATGCGCGCTCGCTTTACGAAGGCGATTGTGATTTGTGTATCGAAGTAGATGTGACAGGTTTTTCAGTCAGCGATTTTGATAAAGCAGATTCTTTGATTGCTAGAGGCTACGAAGCCGCCATGAAAATGAAGGATGAATTGTTAAAATATAAACGTCCAACCACGTATAGTTTTGCGGCAAAAAAAGCTATTGAAGCTTTAGATTCCGTGGAAGTGGAAAAAGTAGAGATTGGCGGAAATGCGACTTTCCCGAGAGAAATAATTCTGCAAAGTTTAGGCTTGGAAGAGAACGAAAATTATGCATTAGAAGATATTCAAACGGCTATTCAAAATCTGCAGGCTAGTGGTCGCTTTGATCGAGTTTATTACGAATTGCCTTCAGAAGAAAATATCCAAACGCTTGCCATTAATGTAGACGAGCGCAACAACGATTTACTCAAATTGGGCTTGAATTATGATAGCGATTTCGGTGCAGGTATTTTGATTAATCCTATTCTTCAAAATGCGCTAGGCTTAGGCTCATTGATTGATGCAGAAATCCGTTTGGATCGTAATCCTTATGGAAAATTAAATTATCAAATCAATACTTTGCGAAAACTGACGCCCGAAATTGAGATTAAATTAATTGGAGAAGAATACTACGATTACATCAGCGAAGATGACTTTGAAAGTAGTCGCCTGATACAGCTCGAAACACGTTTGGGCGCGCGTTGGAACGTTAATCAAAACCTTGCCATGCGCTTTGGTTTTGAAAGCCAATGGTACGGTATTTCCGATAACGCACGTCGTGACTTTTTTGAAGGTTTTGGTACAGATTTATGGAATTACTATTTGCTCTTCAAGGCAGATTATTTGGATGAAAGTCTCTATCCCAAAAAGGGTTTCACAAGTAATTTGGCATTCAAAACGATCACTTCTGACCTTTTTCAATATCAAGAAGAACGGCCTGCGCTTTGGCTCAATTGGACGTATAATCAAGTCTTTTCGCTGACCGATAATATGCAATTTTCGTGGTCGCATCAACTAGGTTTGAGCACTACCAAAATCGAACCACAATACATTTTTTACCAAGGCGGCTTGATGGCGCACCAGCGTCAAAATTTTGTTCCACAATTGGGTTTGCTTCCGATGCGCTTTCAAGGACAAAATGCAGCGGCACTAAACTTAGGATTGCGCTATGATATAGTGGTAAGTCATCATTTTTATTTGAATTATGGCGTTTCTACATTAGGAGAAACTTTAGAAAAATTGTGGTCAAATCCTTGGCAGCGAGGTATTGGAATTGGTTATAGCTTGGAGACACCCGTAG
The DNA here is from genome assembly GCA_039176995.1 of Bacteroidota bacterium. Classification (GTDB taxonomy): domain Bacteria; phylum Bacteroidota; class Bacteroidia; order Chitinophagales; family Saprospiraceae; genus JAAUTG01. The sequence continues at coordinate 14,905 of JBCDFY010000098.1, forward strand.
CACCCATTCAAGTGCAATTGAGTAGCCCAACCAATAAATTCGATTTGGTTTTTATCTTCACAGCAGGTTTTGATTTTTGATTTCACTAGGGTACACATGGTCTAAAATACAAGATTTCGTTTCCAAAACCCGCGGAAAGTCTTTTCTCCTTTGAAAAAAGACTTTCTGCTGGAGAATTTTTAAGGTCGACTCCACGGATTTCAAAAATATGTACCCTTTCTAATTTTTGATAAGTAGAAAATATGCAAACAAAAACAATTAGACTAGGTGGTGTCCCAGAGCATTTCAATTTACCGATTCACCTCGCAATGGAAAATGGCGGTTTTGAAAGCCGAGGCGTAAAAATTGATTGGACAACGTTTAAAGGCGGTACGGGGCAAATGACTAAAGCCTTGAGAGACAGAGAAGTAGATGCTTGTATTTTATTGACCGAAGGCATTATCAAAGATATTATCGCAGGAAATCCATCTAAAATTGTTTCAGGTTATGTGAATACGCCACTGATTTGGGGCATTCATACGGGTGTAAAAAATGACTTAGAAAATCATAATAAAATCTATAACAAACAATATGCTATCAGTCGTTTTGGCTCGGGTTCTCATTTGATGGCAGTGGTGGATGCAAGCATGAATGACCAAAAGATTGAGAAGGAGCAATTTACAGTTATCAAAAATTTAGATGGTGCATTGGACTCTTTGGATGCTCTAGAGACTGACGTTTTTTACTGGGAAAAATACACCACCAAGCCTTATGTCAACAGTGGACAACTTCGTCGAGTAGGAGAATTCATCACGCCTTGGCCTTGTTTTATGATTGCTGCCACAGACGACATACTAGAAAAAGAACCGGATAGCATTATCCGAATGTTGCGAACGATTCATGACTATTGCGATATGTTCATGCAATCCGACGACAACATTAAATTGGTAGCTGAACGCTATGATCAACGCCTCAAAGATGCCGAGCGTTGGTATCACGTGACGGAATGGGCAATCCACGGTTGGGTGAGCGATAAAATGCTTCGAAGCGTAGTGCATAATCTTCGTTTGGCGGATATTATTTCTAATGAAGAGACTGTTCCAGACTTAGTTTGGAGACGATAGACCAAAAACCTTCATTTCAGAAGTTCCCATTCAATTCATTCCAGCAGGCAATCCACTCTGGTTGCCTTGACGGTATGTTAAAAATCCTAAAGCAGCAAACAGCACCCAAAGATGTCTGAAATTCAAAATATCGGTAGCAATTGCCTCCAAACCCATCATCAAAAAACAGCTGATTAAGGCAATTGTAAAATAGTCTTTAGGAGATTGCTTTAGCAACTGAACACAGCTTTTTCCTACTATAAAAACTATACACAAAATAGCAAGCAATCCCAGAATACCCAACTCCGCAAATCCTCCAAAGTAAGTAGAATGCGGATCGAGGTTAGGAATTTGATTCGGAAAATCGCCTTTTTGCTTGAGTTGTCCAACATATTGATTATGATTTCCAGCACCGATACCTATTAGCCAATGCTGACTTCCCATTTTCAAAGAGGCTTGCTTCAATGCAGTATAAGCAGTTGGAATAATCAGCTTTGTTTCTGTATCAGCAATGGGATCGCCCACATTGAAAGAAGCTGCTTGAATTGCTTCCAATTGAGGATGAGCTTTATCAACGACTAAAAAATGAGTGCCAAAAAGATAGGCAAAAGCACACAAAAACATTCCTAGTTGGGTTATTCGCCTTGTGAAAGAAGAGAGATTTGAGGTCTTGGAAAGAACGAAAAGTAAACCTACAATGAATAGTAAGATTCCTTTAGAGAGCGTCAACACAGCAGCCAATAGCATCAATAAAAACGCAATCCAATAGGATAATTTTTGACCACCTTGCAGCCACATTTTACTTGCCAGAAAGAGCATACTGATGCTTAAAATATTAGCAAGCATTGTTGGGCGGAGAGCAAAGCCTTGTACCCTAGCGGAATGTCCAAAATAAGGGAAATGCTCATAAATCCAGACTAGAGAGGTTGGAATTTCCAATAGATAAAGCAACATTCCTAGGAGTGCAAAAACGGCTGCTAATAATCCTAGAAACAAAAAAGAATAAAACAGAAATAAGGTGCTTTTTTCTGCATAATTCACCAGTAAGAGTTTGATAGTCAGATAAATAGAAAAAAGGTAAGTCAATCCAAAGGCTTCAAAAAATGAACCGTAATCAGAAGCAAAGAACGAAGTAAAAAAGACGATAATGGGTAGCGCAAGCAAGCAGTAATCAAGTTTGGTCCATCGGAAATTTTGCCAAGAAATCTTTTTGAAATTGAGTGCCAAAAAGCCGAACATTCCTAGAAGAATGAGCTCTGGCAGTTGGGCTTTTAGCTGTACAATTGGAAAGTAGAAAAGCGATAAAAAGCTAGTGGAAACAACATAAAAGAAAACCAAAATTCCCCAAGTTTTCAGGAACTGTGCTTGCTGACGATCTGCCATTTTTACTTCCTGATTCTATCCAAAAATTTCCATTTTCGCTCTTCTTTTCCAATCTGATAATACTGATTTTCTTGTGCGCCAAAGAGTTGTGGATAAGTTTGAGCCGTATTGAAATCCAAAATTAGCGGACGCCCAGCATGACTGCGAATAAAAAGATCAAATAGCATATTCAACGCACCAACTTTTGCCCCTGACGAAGTTTCCACAGGTAAAAAACTCAATACCTTTCCATGACTGTAAATGAAAAAATTAGCAGCCAGCAAATCACCTTTCAAATCCGTAATGCCAGTCGTAAAACCAATACCTCGGTGCATCGCATTGTACATGATACGCTGAACGGCGTGAAATTTTTCTTCTAGCTGTTTTTTATCTTTACTATGCTGCCGAAAAAAGTCAGCAAGTCGCTCTGGTTTGATGTTTGAAATGGGAATTAAGTAGTCTTGTTGCGCTTCTAAATTACCTTTCAGTTCACCCCTGTAATTATTACAAATAGCCGTGTATCCATCTGTCAGCAATAGTTGATGATTTGATCTTGAATTCCATTGTAGATCAGCATCAGTTTCAAATGTATTTCGCTCATTCAGCGCAATTTGAACACTTTGATATTCCTCTGGAATCGCTTCCAAAAAAGCAGCAATTCGCTTAGGTGACAAAATATGAACAGAAAAAATGCCCAACTCTCTAATCAAAACAGGTTGCCGCAAAACACTTCTCCCTAGAGCGTCTTTTGACCAAGTGAGTGGAAAAACGGACTCGTAATCACCTTCTACCAAAGCATCCCAGTCTTTGGTCACATTGTTCAAAAACCACTTATAACCGACCACACTCCCATTGCTAGCATAATGAATGCAACTATCCCATTTTAGGCGGTCAATGTCTTCTTGTTGGACAAATCGTATATTCATACAAATGGGACAGTTGGAACGCGAAAATGTTTGGTGGCATATAAAAATCAGAAAAGGGGAAGCACAACCGTACTTCCCCTTTCTATATTCAAACTAAACAACTTCGATTATCCACCAAAATCATCAAATGAAATATTCTCGTCTGGGACACCCAGCTCATCTAAAGTCTTGATAACTGAAGCATTCATTGCTGGAGGACCACAGAAATAGTATTCTACCTCTTCTGGCTCAGGATGATCCTTTAAATATTTTTCATGTAGCACGCTCATGATATATCCTTTGAATCCGTCACCATTCTCATCCTCCATATCCTCTTTTACCTTCCAATTATCCTCTGGTAATGGATTATCCAATGATACATAGAATTTAAAGTTAGGAAACTCCTTCTCAATCTGACGGAAGTCATCAATGTAGAACAACTCGCGCTTCGTACGTCCACCATACCAGTAAGACACTTTTCGATCAGTGGTCTTTAAAGTGTGGAACAAATGGAACAAGTGCGAACGCAAAGGTGCCATACCTGCCCCACCACCAATGTAAACCATTTCTTTCTTGGTCGGCTTGATGAAGAATTCACCATAAGGTCCAGAAATCGTTACTTTGTCACCAGGCTTTTGATCAAAAACATAAGAAGAACAAACTCCTGGATTAACTGGCTGATAGCCATCCCATTGACGCTTTCCTCCGTCCATCTTGAATTTGAATGGAGGTGTTGCAATACGGATATTCAACATTACGATATTTCCTTCCGCAGGATGGTTCGCCATGGAATAAGCACGGAAAATTGGCTCTGGATTTTTCATTTTTAAGTCCCACAACTTATAGGTATCCCATTCCGTTTGGAACTCATCAGGCTTCTTCCCCATTCTTGGATGAGAGGTAATGTCAATGTTTTTGTAATCAACTTCTACCTTTGGTACGTCTACCTGAATGTAGCCCCCTGCTTGGAAATCTAACTCCTCTCCCTCTGGCAACTTCACAACAAACTCTTTAATGAAAGTTGCTACATTGTAGTTGGAGACCACTTCACACTCCCACTTCTTGATGCCAAAGATTTCTTCTGGAATTCCGATTTTCATATCTTCACGCACTTTCACTTGGCAGGCCAAACGCTTCTTTTCTGCTACCTCCTTGCGAGACAAGTGGTTCAATTCTGTTGGCAAGACGTCTCCACCACCTTCGTAAATATGACACTCACACATCGCACATGTTCCACCACCACCACAAGCAGAAGGTAAGAACACATTACTATTGGAAAGCGCAGATAACAAGGTATCTCCTGGCTTCACCAACATTGGATTCGCTTCGTCTCCATTCACGATGATTTTCACATCACCTTGAGGTACGAGCTGCTTTCTAGCATAGATTAAACCCAATGCTAGTAGCAAAATGACACTCATAAAGACAATTACTGCTAATAATAAAGTCATGCTATATGTTTTTTGGCTATTAATTACTAGCTGTTGGCTAACAGCTTAATAATAACAGCTTAATATTATTCAACTTCTAATGGTAAATCAGTTAGGTTAATACCACTTAAACTCAAAAAAGCAATCCCCATCAAACCCGTGAGTATAAAGGCCATTCCTAATCCACGAAGCGGCGCAGGCACGTTGGAATATTGAATTTTCTCACGAATCGCAGCAATCGCCACGATTGCTAAGAACCAGCCGAATCCTCCACCAAGACCAAAAGCAACAGAGTCTCCAAAATTATATTCCCGAGCAACCATAAACAAAGAGCCTCCTAAGATCGCACAGTTCACAGTGATTAGTGGTAAGAAAATTCCAAGTGCATTGTATAATGCAGGCGAAACCTTTTCAACGATCATCTCTACTAATTGAACCATCGAAGCTATAACAGCGATGAATAAAATCAGTCGTAAAAATGTCAAATCTGTGCCCAACAATCCATCTTCACTTAACAAAAAGGTATAGATTACCCAATTGATCGGCATAGTGATTCCCAAAACGAAAATTACTGCTAACCCAAGACCAAAGGCAGTGTTTACAGACTTAGATACAGCCAAGTAGGAACACATTCCTAAAAAGTAAGCCAGTACTAAGTTTTCAAAGAAGGCGGCACGAAGAAAAATTTCAAAAAAACCAGCCATAATTATTTTAGGTATTAGGTAATAAGTGATCAGTATTAAGTAGTAGGTAATCGTGGCTCGCACAAAACTTACTACTTTTTACCTAGTGCTTAATACTTATTTAAGAAATATCAATTAGTTTACGGTTGTAAGAGCGTTGTGCCCAGATCAATATACCAATCACGAACATGGCTGCCGCTGGCAATACCATTAAGTTATTATTCGCATACCAACTCAACCAGCTGATTCCAGTTTCTGGACTAGTATTAATTAAATAGCTGACTTGATCGTTGCTTTGTCCGATTAATGGAATTCCCATCAAAGAACCTTTCCCGAAAAATTCCCGAATCACTGCCACGATGATTAAAATTGCTCCATACCCTAAGCCGTTTCCAAAACCATCTACCATTGATCGCCAAGGCTTATTCGCCATTGCGAAAGCCTCCAGGCGTCCCATCACGATACAGTTTGTAATAATCAAACCAATGTAGACTGCTAATTGACGATAAATTGGGAAATTGATTGCACGAAGTACTAATTCTACAATGGTTACTAAGGTTGCGATGATAATCAATTGAGCAATCAGACGCACGGACTTGGGGATGTAATTCCTCAAAAGCGACGTGATCAAGCTAGAGAATGTACATACAAAAACCACTGCAATGGACATTACCACAGATGGAACTACCAGAGATGTTACTGCTAGAGCAGAACAGATTCCCAGTACCTGAACCGTGATCGGGTTATTATCATTTAAAGGATCAACTATCAATTCGCGTTCCTTCCGTCCAAAGAGGGGTTCTTTCTCTTCAACGGCTATGCTTGTCTTTTTTTCAACTGCAGTATCTGCCATTTTAATTGTTGATTTGTTGAACTGTTTGTTTGTTTATTCGAGAGCTTTTATTTGTGCTAAGCAATCGTTTCCTACATCTATGTTCGCAAAGCACACAAAAACTACTTCATTCCGAGTGCATTCTTTGGTCGCAAGGTTTCCAAATAAGGCTCATAATACTTAATACCGCGCTGCAACATTTCTGTTACACCATCAGCAGTTACCGTTGCTCCTGATATACCATCTACTTCGTATTCTGGATTTCTTGCCCCTCCTTTCCTTACAATCACTGCGGTATATTCACCATTGTAAGCGTAGATTTTCTTATCACTGAATTGTGCTGAAAAAGCTGGATTATCTTTTATTTCTGCTCCCAAACCTGGCGTTTCTCCCGCGTGATCAAAAGATGCGCCTGCAACAGTGACCAAGTCTTCTTTCAATGCCACAGTGCCCCAGATGGCATCCCAAAGTCCGCGTCCACGAACAGATAGAATGTAGAAAGTCCCTTTGTCATTATTGTATACATACAAAGGTAATTGCCTTTCTTCTTCTGACTTTTTAGATTCTTTAGCCATGTCAATTTCGTCCGCCACGCCTTCACCATCTTCGTTCTCTCCCTCCTCTAAAACGTTACCTTCCATATCCAAGACGTATTGTTTGATGTTGCTATCAAAAATATCCAATACCTCCTCGTCTCCGTAATCAGCAACAGACTTGTCTAGATAGTCCTGTACGGACTTTAAGATCGCACGTTTGTTAAATACTTCTTCGTTTGTCTCGGCAATAGTCTTTGTGGACTGACGTAAACCTGTTAACCCAACTGCTACTAAACCAGTCATAATAGCAATGAATATAAATATGCTTTTAGTACTTTCCATTTTCTTTTATTTAGTTTTGAATTTTGAGGGAATAAATTTCGAGTCTGATCTTTTTTGTCTTTAGCCAAAATGCTATGTGCTCATCATATTTCATTAGCATACATAGCATACAGTATTGTACTTACAAACTGCGGCGGTCTTTGCTCCACTTAAGCAGTCGCAAGCGAACGTTTCGCACGGCGATTCATATTCGCTTTCAAGACGTAATAATCAATCATTGGCGCAAAGGTATTCATAAACAGAATCGCCAACATCCAACCTTCTGGATAACCTGGATTCATGACGCGCACAATAATACCAACTACACCAATTAAGAAACCGTAAACATATTTTCCAATACCCGTTGAAGCAGCAGTAACTGGATCAGTTGCCATGAAGGCAGCAGCAAATAATAAGCTACCCATAATGAAGTGATTATACCAAGGCACTGCCATGAATTTCACTACTTCTTCGTTTGGATCTAATCCTGGTGCAACTGCATTCAAGAATAGTCCCATCACTGCAGCACCTACAAATACAGAGACAATAATTCTCCAATCTGCCACTTTCGTAAAGATTAAAAACGCAATGCCTGCAATGATTAATATCTTGGAAGATTCACCAATAGAACCTGGAATCGTTCCCCAAATCATTTGTGCAGTGGTGTAATGTTCAGTCACAGCACCCCAACCTCCTTTCATAGCAAGACCGAGCGGTGTCGCACCAGTCACGCCATCTACGACGGCAGCTTTGACGTCGTAGGTGGCACTACCGATAGCGTCCAGTACTGGATTGAGGATTCCTGTGATAAACCAGCCGTATTCTACTTGCGTACCTGCATTGAAATTTTCAAATCCTGCAATCCAAACTTGGTCACCTGAAATGGTAGTCGGATAAGCAAAAAATATGAAAACACGAGAAAGCAGCGCGATATTCCAAATGTTCATACCTGTTCCACCAAATGCTTCCTTGCCAATAATGACGGCAAAAGCAACAGAAATTGCTAGAATCCAAAGCGGAATATCTGGTGGCATAATTAGTGGAATCAATGCTCCCGAAACCAAAAAGCCTTCCTCTACCGAGTGTCCTTTTTTAGATGCGTAGAAGAATTCAATCCCTAGTCCAACCACATTGGCGACCACGAATATTGGTAACACCTTCACTAATCCATAAAGGATTTTCAAATGCAGCCCAGCTAAAGGAGCAGTATATTCTCCCATAGCTACAAAATGCTGATGCCCAATATTCCAAGTGCCAAATAAATAACACAACTGCAATGCAATCACTACATGAAACATCAATCGCTTCAAGTCCATACCATCGCGGATGTGTACACCACCGTGAGTTGTCTCATTAGGAGCAAAAGCAAATGTAAAGAAGGCATCATAGGCTGTGTGCAACAACTTTTTGTCTTTGCTTGGCTCTATTGCCTTGAAAAAATTTAATATCCCTTTCTTCATTGTTGATTTGTTGATCTGCTAGTTTTAACTAACGGTTGATCTGCTATTCGATTAAACGAATAAACAGTTCAACGAATAAACAATTATGTACTATCCTTGCGCTCTCATTTCGTCTAGTCCTTCGCGCAAGATTTTTTGTAGTGGCATTTTGGAAACACAAACGAATTCACAAAGTGCCACATCTTCTTCTACTAATTCGGTCAAGCCCAAACCTTCCATGCGCTCAAAATCATTGACCATAATCGCCTTCATCAATGACTGTACATACACGTCCATTGGCATCACTTCCTCGTAATCGCTAGACATTACGAAGGCTCGCTTTTCACCATGTGTATTCGTATTAGCAACGAATTTTTGGTCTGGGAAAATAAAATTTGGAAAAGTATTTGAGATACTTGGACGAGGTGTGATTGGAAGCAACCAACCAAATAACTCGTAATCGTCTCCTTCCGCCAAAACTGTTACCTGATCGTCGTAGTAATTCAAAAAATGCTCACTTGCCTTTTGCTGACCCGAAAGAACATCTCCTGAAACTAAACGAGTATTGTCATGCTTCACATTTCCTTTGACTAATTCCCCGACATTTGCGCCCAAGTAAGTCTTTACATACTTTGCCTCTTCCAATTCTTCCTCTGCACCCGCGACAGCAATGATCCTACTCGCATCGAAACGATTGTGAACGAACAGATTTCCAAGTGTCAGTACTTCTTGTATCCCCAATGTCCAAACAGTATCGCCTGCTGCCAAAGGCGCAATGTGATGAATCTGCACACCTACATTTCCAGCTGGATGTTTTCCTTGAAAATAATATTTTTCAACACCAACTGCCTCCGTAAAGATGGGAGAAGGTTCACTTTCTGAGGAAGCCTCTAATCCCAGATACACCTTTCCTTCAGTCAATCGCTTTAAAACATCTAATCCCTTCTGGAAAGCGATTTGCTGTCCTGAAATGACCACATTGCTATCTGGAGCTAATGGTGCAGAATCAAAAGTGCTGATGAAAATGTCTCTTGGCACCACATCGTGCTCTGCTGGTATATTATAAGGACGTTGGCGAAGCATAGTCCACCCGCCGCTCTCTAAAAGAAAATTCACTAAGTCTTCGCGACTTGCTGTGGCTACATTTGGAGCATTTAATTTTTTATATTCTATGGTGCTATCTGCTAAAATAACCACCTCAGCAATCGAACGCTTTTCTGCTCGATTAACCGCTGCCACTTCTCCACTTACTGGCGACACATATTTGATCTCGGGACGCTTTTTATCAAAAAATAATTCGTCACCTGCTACTACCTTCTGTCCAACCTCTACCTCTACTTTAGGAATTGGTGACATCCCGATAAAGTTTTTTGGCTGCACTGCAAATGACTTTATTTTTACAGCACTTGGTATTCCTTTTGCTGCGCCCTCCAAAAGAATATCGTGTCCCTTCTTCAGACGAATTACCCTTTTACCATCTAGGTGATTCGGTAACCTTGGACTAAAGATTTCGCTCCATTTTGGAAAGATCGAAACATTTTCTTCTTCTTGGTCAACCCCGATTCGTTTTGCTTCCAAGGATAGAAAGCTATCCCCTACTTGAACTACAAAAAACAACACAATGACCGCAATGCTCGCGATCAATCCGTAAGTTAGCCAATCCGTACCACTTGCTATCTCTGCTTGTGCAGAGAGACTCAAAAAGGAAGTAAGCAAAATAAATAGAATCGAA
>JBCDFY010000099.1:0-24897 GCA_039176995.1 Bacteroidota bacterium
ATAGCTTTTGGTTAATTGTCGAGTCAAAAATAGTATTTTGTTTAAGTATTTGCAAGCGAAAGTTAAACAAAACGCTTTTGATTACTGACTCAAAGCTAATAGATTAAACACATAAAAGCTCAAAACCCCTGATTTATAAGGTGTTCCTTCAAGAATTCATACTTTATTACCAAAAAATAAATTTTCAAAAAAAAATGAAAGTTGTCTAAGTGGTGACTATTTCCCAATCATAAAATCTTGAAGATTTTCAAAATTTCCAAGATTTTCAGCATTAGAAATGTCCGTACAGAAGCATTATTGGGCCTTGATCTTATCAAATTGCACGTATGCCTTTTTCATCCTTTCGAGTGTTTCTTCTTTGCCTAAAAGTGCAATCATATCAAAAACGGATGGACCTTTCAGTGTACCAGAGACACCAACGCGCAAAATTTGGAAAACTGTTCCGATGCGCAGTTCTCTCTCTGCGATGAAGGCTTTGATAGTTTCTTCCAGACTCGAAACACTGAAATCGGAAATGTTTTCAATAACACTCAACAATTCATCAAAAGCAGCACGGAACTCTGGTTTCCAGTTCTTTCGCACAGGTTTACCTTCGTATTCTTTTACCGCTTCAAAAAGATAGTAGCCCGTTTCTGGAAAATCTTTCAGTAAACTCACCCGCTCTTTCATCAATTCACAAACGCCCTCTAAGTAATCATTGGAAACTTCGTAGCCTTTCGCCTCTACCCAAGGACGAATCTGTTTCGCCAAGATAGCATTACTGCTATTTATTAAGTATTGCTGATTAAACCAAGTGCCTTTTTCAATATCAAAGCGTGCGCCCGACTTTCCGATTTTTTCTACATCAAAAGCAGCAACTAATTCCTCCAAGCTGAAAATCTCTTGCTCTGTACCAGGATTCCAGCCTAGGAATGCTAAAAAATTGACCAAAGCCTCGGGCAAGAATCCATACTCACGAAATCCTTCAAAGGAATCTTCCGCACTTTTGCCTTCCCAGCTTAATGGAAAGACGGGAAATCCAAACTTCGCTCCATCTCGCTTGCTCAATTTTCCTTTGCCATTGGGTTTAAGTATGAGCGGCAAATGCGCAAAATGAGGAATCGAATCCGCCCAACCGAAGGCTTGATACAGTAATATATGGTGCGCAGTACTTGGCAGCCATTCCTCGCCGCGAATGACATGAGAAATCTGCATCAAATAGTCATCCACCACATTTGCCAAGTGATAAGTGGGCATTCCATCTGCCTTCAATAGAATTTTATCATCCAATTCATTACTATCGAAAGAGACTTTGCCACGCACATCATCTTCTACAGTCACCGTTTCATCTATTGGCACTTTCAAACGCACTGTGTACGCCTCCCCTGAATTCAAACGCGCTTGCAAAGCATCCGCACTTATCAATAGGCTATTGTCCATTTCCGCCCGAACGCTTGCATCATATTTAAAAGTCTTTTTTTCTGCTTCGTAGGCTGCACGCTTAGCCGCCAGACTTTCTGAACTGTCAAATGCATAATAAGCTTTACCCGAAGCAATTAATTGATCTACGTACTTTTTATAAATGTCCTTGCGTTCTGACTGTCGATAAGGACCAAATGCTCCACCCAATTTTGGACTTTCATCCAATTCCAAACCGCACCACTCTAAGGCTTCTACAATATAATCTTCCGCACCCTCCACATAACGACCTTGATCGGTATCTTCTATACGTAAAATGAATTTTCCACCCTTTTGCTTTGCCAATAAATAATTATACAAAGCAGTTCGGATGCCTCCAATATGTAGCGCACCTGTTGGACTTGGTGCAAAACGAACTCTAAAATCGCGTGCCATTTGTTTTTAGATATTTGAATGTGAGATGTATTTTAAAATTCTCGCTATTTGCTATTTGTGAATTTCAGTTTTCCACTTTCTGATTTCCTCTTTCAAAAGAGACTGCAAAAGTAATTGCTTCTCTTCATTAATTCTGCACTTGTGTCACAAATCGTTTTTTCTTCACAAAAATTTCCTGATATAATAGAATTCTCTATATTTGCATCAGTAACAAAATAAAATACACTGAAAGCAGGGTTAAAATCAAGCATTCAGGATATTTTATGGAAAGCGTTAATTTTAAGTTAAGAGTTCCTTCAAGCAAGAAATGAAACACTATTTTTTCTAACTTGCAGAAGATTTGGCTTAAAAACAAACTGATTTCCAATTTAATAACTGCTCTTTTTAAGCTGAGCACAATAAAACAAACTCGCCTATACGCAGTAACTTTTACACTGAACTTTTAGAATTATTATTCAGACCAGCAACATTTTATTAATCTAAACAAAGTTTAGTTATGCAAGTTACGCCGCTAAGTGATCAGCTTCAGGTAAATGATCAAGAACTTATTAAGCGTTACCTAGATGGTAATGAGCGTTCTTTCGAGATTTTGCTCAACAGACACAAGCAGAAAATCTACACTTCCATTTATCTTTTCGTGAAAGACCAAAGTCTAGCAGAAGATATCTTCCAAGAGGTTTTCATTAAAATTATTGACACTTTAAGGAAAGGCAAGTACAACCACGAAGGCAAATTTTTGCAGTGGGCAATGCGTATTTCTTACAATATGTGTGTAGATTACTTCCGTCGCTCTAAGCGTCGTCCGCAAGTTTCTCCAACAGAGACTTTCGATATTTTTGATGTTTTGCAAGTGACTGACGAAAATGCAGAGCAAAACATGATTAAGAGTCAAACGCATGAGAAAGTGCGCAAATTGGTAGATATGCTTCCTCCAGAGCAAAGAGAGGTAGTTATCCTTCGTCACTATGCCGATATGAGCTTTAAGGAAATCGCGAAATTGACAAGAGTGAGTATTAACACTGCCCTGGGTCGTATGCGTTATGCTTTGATCAATATCCGTAGAATGGTGGAAGAAAAAGAAGTAGTATTACAGTAAAAGTCGCAGGTCTAACTATCCTGTGAGTATATTAAATTAAGTTATTGTCGATTAAGTTAAAAAATAAAGGTTAGCGATCTAGTTTTAAATCGCAGCGAACGTAAAATGCTCATATCTCTTATTGAGGTATGAGCATTTTTAATTTGGGAGAGCTCACTTATCAACTTTATTTTTTGTTTGTCTGTTTCTTTAAAAATGAATACTATGGAAAGAATCAATTTTTCTACTTGCACTTTAGCATACTTGGAAGAAACATTTGGACTTGAACGCCAGATCAAGTTAGAGCAATTGGACAATTGGTTAGATACAAAACTTGATCTCAGCAAAAGAGAAAAAGAACAACTTCTGGACTTTCAAGAAGCTTTACAAATAAATATACTACACTGGAACGAACAAGAACTTAGCCTAAATTTTATAGGTCCAATCTTTGCGATGGTTCGTTTTTCTCATCAAAAATTCAACTTTTTTGCTCAACGCAATCTTAGCGGTATCATTCAAGATTTAGAATTGTACGGAAAGGTAGATGGTATGGTCGCTTCTGGTTTTAGTTATCCAAAAGCACCTTTCTTTTCCTTCCATGAGTTTAAGAAAGAGATTGATCCAACGGGCGATCCAATAGCACAAAATCTAGCTTCTATGTTAGTTGGACAGAGCTTAAATCATAACAGAACACCAATTTATGGTTGTCTTGTAAATGGACAAAACTGGTATTTTATGATGTTGGAAGGCAAGAAGTACGTGATTAGTCGTGGTTATTCTTCCACTTCGACTGAATTATTTGATATTTTCAGAATTTTGAAAAGTCTAAAAGAGATTGTTTTGAGATTGGTGGAATAAATTTTAGTGCGAACAGAAAAATCGATCAAATGTCTAAGTTCATTTCAGCAGTTGCTCCTTTATCATTGCTCTCTTCTTGCATTAGTCTAAGTCCACACTAAACAGCTCGAACATTAGGAAAAGTGAAGTCGCAGGAGTGATGAGTATGGATATTTCTAGTTATGGCTTCAACGAATATTTTAGCTTAGCCGATTTAACTTATGATGCAGGAATGATTTATGGAGTGCGCGATAATTTAGATTTAGGCGCAGAGTTTTCTATATTAGATCAATGTCGATTTACAGCTTTTTCGAAGTATCAATTCGTAGGAGATAGAGAATCTAGATATGCTTCTAGTTTTGGATTAGAATTAGGCACGATGCTTCCACTGTTCCAATTAGGATACGAAACTTCTTTTGTGCAAACCTCTTTGTTGTACTACAATTCCTTTTATGCCGCTGAAAAATTTTCTATTTCTCTTTCGCCACGTTATACTTTTGCTTACGGTATAGGTAAAATTGATTACAATCAATACGAAAGTATCTTTGAATTAGAAAAACGCAACCATTTTTTAGGCTATCATTTTGCGCTTACCTTCGGCAAGTACGATCAAATTTCTTTCGAGCTCTCTCAATTTTGGCATGATCGAAATTTCGCTCAATCTTGTAATCTCCAATTAGGGATAGGTGTATTGTTCCGATAAATATTTCGTATCTAATTACTTGCTTCTTCTAACAACTCCTTCAATGCCTCCCTGTCATAAACCTTTCCATGCCGAATTACTGTATTAATCTGCTGCGTATTGCGAATATCTTCCAAGGGGTTTGCGTCTAACAACAACAAATCAGCAAACATTCCCTCTTGAATCAAGCCTAACTCGTCTTCCATATCGAAATATTGAGCAGGACTCAAGGTTGCACTTTTTAGAATTTCCATAGGAGACATTCCTGCTCTGGAAAAGAACTCTAGCTCTCCGTGTAAACTTAGACCAGGCAAAAGATAGAAAATAGGACAATCAGTACCCGCCAATATCCCTATTTTTTCTTCTTGCATCTGCTTGGTCATGTCATACAGCCATTGTGCATAGACTTTCTGATTTTCGGGGACTTCACGCTCAAGATAACGATCCAGACTTTCTGTCCACTTCTTGCCGACAGATTCGGGTAGATAGTCAAAGCTCTTTTTCCATTCTGGATTTGCAAAAGGGTGATCGACAACAGCCGTCATAATGGATAGGGTAGGGACTTGCCAAGTGTTGTTGCGCTTCAAGGCAGCGAGTACTGCTTTGGTCTTTTCTTTGTCGGCATTGGCGATGGCTTCCATTCGTTGTGCTTGGTGAATATTGGCGCGTAACACTCCACCTTCTTCCTCTTTGCCGAGTTCCAATAATTTTTGTCGCATTTTTAGCAATTCCTCAGAGTCTTTTGCCATAGACATTTCCAAATTGCGCAAATGCTCTATGCTATTCATTCCCAGATCAGCGACCGTAATAGCGTCCATGCTCAAAGGAATGTGTCCAGTGACGATGATATCTTTTTCCTTCGCTTTTTTCATAATCGCCTTAAATTGCTCTGGACTCAACATTTCGTAGGCTTTCAGTAAATCTACGCCTTGAGCAATGAGTTCGTCTGCCATTTGTTCAGCGGCTTCTACATCTTTCAAACCAACAGAGAGCGGTGGACGAGCAGGTGTACTTCCATTATAGACATTGGGCATTCCATCCATCAGTGGACCAGCAAAGAAGACACGTGGAGCTTCGGTTGGATTGGCATCTGCTTGGTCTTTCCACTTTTTTACGAAATCCGTCTTTCCGCCTGTATCCCGAACGCTGGTGATTCCATATGCTAAAAATAAATTGAACATGGCAGGCGCCAATTCCTCTATATAAGCGAAGTGAACGTGTGCGTCCCAAAGCCCTGGAATCATGAATTTTCCAGTGCCATCAATGATGTTGTTTTCAAGAGCGAGTTGCAACTCATCCGTAGGAGCTACTTTGATGATTTTTTCATCTTGCAGTACGACGGTTTGATTTTCCTGTGCACCAGCCTCCGCATCAATAGTTGTGATATTTTGGATGCAAATAGCATCTTTGAAGAGTTGATCTTTGTCTTTGCAAGCAGTAAAAAGTAATCCTGAAACGAAGAAAAGCAATGATTTGTGTAGCATAAGTTGGTCGTTTGGAAGGCAAGATAATGGATTTCATTGGGAGCAAAACAAAATGAGTAACCTCGTGTGTGTACCAAATTGCACAAATACTACAAGTGCTCGTTGAGAGCGACTTGTTGTGGATTTGGATAGACGTCAGCCTTAGGTTGATGCCGCCATGATTTGAAAAAAGCAGAGATCAGAGTTCTTGCTACTTCAAATCTTATATAAAAGTGCAATTTGGGATACATACGGTAACCTCTGAAAATTTACTCCTTCCATTGTTTGTCAAACTGAGTGTTGTGCCATCAGATCAAAACAATTCAACAATAAATCTTACTGCCGACTACTCAAATTGCTCACCACTTTAATTTTACTTCCAGAAGCCACTTGATCGTTTTGCTTCATACCATTCAAAATAGAAAATTCTTCAATGCGATTAGAAGGGATGCCATTGGCACGTAGAAGACTGGAAAGCGTTCCACCTTTAGAGACTGGAACTATTTTCAAACGTTCTGGCTGAACATTGATCTTACTTGGATCATTCAGACGACTGTAACCAGCTGCTGTTTTTTCAAAGGCAGAACTGTAAATGCGGAACTTTTCCGTTGAAGTTACGCCGTGGAAAACAAAGATATTGCTGCCATCTTGTATCAAGGTAGAAAGTAATTCGATGCTCGCGCCTGTCTGCTGATTAACTTGCTTAGTCTTCATTAGCAAGGCAGGAAAACCATTGATCGTCGTATTTTGTCTACTCTCAACAGTCAATTGATATTGCTCTACAATGCTCGCTGCTGCTTCATTCAGGGTATTCCCTTGCGCAAAAGTGAAAATAATTAGAGCTTCTCCATTTTCAGGTGCAATTTGTACCTGCTGTGGGGTGTTATTCACTCTCCAATTTCTAGGAACAGGGAATTCAAATTTCAAGGTTGGATGATAAAATACACTATTTTGCACATATCCTTGACGAGGGTCTTCTCCATAAACCATACCATCAATTAAACTCAAATATTGATCTCTACCTACTTTGTAATTATTTTTTGGATCGGAAGCTTGTCTCGCTTCTGCTAATTTATGAACTCTTGCGTAACGATCTAATGGATTGGGATGCGTGGACATAAATGTAGGAATGCTCTGCGAAGCACCGCCGCTCAAACGGCTAATAGTTTGAAAGAAATTAGCCATTTTATGTGCGTCATAACCTACTGTGGTAGAGTACATTACACCCAATTCATCAGACTGGCTTTCGTGATCACGACTATTTTTAAGCATTAATAGTTGTACGCCTTGTGCTGCTTGTTCTGCAAATTGTTGGAGTTCCTTGGAAATAATTAGACCTGCAATTAATCCGATTTGAGCCAAAGTCTGATTACGCTGCTGAATCGCTCCGTGCCGTCCCGTTACATGACCAATTTCATGCCCCAAAACCCCTGCGAATTCGGCTTCATTATTAAAGTGCGCCATAATGCCTCTAGTAAAATAAACATAGCCACCTGGCAAAGCAAAGGCATTTACAACAGGAGAATCCACCAAACGGAAAGTAAATTTCAAATCAGGACGATGTGAAATAGCAGCCATTTCTTGTCCCTTTGATTTGATATAGGCTTGCATTTTATCATTATCGTAAAGTCCAAAGGCAGCAACAACTTGTGGGTCACTCTGCTTCCCGAGTGCGACTTCATTTTCTTCTGACATTACCAAAGCCTGCTTTTTTCCAGTCACAGGATTAACTGTACAGCCAGCAGCCAGCAAGCAAAAAACAAATATTAAGTAGTAAGATTTTTGGATTATAAGTTTTATATGGTTCATAATCAATTGTTTTGCGATAGAATGTGAAAGTAATATCTTTCTATTTGTGAACGAAAATAACACATTTCACGTTCAATTCTAGTTCTAGTATGGACGAATTGCTAGTCTCACATAGTATATCTTTTGGTTTTTAACAACTTCGTCCTTCAAGACATTCACTCATTCAAAATTCTATCATTCACTCATTGAATATATGAATACGCAAGTCATTTTTAAAGAGCGTCCTACGGGAATTCCAAACGAAAATACCTGGTCAATTGAAAAAAAGGAAATTCCATCTCCTTCTGACGGCGAAGTTTTGGTAAAGATACTTTACATTTCACTCGACCCAGCCATGCGAGGCTGGATGGACGATACTAAATCCTACTTGCCGCCCGTGCAGATTGGCGAAGTTATGCGCGCTTTAGTTGTGGGTGAAGTGATTGAATCGAAACATGAAAAATTCAAGAAAGGTGATCATTTACAAGGTGTTGGAGGTGCGCAGGAATATGTCGTGACAAATGGAAAAGGTTGGAATCAGATTGATCCTAATTTAGCACCTCTACCGATGTACTTGGGGATGTTGGGAATGACTGGCATGACTGCCTATTTTGGATTGCTGCGCGTTGGTCAACCTAAAGAAGGAGAGACGATTTTGGTCTCTGGAGCAGCAGGAGCAGTAGGCGCGATGGTCGGTCAGATTGGGAAGATCAAAGGATGTCGAGTAGTAGGTATTGCGGGTGGAAAAGAAAAATGCGATTATATTGTCAATGAACTCGGTTTTGATGCAGCAATTGATTATAAAAACGAAAACGTGTATAAAGGCATCAAAGAACACTGTCCAGATGGTGTAGATGTTTATTTCGATAATGTAGGCGGCGATATTTTGGATATGGCCTTGGCTTGCATCAATTTGCACGCCAGAATCGTGATTTGTGGAGCAATTTCTCAATACAATGATCGCGCAAGTATTAAAGGACCGAAAAATTATTTGTCGCTTTTGATTAATCGAGCACGTATGGAGGGTTTCGTTATTCTGGATTATGCGAAAGAATATCGAAGCGCAGCTCAGGAATTGGCGCAGTGGATTATGGCTGGAAAACTTAAGGAACAGCAGCATATCGAAGAAGGTCTCGAAAACTTCCTACCGACTTTCTTACGCTTGTTTAGTGGAGAAAAGAAAGGAAAATTAATTTTGAAAGCATAGAAAATAGGGGATAGCGACATCACTGGATAACAGAAAGTTATCCCGCGATTTGGGTTAATAACTGATTCCAACAACACATGACAAAAGAAAAACTAACTTACGAAAACGCGCTGCAGGAACTGGAAGAAATTGTTGCGAAAATGCAGCAGCAAACGGTGAGTATAGATGAATTGGAAGCGCAATCGAAACGGGCGGCAGAGTTGGTAGCGTTTTGTCAAACAAAACTGCGTAATGTGGAAAAGAGTTTAGGGGAAGTGTTTGATTTGGAGTTTTGAGATTGCCTTTTTTGCTCGTTAAGAAACGAGCCGATATTCGTGTTAAGTTAGGAAACTTAACACATCGAAATTTTTTTTGATTTTTTGAAATGATATTAAAATCCGTCCATCACCCATAAGATTTGTCTATTCCATGTTTCTATCCTAAAACACACGCCAGATTCGATATTCAAAATGTCCAAATCCAAGCTAAACATCGCTTTCGACGCCAAACGGCTCTACAATAATTTCACAGGTTTGGGCAACTACAGCCGAACATTAGTCAAGAGTCTAGTCCAATATTTTCCAGATTATCAATATCATCTTTACACTCCAAAATTGAAGCACAACGGCGAAACACGTCCTTTTTTGGAGTATTCGCAACTACAGACGCATTTACCCAAAACCGCTTTCAAAAACTATTGGCGTACTTCGAGCATTAAGAAGGATTTACAAAAAGCGAGTATTGATATTTATCACGGATTAAGTCACGAAATTCCAATAGGTATCCAAAAAACAAATATCAAATCCATCGTCACCATTCACGATCTCATCATCAAACGCTACCCTCAATATTTCCCTTGGCTCGACCGACAAATTTATGATTGGAAGTTCCGTTATGCTTGCGAAAATGCAGACATAGTTGTTGCAATTAGCGAGAGTACGAAGAGAGATATTATGGAGTTTTATGAAATTCCAGCCGAGAAAATTCAGGTTATTTATCAAACTTGTCACGAGCGATTCAAGCGACTGTTATCTATTCAAGAGCTTAAGATAATTGCTCAAAAGTATCAGTTACCTTCTCATTTCTATCTCTATGTCGGCTCTATTATTCCACGCAAAAACTTGGATAAAATTGTAAATGCACTAAGCCTTTTACCTAAGGGTTTGCAATTGCCATTAGTTGTGATTGGTAACGGTAAAAAGTATAAACAGCAAGTACTAGAAAAAGTCAAAAAGCATCAATTGGAAGATAAGATTCGCTTCCTAACTATCACTTATGAAGATTTACCTGCATTTTATCAATTAGCGAGTCTTTTTCTCTATCCTTCTGCTTACGAAGGCTTTGGTCTTCCAATACTAGAAGCATTGTATTCACGAACGCCTGTCGTTTCAGCGAAGACTTCTTCCTTGACTGAGGCAGGTGGGAGTGGTGCGTATTACGTAGAGAGAATTGATGGTGAACAATTATCAGACGCAATAGAAAAGGTCATGAACGATAGTGTTTATCAGCAACAATTGATAGACGCTGGGCAGGTACATTTAATTAAATTTGAAAGTAGGAAATTGAGTAGCGCGTTGATGAAATTGTATCAAAATTTGATAAGTACTCGGACATAAATAAATTACTTTTTTGACCGAGCAGATTTTTGCGTTTAGACAAGGCATTTTTGTAGGAATAACGAGTTATTGCTGCAAAAATGACGCGGTATAAACCGAAAAGATGCCGTCACAAAATGTTAAGATAATTGTGTCCTGGTACTTAAATTAAGATTTTTGTTATCCAGTAACTTCCTGTCACTAGATAACTTTTCATAGAGTATCTTAGAAAACTCTGCGTTCTCCGCGCGCTCTGCGTGCATCAAATAAATCACATTTGCTTTTCCAACCACTTTCCAAGCCTTCCTCCCTCCTGCAATTTCAATAATTTGTCCAAATCCTTATCGGGTTTCAAGCTCTTGAACTCCTGATAATACGCTAAAGTGGCATTTAAACCTGCCATGCCGCAAGCGTGAAAATCTTTACTTTGATTAGGATTTTGAAGCGCGAACTTTCCCCAATTACCGAGAAAGACCAAAATGAGTTCAGGATTGGCATCCGTGAGTGTCGTGATGTAAGAACGAATCTCAACAGTAAATTTGGGTACGCCCTCTAAATAAGCCATCGTAAACGCATTGGCTTGCATTCTATTTTTCGCATTTGGTGCGTTGGTGGTGAGCCAATCTACTGTTTTTAGGAAATCGGCTTCGTAGCGATCAAAATCTGTAGTTGTTTTGAGTTGATAGTTGGTAGGGACGTGAAAATCTTGGGCAGTAGCAAAATTGATAGAAAGAGAGAAGACAATAAAAAAACTCCAAAGTAATTGGCAATTCATATTCTTAATTTTAGGTAAACGAAAAGCGATAGCAGCGAAGCTGCTATTCCGAATACAAATGCCATTTTAAGAGGATTCATTGTGCTGTTAAGGGGAATTTCTTGTGGTAAGGAAATTATTTATTATGAAACAAAAATGGCTACGGAATTCAATTTCGCAGCCATTTTTTATAAAAAAACCCTCACCCTCATTGGAGTAAGGGTCTCTAACCCAAACAAATAAACACAAAAACTACTTTTTAAGTACCTAACAAAGTTAATTTAGATTTGATAAAGAAACAACTCCTTGTTATTGACTTTTGTAACATCTAAATGAGCAGTTCATTATGTTTAATGCATTGATTTATAGTATTTTAAGATAATTAATGTGTGACAACGAATTTCAGGGTTAATATCCTGAATTATGTTAAAGTTAGAGTCTGATTTTAAGAATAAAAATACTCATTCACTTTGATATTACCGCATATTGGGTATAGTCTGAAGTTAAATTAGACTCTAGACCTCCAACTCCACCACCAAGTCATCTTGCTCCACAAACGTTTTCTCTGTCAAGTGAATCGCTTTTACCTTGCCCGCAACAGGAGAAGTAATCGTACTTTCCATTTTCATGGCTTCAATGATGAAGAGCGGACTATTCACTTTTACTTCCTCACCAATTTTTACCATAATTTTAGATAAACTACCTTGCAGAGGCGCACCAATTTCGTTTTCTGCTGCTGCTTTTTTGTGCTGTACCGTCTTCACTTCCTGCGAACGATCTTGCACTTCGATGGCGCGTGTTTGTCCATTCAATCGGAAGTAGACCAAGCGATGTCCTTGCTCGTTGGCTTCTGTTTTATTCAAATATTTGACGACTACATTTTTTCCTTTTTCTATCTCTACAATGACTTCTTCATTGGGCTTCAGACCATAGAAAAAGGCTTCGGTTGGAATCTTACTAACGTGTCCAAAATGTTGTTGGAAGGTGTGGTAATCATCAAAGACTTTTGGATAGATCAGAGAAGAAATCAAGTCCAATTCGTTATAGTATTTGCCATACTTTTTCTCGAACTTCTTCGCTTCTTTCTTGAAATCAATGGGCTTCAAATGTTCATTGGGACGATTTTTGTAGGGCTTTTCTCCTTTCAGAACCAGCTTCTGTACCTTCTTTGGAAAGCCACCTTTGATTTGCCCTAAATCTCCGCGCATCAATGCTTTCACACTATCTGGAAAAGATAAACTATCGCCTCTTTCCAGTACATCTTGCTTCGTTAAACCATTCGCAGTCATAAATAACGCCATGTCGCCCACCACTTTAGACGAAGGGGTTACTTTAATAATTCGACCAAATAATTCATTGGCAAGAATATAGTTTTCTTTCACTTGCTCAAATTGATCTTCCAAGCCTAAAGCGCGCGCTTGTGGACGCAAATTAGAATACTGTCCGCCAGGAATTTCCATGCGATAAATGTCCGCCGTTCCCGAGCGTAATTCGGTCTCGAAGGGATAATATTTTTCGCGCACCACTTCCCAGTATTCCGAGAATTGGTTAAGTGATGTCAAATCCATTTTGTTCTCGCGCTCGTGTCCTTCCATCATTGCCAGCACTGCATTAAAATTCGGTTGGCTGGTCAAACCCGACATCGAAGCAATGGCAACATCTACCACATCCACGCCTGCATTGATGGCATTCAGATAAGTTGCTGCCTGAATAGAAGAAGTATCGTGCGTATGTAGGTGAATCGGTAAATTGACTGTTTCTTTCAAGGCTTGCACCAATTCAGTGGCATCACTAGGCTTCAACAAGCCTGACATATCCTTAATCGCCAAAATATGCGCGCCCAAATCTTCCAATTCCTTCGCTAAGTCCAAGTAATACTGCATCGTGAATTTCTTCTTATCCAAGCCTGTGTAGCACAGGCAAGCCTCTGCAATGCTATTCGTTTCTTCGCATACCGTTTTGATGCTCACTTTCATCGCTTCCGTCCAATTTAGACTATCAAAAATGCGGAAGACATCAATGCCCGTTTCCGCAGCTTTTACGATGAATTTCTCTACTAAATTATCTGGATACGCGGTATAACCAACTGCATTCGAGCCTCTCAGTAACATTTGTAAGCAAGTATTCGGAATCGCTTCACGTAGCATCTCCAACCGTTGCCATGGACTTTCTTTTAAAAACCGAAGCGCAACATCAAAAGTCGCGCCACCCCAAACTTCCATGCTGAATAACTTATGCGCATGGTGATGAGCGTAACTTTCTGCAATGTTCATCATGTCGTAGGATCGCATTCGAGTAGCCAGCAGACTCTGATGCGCATCGCGGAAAGTGGTATCAGTATAGTAAATCGGTTTTTCGTCTTTCAGCCATTTTGCGAAACCTGCTGCTCCTAGCTTATCTAGCTTTTGCTTAGTACCATTTTTTGGACTTTTATTCATATCAAAACTCGGCACTTTGGCAACTCGAAATTCCTTGGTATCATCTAATTTCTTCACATTTGGATTCCCATTGACGACCACTTCTGCCAAATAGCGCAAAATTTTTGTTCCACGGTCTTGCCTGCGCACCAAATCGAATAATTCAGGATGGTCGGGGATGAAGGCGACGGTAGCTTCGCCATTCAGAAAAGTATCGTGCTGCAATAAATTGAGCAAGAAGTCCACATTGGTTTTCACGCCACGCACGCGAAACTCTCGCAGGGCGCGATGGAGTCGTTGCGAAGCTCCTTTCATGGTGCGTCCCCAAGCAGTTACCTTTACCAAAAGACTATCGAAGAAGGGCGAGATTTGCGCGCCGGGATACGCACTTCCTGCATCCAAACGAATACCCATTCCACTTGCCGAACGGTAGGCAATTAGCGTTCCGTAATCGGGTTTGAAATCGTTAGCAGGATCTTCTGTTGTCACGCGACACTGAATGGCATGGCCATGAATTTTGACATCTTCCTGCGAGCGAATCAGTATCGTTGGGTGTCCCAATTCGTAACCCATCGCAATCAAAATTTGCGTACGGACAATATCTATACCTGTAATTTCTTCTGTGATGGTGTGTTCTACTTGCACACGAGGATTGACTTCAATAAAGTAAATATTTTCCTCCGCATCTACCAGAAATTCGACTGTTCCTGCATTGCTGTACCCAACTTCTCGGGCGATGTTGGTCGCATAGCTATATAAGCGATCTTTGGTAAACGGCTGAATACTAATCGCAGGCGCAACTTCCACTACTTTCTGAAAACGCCGTTGTACCGAACAATCACGCTCGTACAAATGAACAATGTTACCATGTTGATCACCAATGATTTGCACTTCGATGTGCTTAGGATTTTCGATGTATTTTTCTAAGAAAACCGTATCGTCTCCAAAGGCAGTTTTGGCTTCTCGGCGTGCTTCTAAGTACTCAGTTTCTAATTCTTCCTCACTGCGCACGATTCGCATTCCGCGACCACCACCGCCCGATGCTGCTTTGACCATTACGGGATAGGTGATGCGGGCTGCCTCTTTTTTCGCCACTCCGACATTCACCAACTCCTCTTGGCTGTCCAGGATTAGTGGCACATTGATTTTTTTTGCTACTTCCTTTGCTGCAACTTTATCTCCCAGTCGATCCATGGCTTCGGGTGTTGGACCAACGAAAACGATACCTGCTTCGCGGCAAGCTCTCGCAAAGTCTGTATTTTCGGATAGGAAACCATAGCCAGGATGAATCATATCCACT
This sequence comes from Bacteroidota bacterium, assembly GCA_039176995.1. Lineage (GTDB taxonomy): Bacteria > Bacteroidota > Bacteroidia > Chitinophagales > Saprospiraceae > JAAUTG01. The sequence continues at coordinate 14,931 of JBCDFY010000099.1, forward strand.
CCGTTTTCCTTTGCTACTCGGATGATTTCAGGGATGTCTAAATAGGGTTTCAATGGCTCATCTTCTGACCCAATTTGGTAGCTTTCGTCTGCTTTGTAGCGGTGCAAAGAATAGCGATCTTCGTAGGTGTACATTGCAACGGTGCGTAACTCTAATTCCGAAGCGGCTCGTAAAATTCGGATGGCAATTTCTCCTCGATTTGCAACTAATAATTTTTTAAACTGATCTCTTTTACTTTTAGACATTTTTTACGGTGTTTATCGTTCATGCAAATTTTAATAAGCGCACGCAAAAGACGCGGAAGCGCAAAATTTTTGTTTTGTAAGAGGAGGCAGTCAATTACTCCGTCCTTGTTCTTTCAGAGGATTTTATGGAGAGAAACAAGAGGTTCGAAGTTGAAATGAAAAATATATTTTTCATTTCGGTTTTGAAGAATATCTACTTAAAATACGCTACCTCAATTTCCATATCCTGTGCTCCAAAGAGCAAAATTTCTTGGTGATTATTGATTGTGTATCCTTTATTTGGCTGATAAATAGCTTTGGAATAAGTATCAATCAAGCGAGATTGGTTGGTGGTTTTGAGTTCGAGTTGGGTGACTTTTTGTTGCTCGTCGAATTGGATGTTGAGTGTTTTGACTGGCAATTTTTCGTCCAAGGTGCGGTAGTTCAAAGCATTCAACTGTTGTTGGTCGTTTAAGATACTATCTACTTCATAGCGACCGATTAGCGAAGGACGATTGATGTTGTTCTTGATGAAAATATTGAGTTCCTCTTCGATGTTGAGGGTATCGAATTGCTGTTCTTCTGTTCGATCGTTCAAGGTGATTTTTTTTAGGAATTGGAAGTTTTTCAATTTGATATCTGTTACCTCTTGCTCAAAGTATTTTTGGAGATCGAAGTATTTTTCTTCGTAGGCAGATTCTTCTAAGTTGATGGAGGATTTGGTACAACTTGCAAGGAGTAGGATGCAAAGCAGGGTAAAGATGGTTGATTTATTGATTCGTTGACTCGTTGATTTGATAGTATTAACCAAGATTTCTTTTGTATTTAAAATGAGTGTTTCTAAAAATGACGCTTGTTGAACCACTGAGAACTACAGTAGCGGAGCTGTAAAGCAAAATTTGTACACGAACCACAATGGAACAAGAGGGTACAAAGAGTAGCGCTTTTTGGTTCTTTAACAATTTTTGCAATTTAGCGTAAAAGCCGCATCGCTGCCTTTGGCAGTTCGCGGCAAAAGTTTTTAAAAGGTTAGATACAAAGTTCTGTAAAACAGGACTTTATGTCTGAACTTTTAAGCCTCCTCCCGACCGAGCAGCGAAGGTCGGTAAATATGCATTTGGCAAAATTTGTCAAAGAACCCGCTTTTTCTGCGAAAAAATCTATGTATAACTCATGCAGTTGTATGTTTTATTTTCAATGGATTACGAATGATCGAAAGTAAAAATTTTGCTCTTACAAATTTTTATAAGTACCGTAGTATCAAGAGATGTAAGGCTTACTACTTTTAGTACCTTAGTGGTTAGTTTTTACCTAGTTTATAATTACCTTTCCTTCCATTTCCTCAGGAATCTCTACTCCCAACAAAGACAAAATCGTAGGCGCGATATCTCCTAATTTCCCATTTTCTACTTCGACGCCTTCAGTTTCCTTTGCCACAAAAATGCAAGGCACTAAATTAGTTGTATGTGCAGTATGCGGCGAACCATCTTCATTAATCATGTAATCTGAATTACCGTGATCGGCGATGATGATGGCACTGTATTCGTATTCTAGGCAAACTTCCATAAGTTGCTTTAGACATTTATCTACGGTACTTGCTGCTTTTTTGGCAGCTTCAAAATCGCCTGTATGCCCAACCATATCCGTATTAGCATAGTTTAAACACACGAAATCGGGTTTCTGTTGGCGAATGCGTTCGATTATTGAGCTAGTGACTTCGTGGGCACTCATTTCGGGTTGCAAATCGTAAGTTGCTACTTTGGGCGAAGACACAATAATGCGACTTTCTCCTTCAAATTCTTTCTCTCTTCCACCGTTGAAAAAGAAAGTAACGTGAGGGTATTTTTCTGTTTCAGCAATGCGTACTTGCGTCTTGCCGTTCTCGGAAAGTACTTCACCTAAGGTATTTTTAATATCTTCTTTAGTGAATAAGATATTTACATTTTTGAAGGATTCGTCGTAGCGCGTCATGGTGACGTAGTGTAAATCCAGTTTTTTCATGTCATGTTCTGGAAAATCTTTTTGGGTCAAAACTTCCGAAATTTCACGTGGGCGATCGGTGCGGAAATTGTAGCAAAAGAGGACGTCTCCTTCTTGAATTTTGGTGATCGCTTCGCCCGATTGATTTATTTTTATGATTGGCTCAATGAACTCATCCGTCTTGCCCGCTTCGTAGCTGTTTTTTATGGAGGTAACTAGATCTTGGCTTTTTTCTCCTTTTCCATACACCAATAGGTCATATGCCAATTTCACGCGCTCCCAACGCTTGTCTCTATCCATCGCGTAGTAGCGACCAATCACAGAGGCAACTTCTACGTTCTTATCCTCTATATGTTGAAGTAAATCTTCCATGTACGCTGCGCCACCTTTTGGAGCAGTATCCCGACCATCCATGAAGGCATGAATGTATGCATTTTCTACTTTTTGTGCTTCAAAAATATCGCAAAAGGCTTTTAAATGATTGATGTGCGAATGTACGCCACCATCGGAGAGCAAACCCATGATGTGCACGGTCTTATCATTGTCTTTGGCATACTGTAAAGCATCAAGTAGGACTTTATTTTCGTGTAAAGTACGCTCTCTAATCGCCTTATTGATTTTCGCAAAATCCTGATAAACTACTCTACCCGCTCCGATATTCAAATGTCCTACTTCGGAATTGCCCATTTGTCCCTCTGGCAAACCGACGTCTTCGCCAAAGGTTACCAGCGTGGAATTGGGATAATTTTGGAAAAGAGAATCTACAAACGGCGTATCTGCTTGTTGAAGCGCATCTGCTTCGGGTTTTGTTCCTAATCCCCAACCATCGAGGATGACGAGGATAGCTCTTTTTAGTTGTCGCATTATGTGTTGATGGTTTGGTGATGCGGTGATTTGGTCAAGTGCAGCACCCAATCATCGAATCCTAATTGTAGCCGCAATTCTTAGAAACTCAAGTTATCCAGGAATGGGAAGTTACTGGATGACGATAGTCGCTGAATTGAGAATTGTTGCAATTAAAAAAGTTTCGGTTCTAAATACTTGATTATTAACGTATTGCCTAAAAAAGCGTTAAAAAAATGATTTAAGTGTTAAAATCTTGTATCTTTTTTAAGATATGACGTTACAAAAGTAAAAAAGAGCATCACAACAGAAAAGCATTAGTCTTTTCTAAGATTTTTCTTTTTACACAACAAAACACACTATGGGATAAGGGCATCATTCTATGTTTGCGCTATGAAGAACGGATAAAAAAACAAGATCAGCAGATTACTAAATCTACATATCACTGTTGACCTTTGTAATTTCATGAACATTTTTAAAAAACTTTTACCCATGATGCGTTTTACTTTTTTGCTTTTCCTTTTGCCTTTGTTGGCATTTAAAGCAGATCAAGATTTAACTCATATTACCCAAGCCATTAGCAGCGGAAGTGCCATCACTTTAGGCGAATATTTTGACGACAATGTTGAAATTGCGCTTTTGAATGAGGAAGATGTGTATGACAAAAGCCAAGCGGTACATAAGCTAGAAAGCTTCTTTGAGCAAAATCAACCGAAAGGATTTAATCAAGTCCATGAAGGAAGCTCAAAGGGCAATAGCTCAAAATACTGTATCGGAAACTTGAAAACAAATAACGAAGATTTTCGGGTTTATATGTTCATTGATATCACTGCAAATCAGTACAAAATACAAGAGCTTCGAATAGAGTAGAAGCATAGAGAAAATCGACTAATTTAAAGGCAATGCAGGATGGTGAGTAACGTTAGTTTCTCGCCATTTTTTGTTTTTATTACAATCGAACTATGTGTAAGAAGTTTAGGATGGAAAAACGGATGTGGATAGATTGAAAAGATAATGGACAGATCTTTCTAGCAGACTTTATGATTCAGTATTCGATATTCTTTATTCGCGATTCTTCAACTTAATGAGTACTTCACCATCATAATCCAATAATACCTCCACATCCTTCACACCTTCATTTTCCAATATCCATCTTGCCATTGGTGCCGTAATTTTTTCTTCGATTTTTCTTTGCAATGGACGCGCGCCATACTTGGCATCAAAGCCTTCTTTAGCTAAATATTGAATTAATTTTTCTGAAAAATGAAGTCGAATGCCTTGTTTGACATAGCCTTCGCGTTGTTTTAGTTCTTCTAACTCTTTAAGCAGAATGCGCTCTACATCTTTTTGATTCAATGCATTGAAAAAGATAACTTGATCTATGCGATTGACGAATTCTGGGCGGAAGAATTTTCGGATGGCGGAGTTGTAAATGGTGGCTTCTGAATTGGTACTTCTAAAACCTAAAGATTGCTGATTGGAAGCGCCCAAATTGCTGGTCATAATAATAATGGTGTTTCGGAAGTTAGTCTGGCGTCCAAAATGATCGGTTTGTGTGCCTTCGTCCAATACGCCAAGTAGTGCATCAAAAATGGAAGGATGCGCTTTTTCGACTTCATCTAGTAGCACGACGGCGAAGGGTTTCTCGCGCACTTCTTTCACCAATTTCCCAACTTGTTTTCCGAAACCAATGAAGCGTAAATACTGATTGGCGTGCTGAAATTCACTCATATCAATGCGAATGAGCGGCATTTTTTCTTGTCCCATACCAAAAAAGTAATTGGCAAGGGCTTTGGCACTTGCGGTTTTCCCGACGCCCGTTGGTCCAGCAAACAGCATAGTGGCAATGGGTTTATTCGGGTCGTTGAGTCCTGCTTTGAAGACTTTGATGAGGTCGCAAAATTGTTGGATGATGGCAGGTTGTCCGATGATGCGTTCTTCAAAAAAATCACGGAGGTCTTGATCTCTCAATTTAAGATCGTCGCGTAGAAAAATTTCGGGTAATCCCGATTGTTGAACGAATTGATTCACCACGTCCGTGGCGCTAACCTGATTTCTCTTTTTGATCTTGGCGACATTGATGCACTGTGCTAGGAACTTCGCGCCTTTGCCAGGGAACGATTCGTAAGGATAGTAGCGCAACAACAAGCGATAAGACTGTAACAGTGCAGAAGCCTCAATCGGAATCTTGAGCCGATTATTGGAAAAATCTGCCAGTTGAGTCATTATGGCATGAACTTGCTTTTCCGTCAGTTCTGATAATTCGAGCAACTGAAAAGTCTCCACGAAACCAGGCAACAATCGGCGCATGCTTTCTAATTCTTGTGGACTTACTTCGCCGAGCACTCGAATCTTTCTCTGCTGCAAAAATGGAATCAAAAAAGCAGCGATACTATCTTCCGCACCTTCGCCTCCCGACATCAAGAGTTGAATAATTTGATCTACCCAGAGTACGCCATTAGCGACGATTAGTTCTTCTATTAGATTCTCAACGGCTTCTTGCCATTCGCCCAAATATTTGGAGCTTGCCGTGATGCGCTGCGGCATAATTTTCCAGAAAGTGAGCGCAACTTGCTGTCCTTTGAGTTGGTTAGTGATCTCCTTGATGGCTTGTTGAATAATCGTACTTTTTCCTGAACCACTTGTTCCGACCACCAGTACATTCGCATTAGCCAACATGATTTTATCCACCAACATTTTGACTTCTTGATCGCGTTCCCAAGCGATTTCGGGTAGCGTTTTTTTACGCGCTTCGGTACGCTTTTGCGGCATTTGAGTTGCTAAACGATTTAGTGTTTTGTAGCGACGTTGAGACCGCCAGCCACTCCAATTGAACTCTTGTTCTTCTTTAACTTTTAGGCTGACGAAATCAATTTGAGGTTTAGGGTAGCGCAAAAAAGGATAAATTTCTTCGGGTGCTTTATTGAGAAATAGATTGCGCACAAAATGCGTGACCAAAGTTTTGCACTGCTTCTCTTGGTCGTACATGAATCGTTCCTGAAAAAGTGGCATATGACATTCGTAACCACCATCTTCCAATTCACCCGTAATGACGGGAACGGGAATATTTACTTTTTGATTAAGTGGAAAAGAGGCAGATTGGGTATGATAAGCAGGTCGAACCAATACGTCAAATACGCGCAAACGCGCATTGGTGATTTCTACATCAGGATAGAAGCCGTAGCGTTTGTACTCTCTTTGCAAGTAGTGTCGCAGGGCTGTCTTTAAACTTTTTATGTCTTTTTGTACCACTTGTTCGTGGCTGCCCAATAAGACGCCGAGTACTGCATTTTCATTGAGCGTGTAGTATAATATGGGAAAGTCTTTTTTCTGCATTTAGGATGGTCTTAGTAACAATGCAGAAAGATCGGAAAATATCCTGAATTTAGGGAACAGCAAGGTATTAGAATTTGAAGTGGTTGGGTGAAATCCTAATTTTAAATCAAATTTTGCTTAGAGCGTATTAGGATTTCACAACCTCGATAGTTAAGCATTAGCGGAAGGGTCAGGTTCGCTGCCGTAGGGATTGATGCCGACTTGGACGGTTGCTGGTATTAGGTATAGGGTATTTAGGATTAGGGAGGTTAGTGTAAGTTTGAGTATTTTTTCATAATGAAAAGATTCTACTGCTTGGCCACCCGAATGATAAAACGTTCGGCTGATGTACGAACAACCAAAATATAAATACCCGCATCCAGTCCTTGCATAGCAATCTGTCCATTGAAAGCATTCATTTCTTTCACTAATTGTCCAGCTTGGTTGTACAATTGAATATTGCGCACTTCACTAATATCATCAAAAGTAAAGTACAACATATCTTTCACTGGATTGGGCGCAATACTTAGATTGAATTTTCCTAATTTGACCACTCGAATTTCTGAATACTCAAACGCTCCATCTACATCCATTTGTTTTAGTTGGTAGTAGTTGACACCTTTGAAAGGCTGTTGATCCAGATATTCATAATTTTGAGTTTCCAGACTAGTACCCGCACCTTCGATAAAAGTAATGGCTTTCCATTCTTTTCCATTAGGACTGCGTTCTAACTCAAAACCTTTATTGTTCAGTTCACTACTCGTTTGCCATTGAAGTAGCACTTGCTCTGTATCGGTAGCTTTAGCAGTGAAAGACAAGAGTTCTACAGGTAGTGCCACTACATCGTAGCGTTGTAAGACAATCGTATAATCATCTCCATCCACACTACTAGCTGTATTGCGGTCTCCATCTTGCCAGACGATGGTAGCGGTGGTTTTAGCATTTAATCCTACTGCTGCGAATTGCTGAAAGTTAGTTGTTGTGGTATTGACAAGCGTTTCTGGATTGGAGACCATACCGACTACATTGAAGCCTTTGAAATAAGTGCCAAAGCGATTACCGTCTTGATCGTAACTGTTCCATGTAACAATGAAGTCACCAGTCATGGTCATATTAATGCTTGGATTGTCTTGCGCACCTGCGGTAGTGGTATTGATTAGAAATTCACTGCCTTGTGGTGTTCCTATACTATTGAATCGCTGCGCATAAATGCCTTCCTGGCTGCCATCTTGTAGATTACTCACCCAAACAATATTGAAGTTGCCGTCCATATCCATAGCAATATCTGGACTCAATTGATTATTAGTCGTTGCCGTATTGACTAAAAATTCGCTTGTTTGGATGCTGCCACCACTATTATAAGTTTGTGCATAAACACCATAGCCATCTCCATCTTGATTTAGACTTTGCCAAGCGACCGCAAAATCTCCATCACTATCCATGGCAACGCCTGGGTAGTTTTGAGTATTTGTGGTGGTAGCGTTGATGAGTGTTTCTGTACCTTGGGCTGCCCCAGCATTATTGTAGCGTTGCAAATACACATCAAATTCACTTTCCCAAACGATCACATAGTCGCCATCATCATCCATTGCGATGTCAGCGAAACGCTGTTGTCCTGCGGTAGTTGTATTCACCAAAACTTCCCCTGTCAATGCTGTTCCAGTATTATCAAAGCGACGTTGATAAATACCCCAACCATCACCATCTTGCCCTAGACTTTGCCAAACGATGGTATAATTACCTGCATCATCTATGGCAACTGCTGGAAAGCGTTGGTCGTTACTGATCGTAGTATTAATTTGGGTTTCACTACCTACTACTGCTCCTGCACTACTGTAACGCTGTGCATAGATACCATAGCCTGAACCATCTTGATTGAGGCTTTCCCAGACGATCACAAAATTATCATTCAAATCGACCGCGATGGCTGGATTTTGTTGGGAATTGGCAACTGTTGTATTGACTTGTGTTTCTGCGCCTATGGTGCTGACTTGGCTGTAAATAATACTTGCTAAGAGAAGTGATGAAAGGGTAAAGAGTGTCTTTTTCATATTGATTATTTTTTGTCTTAATCAGGATTAACAGGATTAGAGAATTTCCATAATTACTGTCAGCATGGCTGTTTCATTCTATTTCTCGATGTATCAAGTTTCCTAACTTGGTACTGCTATCCTGCCGTTTCCTAACGGCTGAGTGCTGTTTTGCTCGTTTGGAAACGAGCCGATAAAAGGTTTGAAGTTAGGAAACTTCAAACATCGGAGAATGAAACAGTCTTGGCTACTAGTGTTTTAATCAAAACAGATCGTTATTTATTTTCTGTAACGGCTGAAAGCGCTGCGCCTTCTTTCACTTCCAAAGCTTCCACTCTAGCCGTCAAATCTCCCAACAGTTTTTTATAAGCTGCCAAGTCCGCTGCTTGTTGCGCAATGAGTTCGTCTTTTGCTTCATTCTCCGCGCTCAATTCCTGCACCGCTTTCACCAAAGGCACGACAAATTCTGCATAACGCAAACCATAAATATCTTCTTCGTTTTGCGGTGTATCCACACCACTAAAATCATAGTTTATTTTTTTAGCAGCCGCTTCTACTTCTTGTGCAATGAAACCTGAATAGCATATCTGTTCTTTTTCCGTCAAAGCTCTTGCTAGAGTTTCCGTCTCAAAACCTTTTTGAGTATGTAGCTTTTTTGCATCATAATTATAAGTCACAGGGCGCAAGCGGTTAATGAAGTCTAAACCAATTACGTTTTCCTGCACATTTTTCTTGAAACGACCATCGGAAGTAGCCGTCCAGTTGACAACGCCACCAATGGAAGCGATGGAGCTATTGCCAAGATAGATTTCATTATTGGCAGTTACGCTAGATTGATAACCAATGGCAGTAGAGTTAGTACCTGAAACCAATGTATTTGAACCTAGTGCAATCGCTTGCAATGCTTGAACATCTGCCAAGCTACCAATACATACAGCATCGTCTGCGGCGGGTTCTAAATTGGTCAAATAGCCTACGGCAACACTTCCCTGACCTGCTGCATCTACTCCTGACCCTATAGCAACCGTTCTACTCGCATTATTGTCTATTACAGAACTGTATCCAATTAGAACAGCATCGTTAGCTCTATTTATAACAGTACTATTACCAATGAAAACATTTCTCATATTTCGGGAATCGCCACTACCAGCTTCTAAAAAGTCAGCATCATGCCCGATACCTACATTGTTACTTCCATTTCGATTGGTTCCTCCTGCTCCAAAACCAAGATAGGTGTTATTTGCTCCTCGAAATGCTCCTACGCCTCCAGTTCGATTATTATCCCAACCTGCATAAGCACCTACAAAAGTGCATTCTCCTACATTTTCGGTATTGCCTCCTGCACCATAACCTATAAAAGTATTGGCATTTACGGTTCTACTATCTACACCTGCTCCTGCGCCAATATAGGTATTCAAAGATCCCGTCGCATTATCTTGTCCTGCTGCTCCTGTTACAAGTACAAAATCTGGATAAATACTACTTGAAAAATTAGCTTCGGCATCTGCTCCAATGAAAGTATTTCCTCTTCCTGTAGTCGTTGAGCGTCCTGCTTGTGTTCCTATAAATGTATTA
>JBCDFY010000100.1:0-24667 GCA_039176995.1 Bacteroidota bacterium
CCTTAGTGCCTAAGTGGTTCAAACAACCAAACGAAGTATTTAATGTATGTAAAAATTCAAGAGTATTTCCTTACAAACTGAAATTGTAAGCGTATTTTTGTCGTTATAACTAAATGTTAGTTCCCAAACTTAATATTCAGCATCATGCGACTTATATTACTTTTCGTCAGTCTACTTTTAACTTCCATTGCTTTCTCGCAAGATTTAGAATCCAATATCTTCTTATTTGACCTGGAACAGAAAAGTGAGCGAGAGTTTGCCTTTAAAAACCCACGCTACCTTACAGATTTCAATCCACTCGGCTACAACAACCAACCCAGATTTTTCAATAATGGAGAATTATACATCTCTGTGAGAGAGCCGAATGAAGATCAAACCGAAATTTATTTATTGGACTTGTACCGCAAGTCCAAATCAAAAGTAACAGAAACTGCCGAATCCGAATTCTCGCCTACTTTAATGCCTGATTTATTCAATTTCTCTGCCGTCAGAGTAGAAGAAAACGGAGACCAGCGTCTTTGGCAATTTCCAGTTGACCGTTTGGACAACGGCAAACCCGTTTTCAAGTACATCAACAACGTTGGCTACCACCACTGGATCAATAGTCGTCGTTTGGCACTGTTTTTATTAGGCGAAGGCAATAACCAAAACAGTTTAGCAATCGCTGATGTTGCCACCGATCAAGTGACACCTTTGGTATCCAATATTGGTCGCTGCTTTCAAACCATGCCTAGAACGGGAACCTTACTGTTTGTGCACAAAGTTTCTACACGTACTTGGTATATCAAGCAACTGAACGCTTATGACAAATACGCAAAAGGAGAAATCGTGGCGCAAACTTTACCTGGCAGCGAAGATTTTGTAGTCTTGCAAGATGGTACATTCTTGATGGGCAACGGCAGCAAATTATTCAAATTTCATCCTTCTTATGACAATGACAAAGGTTGGAGAGAAATCGCTGATTTTCAGTACTATGGCATCCGTAACATCACACGTTTAGCATTGAGCGACGATGGAAAAATTGCAGTGGTGACCGAAGGAAGCGCACCTAGAAAATTCTAAGCTATATTTAATCATGTAATAATAAAGCACAAAAAGTTCCAATGAAAAGGCTATTTACTATTCTTGTTTTTTTGGCATTCGCCAATTCAATAACTGCTCAAGAAGAAAATTTAGGCATTCTCATACAATTGCACGAGCAATACACTCCTGAACAATTCGTAAAGGTGATGCCCGATTTGGCTTTTGAAAAAACGGTCATTAGGCAACTCAATATCCACTTTTTTAAAAGTAAAAATGCTAAGAGCTTCAATGCCAATCAGCTAGAGCAGCATTTGATGGTGAAAGATGCTATGAAAAACGGAGGAATCGAGCGTAGAACGACGCAGCCCAATGATGCTCGCTTTGGAGTACAATGGGCTTTAGAACGAATTGGAATGCCACAAGTTTGGGATATTTCTACGGGAGGGAAAACGGTGACTGGCGACGATATTGTAGTAGCAATTATTGATACTGATTTTTCTATCACACACGAAGACCTAATAGAAAATATTTGGCAGAATCCCAGAGAAGTTCCTAACAATGGAGTAGACGATGATCAAAATGGCTTGATAGACGACATCAATGGCTGGAATTTTGATCGCGATCAAGATACACACATAGCAGGTATCCACGGTACTTCAGTTTCTGGGATTATTGGTGGAAAAGGCAACAATGAAATTGGAGTAAGTGGCATTAATTGGGATATTAATCTTATGTTTTTAAGCTACGATAACGCAGGTGGTAGCATTCCAGAAATATTTGCAGCTTACGAATATGTGACGGACATGAGGAGACGATACAACGAAAGCAATGGAGAAGAAGGTGCATTTATCGTAGCTGTTAACTCTTCTTTTGGCTTAAGGGATCCAAAGATTTGTCCGGAAAATGATATGTGGAATGAAGCACACAACATGATGGGTGAAGTTGGAATTTTGATTGCCGCAGCTGCTAAAAACAGTCCAATTGATTCGGATGCGGTTGGCGACCAACCCAGTGCGTGTCCTTCGGAAGCAATCATTTCTGTGGTCTCTACAGATGAAGATGATTTACGCTGGCAAGGCTCCGCTTTTGGACAGACAACGATGGATATCGGTGCGCCTGGTGTCAATATCTTGACGACTAGAGGAGACGAAGGTTATCGAGAATTTGATGCTAATTCTTCCGCTACTCCGCACATTTCAGGAGCAATTGCTATGCTTTATAGCCTACCTTGTCAAAAATTGGCAAATATGGCACTCTCACAGCCCGCGGAAGCTGCACAATTGGTGCGTTCTGCGATTTTGGAAGGTGTTGATCCATTGCCGACATTGGAAAAATTCACAGCGACTGGAGGGCGACTCAACGTCTTCAACGCTGTGCAAAATATTGAGACTTTTTGCGATCCTGACCCTAATGTAGGCGAAGAATTTGTGGTTACTAATTTGTTTCCCAATCCAGTAAGTGATTTCTTAAATGTAGTTTATGAAACGCCTGATATTGAGCCATTTACACTTCGGATTTTTGATTCTATCGGAAGATTGTTGGTTGAAACAGAAATCAATCCATGCTGCTTTAAAGAAGCGGCGGAACAGATAGACGTTCGCACTTTTCAAAATGGCATTTATTTTCTTCAAGTTGATAATGGAGAAGAAAAAAGTGTCAAATCTTTTGTGGTTGGCTATTAAGTACAATGTAACGTAAGTTTTATGCAATTGTTAAGCAGAGGAGTTTGAGGAAGAAAAGCGGTTTTTTCAAAACCGCTTTTCTTCCTCAACACCCTTTCCGCCGCCGTCTTCGACGGCGGCGAGTGTTTTTTTGAAGCTCGAAAAGCTAATGCTTTTCTCGCTTCTCAGAATTTAAAGAAACTTAGTTTACAGTGTATTAAGATTTGTAGTAATAATTTACTACATAGCTCATGTAGTGTTTTCAAAGAGTTCACATAGTCTCTAAAATTACTCAAGTTATATCAGGAGGATTTACTTTGATCATCATAACTACTCGAAAAACCAGTTTTTGCTTCAAAAACTGGTTTAAGCTGCTTTTACCGATGCGAGAACAACTATTGTGGCTACTGTGGCAAATAGTTACGATTTGTGTTCTATTTCCGATTTCGATTACTCATGGTATAACTCAGGCCAATAGCCGCAAAACTTTTGATTGTACCGATAGCATAATCAATGATTTCAGCGAGTTCATTTGCTTCTTCATCTGTCCATTTTCCAAGAACAAAATCTATTTGTTTACCCTTGGAAAAGTCGCTGCCAATACCAATGCGTAGACGTGCGTAATTATTGCCGCCATTCATCGCATCTATATCTTTTAAGCCGTTATGTCCGCCATCGCTGCCCTTTCCGCGAAGACGTTGTTTACCGAAAGGCAGATTTAAATCGTCCACCACAATGAGCAAATTAGACTTCTCAATTTTATGCTTCTGCAACCAATAGCGCACTGCTTTTCCAGAGCGATTCATGTAAGTAGAGGGCTTCAACAAGAGTAAAGTGCGACCTTTGTGTTTCACTTCCGCGAGACTACCCAAATTTTCGGTTTTCCATTTCTTACCAGCATCTTCCACCATTTTGTCCAGTACCTCAAAACCAATATTGTGCCGCGTATCACGATATTCTTCACCAATATTTCCCAAACCAACAATCAAATACTTCATGGGATTTGCTTCAATTTCGTCTTTTTTAAAAATGCTTTTTAGCCACTGCAACATAGATGGAGTAATTTTAATGCCGCAATGTTAAGGAATTTGTGGTTTTAATTGTTTTCAAAGCAAAGGAATTTCTTCCGCAACTAAGGAGAGAAACAAATCTGATCAAATTCGAGCAAATGTGGAAAACTTTCACATTTCGCTTTAACTACTGATTATCAAGGTTTTATTATAATGCACTGATTTGAATTGATAAATTATTTGTAGAAACTAATTGTGTTTTTAAATTATTTGTTTTATTTTGCAAGCAAATTTGAAACTACGATGTAATTATTACAACAAAAAATTTGAAACTAGAAAACTACTTTCTTTTTAATGCAAAAAAATTACATCTTAATCTAAACATTATGATTGGAGAAGATCGCTTACAATTAAACAAAAGATTTATGAATGTCTTCCAATTACTGGAAGAGCGTGGAGAGATTGTTAAAAATGATCGAGGTGGAAAAGGGATGGGAGATTTTGCAGAAAAGATCCTCGGTAATCGCGCCTATGGTCACATTGTAAGAGCTTTTCTCAATCCCAAAGACAAAAGAGTGATTGACTACAAGCACGCGCGCTCCCTTTGTCGCGTCTATGGTGTCAACGAATCCTACATGATAGATGGAATTGGTTCTCCATTTGGAATGGAACTTCCTGAAATTCAGTTAAATAGTAGCGATAGGAGTGCTACTGGCAATATTCTATTTACTACCACAGAGGCTTTTGCTGGTAGCTCCATTGATGCAGGTTCAAGAGAATCCGTAGAGTACTTTTCAATGCCTGGAATGTTCGGAAGTGGTCTCGTTGCATTCCCAATTAATGGTAATAGTATGGAACCTGTCATTCATAGTGGCGACATCGTGATTTGCAAAGAAATCGGCTTACTCAGCGATATTCGCGATAACAAAATCTATGCCGTCAAAAACAATGGTTCCGTTTGGATAAAATATGTCCAAAAGGTACCTGATATCAGAGGTTTAGTGCGTCGTCTCAAACTTATCTCTGCTAATCATTTAGAACACGACCCGTTCGAGGAAGAAGTCAACGAACATACGCGTTTGTACCAAGTTGTTCGACGAATTAGCGATCTTTAAACAAAAACTATTGAAACATATTGGTGTATCATCCTGAAAGCTGGGTGGCAGAGTATCGCTGTTACTTGGACTGATTTTTTGTTGAATTCAATCAACAACCGATCTAAGAACCACAAAATATTGGTTGTTTATCAACCCTGCTGTTTTGATATTGGTCTCCTGAATTGCGATGGCAGTTCAGGAGTTACTCTATAATTTAGTGCTGATTTATTGATAGCTATCAATTCGACCACTCCACACAAAAGTTTTACGCTTCACCTCTACATATCCAAATCAACTCTTTTCTAGCACGCCAATGCTAAATAGTGCAAAGTCATATTTAACAGGATCATCCGCATCAAATTGCCGCAAATTTTGAGTCAGTTCCACTACCGACAACCAATCACGCTGCTTGCGTTTCAGTAAGCCTAACTTCCTCGCTACTCGATCTACGTGTACATCCAAAGGAATCAATAGTTGGCTCGGTGAAATACGCTGCCAAAGTCCAAAATCTACTCCTCGATCATCCTTCCGAACCATCCATCTTAGAAACATATTTAGCCGTTTACAAGAAGACTTACGCGCAGGAGTTGCAATGTGTTTGCGCGTGCGTTTAGGGGCATTGGGTAAAGAAAAAAACAGTTCATGGAAATGAATCAAGGCAGCCTCTACAGAAGAACAGCTTTGATTTGGATGGGGTAAAAAAGCAGCTTCTAAAGAATCATTTTTGCGATAAAACCATTGCAGGAATTCTAAAAAATAGAGCGTGTCCGTTGCTTGGAATGTCCGATGCTTAAAATCTAAGAATCTTTCGCGATCTTTCTCCTGATGATTCAATACGAAATCGTGAGGTGCGTTATTCATTAAAGCGCAAAGCTCATTGGCTTTATTAATGATCGTTTTACGCTGACCCCAAGCCAACATGGCTACCCAGAAACCCATAATTTCAATATCTTGCAAACGGCTGAATTGATGCGGAATGGAGATGGGATCGTCATCAATAAAACTGGATCGGTTGTATTGATTAACTTGAAAATCAAGGTATTCTTGTAGTGCTGCTTTTGTCAACTTTGTACATTTTTTTCATAGAGATGTAGAGAATTCTTACTCTTCCAAAAAAGAAACAGAACTTGGAGATAGAAGTTGAGCGTTTTCTTATTTGAAAGCATCTACATTTATCGCCGCTCGTAAAATTAGTACGTCTTCAAAATTCAAAGAAACAAAAATAGGTACGCAATAAACATATTAAAAAAATATTACCTTTGTTTTGTAAAGAAAAACAGGGAGTAATCTCAAAATAATCAGAAAACTTAAAGCTGAAACACGACGAACAAACAACGATTTTAAAGATAAAATCGCATCAAAATCCATGAGACAGACACTTAGCATTCTCACGCTTTTACTAGCTACCTACCTCCTTAGTGCGCAAACCGATGCGCGGACAAAAGTCATTAATGAGCAGTTCCGCATTGGTGAGCAACTTCTCCTAGAAGAAAAATACAAACCTGCGCTCAAGGTATTCGATAAAATTCTAAGCAAAAATCCCGATCATATTGCTTCTTATCGTGCCGCAGGGATTTGTTACGAATTGAGTGAAAAGTATGCACAGGCCTTGAGTTCTTACTTCAATGTATTGAGTCGCGACCCTTATTTTTCCAGAATTATTTACTATGAAATTGGCAGAACTTACTATCGCTTGGGGCAATATCATTCTGCATTGGATTATTTCAGCCAGTTTGCGGGATTACAGAATCTTTCCAATGATAATTTTGGATTGGGAGTGGAACGTGAGCAAACAAAAGAGTTAGAGTATTTGCAAGAATTGTCACAAAGTATGCTTGCCTGCCAAATTTCTGTGGATTCCATTCAGTATCTCAATATTGACAGCGTTACCAATGTCGGTCTGGGTATCAACACGCCTGGCGATGAATACTTTCCTTCGGTTTCTCATGCGGGTGATTTGATGTTTTTTACAAGAAGAGAAGACACCAAAAAAGATGAAAATCTATTTTCTAGCCAATTGAAAAAAAATGGATGGCAAGACGCCATCTATAATGTCAATTTCAACAGCCGCCACAACGAAGGCATGAGTACGCTCATCAAAAACGGACGATATATGTACTTCACAGCTTGTGGGCGTTCGGATGTTTTAGGCAATTGTGACATTTGGGAAGCCAAGGTAGATGGCAAAAGAGTGAGTAAAGTCAAAGCCACCAAAGGTTACTTAAATTCCGAACGCTGGGAATCGCAAGCCGCGATTAGTTGTGATGGAAAAACCATCTTTTTCGCTAGTGACCGGGAAGGTGGTTTGGGCGGTACGGATATTTGGATGAGTGAAAAAGAACCCGACGGTAGTTGGGCAGAACCCGTCAATCTAGGTTCTAGCGTCAATACTGCTGCTAATGAAGAGGCACCTTACATCACTAACGATGGTAAAACCCTCTATTTTTCCTCTTTTGGACATTTTGGAATGGGTGGAGAGGATATTTACGTTTCTAAATTACAGCGTGGTGGTAAGTGGTCTAAAGCCCGCAACTTAGGTGCACCAGTTAATTCCTCTGCGCGCGAATTGGGTATTTTTCTTTCCGCAGATGGCAAAACAGGCTATTTTGCAAGCGATCGAGAAGGTGGTGCAGGAGGCATTGATATTTATCAATTCAAACTACCCAATAAATTACTTTCAGATCCAGTTACCTATGTAGAAGGCGTTGTAAAAGGAAAGGCAGATGATCTTCCTGTACGACCAGCTACCGTCACAATTGAAGGACGCGACCCAGTGGAAGTAGACGAAAGAGGACGATTTTTCATTTGTTATCCAGCTAACAAAAAGCTCAAAGTGAGTGTCGAAGCAATGGGATATAAGCCTTACAGAGAGACGTTTGAAATTCCAGTTTGGGACAATACAGAATTCTATCCATTGGATTTATTATTGAAGTACGATGCTCCTGCCTACGCAGCAGATACTGCCTTAAACGCCGTTCCAGTTTCCTTACCCGTTGGTCAGCCTGACGAAAAAGTTGTACTGGAAAAAGTCTCTACTTTAAGTTTATACTATGATACGAATCAAAGTGACTTGACAGTTGAGAATAAAGTACAACTAGAGCATTTCATCAAAATATTTCAGCAGGATCGGATCACAAAAGTAGAAATTGTTGGTTTTGCAGACTATGTTGGTTCGGATGCAGATAATATGAAACTATCAGAAGCAAGAGCAAGAGTTGTTGCAGATTTTATTCAAAAAAAGGGCGTAGAAGTTAATAAATTCTACTTAGAAGGCCGTGGGGATATTGGTAAAGAAACTGATTTAGACCGCAATCGACGAGTAGATATCATCGTGCATAGCAAGCTGAACTAAAGAATTTTAGCCGCATTGTTGAACTAAAAAATCATTTGGTGATACAAAATAAATGATGCTGTAATTGGTTTCTGCTTCCGATAGCTATCGGAAAATCTAAAGGGAAGTTGATAAGCAGGAACAGCAGAGCTTGCTAAGGACTATCAGCATCACCTCGTAAACTTTGCACTTACCAATCTCGTAATATTATATCTTTATTCCGCCCTATTATTCAACTGATTATCAAAGGTTAATGGTTCCTAAGGATAGGTACGTCCACATAAGAAAGAACTCATGAGTTTATTGAGATAAATGCACGATTTTTTGAGTAGAATCCGCGCCAGTATTAAGGAATGCACAACGTTTCGTGGATAGAATATTGAATTGTTTCAACGGTAAGTTTGTAATTTATTTGGCTCTTAAATAGCCTATAATTTTTCTTCTAACTTGACTATTTCGTTATTTAATCGCAATATTTCAATAAAACAATAGAGGATATTTATTATGAATTCATTTCCTAAAATGCACGTCAGCTTGTATGTAAGCAACATTGAGAAAACCATTCAATTTTATGATGCTTTCTTTGAACAAGTAACCAGCGAGAAAGAAGAAAAATACGCCAAATATATGCTGGAAGAACCTGCGCTGATCATTTCTTTCATCGAAAATCCAACGAAAGCTCAAGCACAATTTGGTCATTTAGGTTTTCAGCTGAAAACCAAAGCACTTCTGGAAGAACGATTGACAGTCATTCGCAGCAAAAAGCTACAAATCAGAGAAAAAATGGGTGTTTTTTGCTGCTATGCTTTGCAGGAAAAATTTTGGGTCAGTGATCCTGATGATTAATCAGTGGGAGGTTTATTATTTTCACAAAGATGTAGCATTCAATGATCCGCATTATGAGTTAAAAAACAGAATGGTAATAGTGACACTTTAGTGGCACTGGAAGTAGCAGAAGGAAATAGTTGTTGCGCGCCGAATTGTTGCTAGTTGATTATCTTTGGAGGAATGATCGCTGATTAACTATATAACTTTACGATGCAGTCATTCCTCCAATCTGAAAGAAAATATCTATTTCTACTCTCTCTATTCTGGCTATTAGCGGTCATATTCGTCAATCCAATTGGAGATTTCCCGTTAAATGATGATGGAATATATAGCCGCTGGTTGGAAAGTGTTTTCTTTGAGAATACAAATAACTTCCAGAACATCATCGTTCCTAATCTCTTCTTACAAGCTGTTTGGGGTAAATCATTATGCGAACTTTCAGGCGGATTTTCGCTCACCACGCTGCGCTTTTCCACTTTAATTTTAGCTTACTTTTCTATTTTCTTGACTTACAGCCTATGCCAATCAGTTTTGAAAGACAGATATCTATCTCTAATTATCGCTATCGCGCTTGTCTTCAACCCCATTTTCTTTTCGCTATCGCATACCTTTATGACCGATGTACCTTTTCTATTTTTCCTATTAGCGAGTTTATACTGCTACTCTTCTTTTTTCCAAGCAAAAAAAATTGGATTCAGAATTAGTGGCTTTTTATTTGGAATTTGTGCGTTTCTGATTAGGCAGCCTGGCATTATAGCAATTTTTGTATTTGAACTCGGTATCCTCTTTTTCAGCGACAGGAGTAAATCGTATTGGACTTCTTTTGCACTGTTTATAGCAATGCTTCTAATTGGATACTTTGGTGTAAAATTTTTCATGAAAGACTACTTGGTAGAGAAACAAGCCTTCGCTTCTCCAATTGAAGGATTTTTCCAACAACTCAAGAAACAGCCAAGCATTTTTCTCTTTCAACTCATCAAGCGCGCATTGATGACCGTCTTTTATTTAGGCTTATTCTCTTTGCCTTTTGTAGTTCCTTTTTTCAAAAAATTGATTGCAATTAACCGACTCAAAATTGCTATTTTTCTTCCTATTCTCTTCTTCAATATTACCATAACCTATCTTCTAAATCAGACAGGATACACTTTTCCATACGGTGGTAATATTTTCTATGATTGGGGATTGGGACCAGTTTTGCTCCCTGATGTTCATCGTTATGGAATAACTACACTTCCTCAACTCCCAAAAATAATGGTGATGAGCTTTGGATTAATTTGCCAGATATATGGATGCTATTTAGTTATCTATTGCGTTCGTCTGCTGTTTCAACTAAAGACTACTGCTCCAAAAAATCAATTTCTATTGCTTTTCACACTTTTCAACGCCTGTTCTTTAATCGCGTTGTTAAGTTTCAATTTCTTCGATCGCTATTTGCTTGCTCCTACCCTAGCAATATGGCTTTTGTTATCACCCTCAATAGATTTGAAACCAAAAGTAAGCCAGTGGAGCATTATTATTATTCTGACGTTATATGCTACATTCGCTGTACTCGGCACAAAAGATTACCTCAATTGGAACAAAGCAGTGAAAACTGCTTTTGTAAAGCTCCAAGAACAAAAAGTAAGTATTGAAGATATAGATGCGGGAGTAGGTTTTAATGAATTTTATAAGGATGATCCCTATGATGCAAATGAAGAATATTTGATTACTCGAGGAGATATAGAAGGCTACGTCAAACAAGACTCTGTTGGTGTTTTTCAGTATTTGTGGTGGGAAGAGCAATGGATTTATACACTAAAGAAAAAATAAAAGCCCTATCCTCGAAACGAGAATAGAGCTTTCTATTTTATGATTCTAAAGAAAAAGATTTAAAAAAGGCTTTATCTCTCTTCTTCTTTTCCTAATAAATTAATCTT
The DNA here is from genome assembly GCA_039176995.1 of Bacteroidota bacterium. GTDB lineage: Bacteria > Bacteroidota > Bacteroidia > Chitinophagales > Saprospiraceae > JAAUTG01. The sequence continues at coordinate 10,867 of JBCDFY010000100.1, forward strand.
CATAATCATCCAACTGCAGTGCCGCTTTGCGCGCTTCGTACTCATTTTGCGCTTCCTGAGAAGTCACAAACAATTGATTGTACTGACGAAGACCTGTACCTGCTGGAATTTTCTTACCAACAATTACATTTTCCTTCAAGCCTAACAAGAAATCTTGCTTCGCACCAATCGCTGCGGTACTCAGTACTTTAGTCGTTTCTTGGAACGAAGCTGCTGAAATCCAACTACTTGTACCCAAAGAAGACTTAGTAATACCTTGCAATAATGGACTGGAAGTCGCTGCCACTGCATCGCGATACTCCGCTAATTTCAAGTCCTTACGCTTCAAGTAAGAATTTTCTTCTCTCAACTGACGCAAGCTCACCAATTGACCTGGCTTCAATTTGTTTGAGTCACCAGCATTGGTAATAACTTTTTTATCGAAAATCCAGTCATTTTGCTCTACAAAATCATATTTCTCGACCGCTTCTCCTTCCAAGAAAGAAGTATCCCCAGCATCTTCAATTTGCACCCGACGCATCATCTGACGAACGATCACTTCGATGTGCTTATCGTTGATGCCAATACCTTGCGAACGATAAACTTCTTGAATTCCATTCACCAAGTAAGACTGAACAGCAAAAGAACCTTTGATCGCCAAAATATCTCTTGGTGCAGTTGCTCCATCAGATAATGGCATACCTGCACGAACAAAGTCACCATCCTGAATCAAGATGTGCTTAGACAATCCAATCAAGTATTTTCTACGTTGACCATCTTTTGCTTCTACGATCACCTCGCGATTACCACGTTTGATTTTACCAAAAGTAGCTACTCCATCAATCTCCGCAGTTACTGCTGGATTAGATGGATTACGTGCTTCAAATAATTCCGTTACACGAGGAAGACCACCCGTAATATCTTGAATTCCACCTAATTTACGTGGAATCTTCACGATAGTTTGTCCTGCTTTTACGGCATCTCCTTCATTGATAGAAAGATACGATCCCACTGGTAAGTTATAACTCTTCATCACTTCACCATCCGCGTTCATCACTTTGATCGTAGGAATCTTGCGCTTATTTCTTGACTCTACAATCACCTTCTCAGCGTGACCTGTTTGATCATCGCGCTCAATTCGGAAAGTGATATTTTCTTCGATGGACTCGAATTGTGCGATACCAGAAAATTCAGAAATGATTACTGCGTTGAATGGATCCCACTCACAAATCACATCTCCTTTCTTGATTTTCTGACCATTCTTCACGAATAAAGTCGCACCGTAAGGAATATAATTAGAAGAGAATTGTCTCGCCTTATCCTTGTCCATGATACGAACCTCACCAGAACGAGAGATAACTACTTCCTTATCATCTCCTTCCAATTTAGTTGTTTTCACACTATCGAAATCAAGAACACCGTCGAATTTCGCAACCATGTTAGACTCTTGCTTCGCTACCGAAGCTACACCACCTACGTGGAAAGTACGTAGCGTCAACTGCGTACCTGGCTCACCAATAGATTGCGCTGCGATAATACCTACGGCATCCCCCATTTCGGCAATTCGACCAGTCGCCAAGTTTTTGCCGTAACACTTGCGACATACACCACGCTTGGTCTCGCAAGTCAATACGGAACGAATCGTTACCGCCTCAATTCCCTCGTCATCGATGTATTGCGCTTTCTCTTCGCTGATGTAATCTCCTGCATTCAAGATCAACTCATCTGTCACAGGATGTGTAATGTCATATAAGGTGTAACGTCCTTCAATACGAGCCGATAAGTCTTCAACGATTTTCTCGTTGTCTTTCAAAGCAGTTGTTTCGATACCTCTTAAGGTCTCGCAATCTTCCTCCATGATGACGACATCTTGCGCCACATCTACCAAACGACGAGTCAAGTAACCCGCATCCGCTGTTTTCAAAGCCGTATCCGCCAGACCTTTACGCGCACCGTGTGTAGAGATAAAATACTCTAGGACGGACAATCCTTCGATGAAGTTTGCCAAGATTGGGTTTTCGATAACTGCCCCACCTGTATCACCAGATTTACGTGGCTTCGCCATCAATCCCCTCAATCCACACAACTGTTTAATCTGTCGCTTCGATCCACGCGCACCAGAGTGCAACATCATATATACCGAATTAAAACCTTGCTTGTGCGATGCCAATTCATTCATCAAAGTATCCGTAATACGGTTATCCGCATACGTCCACTTATCAATGATTTGATTGTAACGCTCATTGTTGGTAATCAATCCCATATTGTAGTTATCCCAAACCTCATCTACTTCCTCTTGCGCTTCAGTCAACGCAATCTGCTTCATTTCAGGGATAATCAAATCTCCTAAGTTGAATGAAAGGCCACCTTTGAATGCCCAATAGAAGCCCATATCCTTGATCTTATCTAAGAATTCTGCTGCTACGGTAAAATTGGTACGCTTAATCACATTACCGATGATCTTTTTCAAGTTCTTTTTCGTCAATAATTCATTCACGAAAGGAACACCTTCTGGCACTGCCGCATTGAAAATAACTCGACCAGCAGTAGTATCAATACGCTTTTTCACCAAGTTTCCTTCTTCATCTTCCGCATCTACACGCACTTGAATTTTCGCGTGCAATTCCAATCGCTCTTCATTGTAAGCGATGATAACCTCCTCTGGAGAATAGAATCTTCCACCTTCACCTTTCACTACCCTTTCTTTCGTAGAAGTACGCTCCTTAGTAATGTAATATAGTCCTAAGACCATATCTTGAGAAGGCAACGTAATTGGAGAACCATTTTGAGGGTTCAACATATTGTGTGCAGAAAGCATCAATACTTGCGCCTCCAAAATCGCTGCTTGACTTAATGGAACGTGAACTGCCATTTGGTCACCATCGAAATCGGCGTTGAACGCACCACACACTAATGGATGCAATTGAATCGCTTTTCCTTCGATCAATCTAGGCTGGAAGGCTTGGATAGAGAGACGGTGTAATGTTGGTGCACGGTTTAGTAAGATCGGATGACCTTTCAATATATTTTCCAGAATCTCCCAAATTACTGGGTCTTTACGATCAACCAGTTTTTTAGCAGATTTTACCGTTTTTACGATACCGCGCTCAATTAACTTCCTGATAATGAATGGCTTGAACAACTCTGCTGCCATTCCTTTTGGCAAACCACACTCGTGCAATTTCAAAGTTGGTCCAACTACGATCACAGAACGACCAGAGTAATCTACACGCTTACCCAACAAGTTCTGACGGAAACGTCCTTGCTTACCTTTTAGAATGTCACTCAAGGATTTCAACGCACGTCCACCTTCCGCTTTTACTGCATTTGACTTCCTTGAGTTGTCGAACAAGGAATCAACCGCCTCTTGAAGCATACGCTTCTCATTACGAAGGATAACTTCTGGTGCTTTAATCTCCAAAAGTCTTTTCAGACGATTATTTCTGATGATGACTCGACGATACAAGTCATTCAAATCTGAACTTGCAAAACGACCACCATCCAATGGAACTAACGGACGCAATTCTGGTGGAACGACTGGCAAGTACTGAATAATCGCCCATTCTGGATGATTTTCAATACGCGTTTGTCCATCTCTGAACGCTTCAACTACACGCAAACGCTTCAATGCCTCAGACTTACGCTGCTGGGAAGTTTCATTGGCTGCTTGGTGACGAAGATCGTAAGACAACTGATCTAAATCCAAGCGCATCAACAACTCGCGCACCGCTTCTGCACCCATTTTTGCCACGAATTTATTTGGGTCTTCGTCTGGCAAAGACATATGCTCTGGTGGCAAAGTTTCTAAGTGGTCAAGGTATTCTTCTTCTGTGAATAAGTCCATTTTCTGAACGCCTTCTTCTCCTTTCACACCTGGCTGAATCACTACGTAGCGCTCATAATAAATAATAGTCTCTAGCTTCTTAGAAGACAATCCCAACATATAACCAATCTTGTTGGGTAGAGATTTGAAGAACCAGATATGCACCACAGGGACGACCAACTTAATGTGTCCCATACGCTCTCTTCGCACTTTCTTCTCGGTTACTTCTACTCCACAGCGATCACAAACGATGCCCTTGTATCTAATTCTTTTGTATTTACCGCAATAGCATTCGTAGTCTTTTACTGGACCAAAAATGCGCTCACAAAACAAGCCATCTCGTTCTGGTTTATAAGAACGATAATTGATCGTTTCTGGCTTCAATACTTCGCCATAAGAACGTTCCAATATATCGTCTGGGGAAGACAAACTAATTGTGATGCTTTCAAAGTTTTGACTTTGTACGCGATCCTGTTTTTTAAATGGCATATATGTTATTGTTATTGGTAATTTCCAGTTTACCAAGTAAGTAAACTGGAAATACGATGTTATTTATCAATTTCAACTCTAAAACTAAATAGCTGTCTAATTTTTCTGAATGGCTAGTTGATTATAGGTTTCAGATCAACAAATCAACAATTAAACAGATCAACAATAAAGTTCTAGTCAAATTTTACATCCAATGCTAGTCCACGCAATTCGTGTACCAATACATTGAACGATTCAGGAATATTTGGCATTGGTAGTGGATCACCTTTTACGATTGCTTCGTATGCTTTCGCGCGACCATTAATGTCATCCGACTTGATCGTTAGCAACTCTTGCAAGATGTTAGAAGCACCAAATGCCTCCAGTGCCCAAACCTCCATCTCACCAAAACGCTGTCCACCAAACTGTGCTTTACCACCCAATGGCTGCTGCGTAATCAAAGAGTAAGGTCCAATCGAACGAGAGTGCATTTTGTCATCTACCATGTGAGATAGCTTCAACATGTAGATCACACCCACCGTTGCTTGCTGGTGGAAACGATCTCCTGTTTCACCGTCAGACAAATAAGTTTGTCCTAAACTTGGTAGATTCGCTTGTTGAATATAGTCTTCAATCTCATCGAAAGTCGCACCATCGAAGATTGGCGTACCAAACTTCATCCCCATGCGCTCTCCTGCCCATCCCAATACAGTCTCAAAAATTTGACCAATATTCATACGAGAAGGTACACCCAGCGGATTCAATACAATATCTACAGGCGTTCCGTCTTCTAAGAATGGCATATCTTCCAAACGCACAATTCTCGCTACGATTCCTTTGTTACCGTGACGACCTGCTAACTTATCTCCTACTTTCAGCTTGCGCTTCTTCGCCATATAAACTTTCGCCAACTTCAAGACACCCGCTGGCAATTCATCACCAATACTGATGTTGAATTTCTCTCTTTTGTAGCGACCAACCTCTGCATTACCTTTGATATTGTAATTGTGTAACAATTTGGCTATTAAGCTATTGGTATGCGCATCTTCTGTCCAATTGGTATAATCAACAGTAGTATAATCAATCTCACGGAGCAATTCTTGATCGAAATCCATTCCATCAGGAATCAATATTTCGCTGTAAATGCTCTTCACGCCGCTAGACTTCTTGTCTTTCAATAAGATGAGCAATTTATCAATCAGAATCGTCTTCAATTCGTTCATCGCAATGGCGTGCATATCTTCCAACTCTGCCAACTGATTTTTCTCAGCGGTTTTCTGCACTTTATCTTTCTTCGCACGCGCAAACAATTGCTTGTCAATCACGATACCTTTAGTAGATGGAGGTGCTTTCATAGAAGCGTCCTTTACATCACCTGCTTTATCACCGAAGATCGCTCTCAAGAGTTTCTCCTCTGGTGTTGGATCAGATTCTCCTTTTGGAGTAATCTTACCAATCAGAATATCTCCTTCCTTCACCCAAGCACCAACGCGAATGATACCATTTTCATCCAAATCTTTCGTTGCTTCCTCCGATACATTTGGAATGTCGTTCGTCAATTCCTCTTCTCCCAATTTCGTATCACGAACATCCAATTCAAAGTGTTCGATGTGCAAAGAAGTAAAGACATCGTCTCTTACCACTCTTTCAGATAGTACAATCGCATCCTCGAAGTTGTATCCTTTCCAAGGCATGAACGCTACCTTCAGGTTTTGACCTAAGGCCAACTCTCCTTTTTCCGTAGCATAGCCATCACAAAGAATTTGTCCTTCTACCACTCGATCACCTTTGCGAACAATCGGCTTTAAGTTGATACAAGTTCCTTGATTCGTTCTGCGGAACTTGATTAATGGATAAGACTTCACATTATCTTCAAAAGAGACCAACTGCTCTTCTTCATTTCTGTCATAACGAATCACGACCTCATTCGCATCCACGTATTCTACGACACCACTGCCTTCCGAGTTAATCATCATTCGGCTATCGCGCGCTACCTTACCTTCCAAACCAGTACCAACAATTGGTGAACTTGGACGCAACAATGGTACTGCCTGACGCTGCATATTCGACCCCATTAAGGCACGGTTTGCATCATCATTTTCTAAGAAAGGAATCATAGAAGCAGACACCCCAACAATTTGGTTAGGCGCAACGTCCATGAACTCGATCTCATCTGGACCCAATACTGGGAATTCCCCATGCTCTCTACACTTAATGCGATCAGATTCAAATGCGCCCGTTTCACTTACTGGTGCGTTTGCTTGTGCAATTCGCTTATAATCTTCTCCTTCTGCGGAAAGATATTGAATAGGATTTTTTAAGTCAACAATCCCTTCATCTACTTGACGATAAGGTGTTTCCAAGAATCCCATTTTATTCACCTTCGCGTGTACGCAAAGAGTAGAGATTAAACCAATGTTTGGTCCTTCTGGTGTTTCAATGGTACACAAACGACCGTAGTGAGAATAGTGAACATCTCGCACCTCAAAACCTGCACGCTCTCTCGAAAGGCCACCAGGTCCAAGTGCTGAAATTCTACGCTTGTGTGTAATCTCCGAAAGCGGATTCGTTTGATCGCAGAACTGCGATAACTGACTAGTTCCAAAGAAAGAGTTAATTACAGAAGAAAGCGTTCTTGCATTAATCAAATCAATCGGCGTAAAGACTTCGTTGTCCCGTACATTCATACGCTCACGAATCGTTCTCGCCATACGTGCCAAACCTACACCAAATTGAGCATATAGCTGCTCTCCTACTGTACGAACTCGACGGTTGCTCAAGTGGTCAATATCATCGATCTCTGCTTTTTGATTCATCAAACGAACCAAGTAGATTACGATTTCGATGATGTCCTCTTTCGTCAGTACCAAAGTTTCCGTAGAAGTCGTCAAATCCAACTTGCGGTTGATTTTGTAGCGACCTACTTCCCCAAGGTTGTATCTCTTATCAGAGAAAAACAATTTATCAATGATACCACGAGCAGTTTCATCATCTGGTGGCTCTGTACCACGCAATTGCTTATATATATATTGTACCGCTTCTAATTCCGAACTAGAAGGATCTTTTTGTAAAGTATTGTAAATGATCGAGTAATCATCATCCACATCTTCTTTCTGTAGGATAACGGTATCTACATTCTCTGCATTAATGATTAACTCAATATTATCTTCGTCTAAGACGACATCACGCTCTAAAATGATTTCGATACGCTCCATCGTCGTCACCTCACCCGTATCTTCATCTACGAAATCCTCTACCCAAGAACGCAAAACACGCGCCGCTAACTTACGACCAATCGAAGCCTCTAGAGAAGCTCGGTCCGTCGTCACTTCATCCGCCAATCCGAAAATATTCAAGATCGCTTTATCCGTATCGAAGCCGATTGCACGCAACAAAGTTGTTACTGGGAATTTTTTCTTACGATCAATGTAAGCGTACATTACCGTATTGATGTCCGTAGCGAATTCCATCCATGCGCCTTTGAAAGGAATCACACGCGCAGAATAGATTTTCGTTCCATTAGGGTGGAAACTCTGACCAAAGAATACCCCAGGAGAACGGTGCAACTGAGATACAATCACGCGCTCTGCACCATTGATAACAAATGTTCCCTTAGGTGTCATGTAAGGAATGTTACCTAAGAATACATCTTGTACGATGGTTTGGAAATCGACATGCTCTTCGTCGTTACAGGAGAGTCTTAACTTAGCTTTGAGTGGAACACTATACGTCAGACCTCTGTGCATACACTCTTCAATCGTGTAACGCGGCGGGTCAACGAAATAATCTAAGAACTCTAGAACGAAGATGTTTCTAGCGTCCGTGATTGGAAAATTTTCTTGGAAAACTCGATACAAGCCTTCGTTCATCCTGTTTTCAGGAGTAGTTTCCAGTTGGAAAAATTCCTTAAAAGATTTCAATTGAATCTCTAAGAAATCTGGGTAAGCTGCTGTAACTCTTGATTTACCAAAACTAAACCTTTTTTGTTCAGCAGTTAAAGTACCAATTGATGAAGTCATCTATCTTCTATATTTTTGCAACAAAGTATGAAAGAATGGAATTCTATCTGACCATTAAACCAGCCATTATAGTGTGCCTCCTCTTCCCACAACGACGAAAAGCCTTAAACACATCCATTTAATGTGAATAAAGCTGGTTATAAGATTTTAATTGAATATTTCGATCATATACGAATTATAGGAAGCTAATTAATGTAACAGCTTGCATATCAACATAGTTCAAGAGAAACTTTACTTCTCTTGCTTATCTTTACCTCTACGGGTTATTTCTTTAGAAAATTCCTTGTCACCATCAAATATATTATAATATGAAATAGGAACTTCCGTATAGCGCAATAGGCTTAATGAATAGCGAACTATCCATTAAGCCTTTGCTACGAATTATCGGCGTATCTGATGCACGCCACTTGGTATCGCTTACTTTAACTCTACCTCAGCACCAACTGCCTCAAGTGCAGCTTTAATGCTTTCAGCTTCGTCCTTAGGAACACCTTCCTTAACTGGGCCAGGTGCGCCATCTACTAACGCTTTTGCATCTTTCAATCCAACTCCTAATAAGCCTTTAACCTCTTTTACTACTTTTAGTTTCGCCGCTCCAGCAGAATTCAAGATTACATCGAACTCTGTTTTTTCTTCAGCAGCAGCTTCTCCGCCACCACCTCCAGGACCAGCAGCAACCGCTACAGCAGCAGCAGCAGGCTCAATACCATACTCTTCTTTTAGTATATCAGCTAACTCACTAACATCTTTTACCTTAAGGTTTACTAACTGTTCAGCAAGTGCTTTTAAATCTACATCAGCCATTTTAACTAATTTTTAATTTGTTATATACGATAATGAATATCGTGCGATGAACTTGGAAGCCATGTTTGATTGTTGATTTGTTTACTTGTTGAACTGTTTGTTTGAGAACAACAAGTTCACTTATCAACTCTTAGCTATTTGACTTAGCTAGAAACTACTCTCCTCTCTCCTCCAATGCTTTCAACAAACCAGAGATTGTACTTCCTCCAGATTGTAGAGAACCCAATACGTTTTTGATTGGAGATTGTAGTAAAACGATTACCTCGCCGATCAATTCTTCTTTTGACTTGATCTTAGACAAAGCATCGATCTGATCGTCACCTGAATAGACAGATGCATCAATATATGCAGCTTTCAGAATTGGACGCTCATGCGTTTTTCTGAAATCTTTAATGAGCTTAGCAGGAACATTTGCAGTATCTGTGAACATCAAAGCCGTTGGGCCTTTCAATGCTTCGTACAATTCTGCATAGTTCTTTTCTTCTGGTGCAGCCTCTAGCGCTTTACGTGCTAAAGTGTTTTTCACCACTTTCATCTCAATTCCCTTCTCATAGCACAATGCGCGCAACTCGCTTACCTCAGCAACCGTCATTGTGGAAGCATCCGTAACATAGAAGAAATCTGTGCTCGCAAATTTATCTTTTAGCGCCTCTACCGCTTCATGTTTTTGTGTCTTAGTCATTTTCTTTATGATTGAACACTGTGGAAAAGAGCATTTTGGATACTCTTTCTTCTCTCACAGACGTAGGTTATTTAGAAACTGATTTCGAATCTACTTTGATTCCTGGACTCATCGTACTTGCTACTGTGATGGATTTCATGTAAATCCCTTTCGCAGAAGAAGGTTTCATCTTCAATAAAGTAGATAGCAACTCCATTGCGTTATCTTTCAACTTATCCGCAGAGAAAGATACACGACCAATAGAAGAGTGAATGATTCCATATTTATCAACACGGAATGCAATCTTACCACCTTTCACATCTGCGATTGCATCTGCAATATTCGGTGTTACTGTACCTGTCTTTGGGTTAGGCATCAAACCACGAGGTCCTAAAACACGACCGATACGACCGACTTTTGCCATTACTTGTGGCATTGCAATCGCTACGTCGAAATCTGTCCAACCGCCTTGTACTTTTTGAATCAATTCATCTAAGCCTACAAAATCCGCACCTGCTTCTCTTGCTTCAGCTTCTTTGTCTGGTGTACAGAAAACAGCTACGCGCTTCGTTTTACCTGTACCGTGAGGAAGGTTTACTGTACCTCTAATGGCTTGATCTGCCTTTCTAGGATCAACTCCTAGGCGAACGTGTACATCAACAGAGGCATCAAATTTAGTGAGGTTTACATCTTTAATCAATGCCATTGCTTCCTGCAAAGGATAGAGTTTGTTACTATCTACTTTTGCATTGGCAGCGGCTCTTTTCTTAGAAACTTTGCCCATGATTGAACATTTTAAGGTGATCGCGTCTGAGTTTATCAGACTCCCTTGTTTATATAATGTACGCTTTTGTGAAGCGCGATTAATAGTTTACACTATTTTGATTTGGTTTTTGTGGCTTAAACACAGAGCAAATCTATGCTTCCGCTTCCGTCCAAGGTGGTGTTCCTGTTACGTTGAGCCCCATGCTTCTCGCAGTTCCCGCAATCATTCTCATTCCAGACTCAATTTTGAAAGAGTTCAAATCTGGAGCTTTGTTTTCTGCAATTGCTTTGATTTGATCCCAAGTCACTGAACCTACTTTATTACGGTTAGACTCGGGAGAACCCTTTTTGATTTTTGCAGCTTCCATCAACTGTACTGCTGCTGGAGGAGTTTTAATTACAAATTCAAAGGACTTATCCTTGAAAACGGTAATGACTACTGGAAGAACCTTTCCTTGTTGCTCTTGAGTTTTTGCATTAAATCGTTTGCAAAACTCCATAATGTTCACCCCTTTCGCACCCAAAGCAGGACCTACTGGAGGTGCTGGGTTAGCCTGTCCTCCTCTGACTTGTAACTTGATAAAAGTATCGACTTCTTTTGCCATTTTCTTATTGAGATGTGAGCCAAGTAGCAACCGTTAAAGAATGCTAACTAGCTAGTAACCAATATTTTATTTCGACTGCGTAGTGAAATGCAATTATTAAATTGCCAATCCACTCACTTATGTATTTCTATTGTTGCTTTTCGACTTGCATGAAGTTCAATTCTACCTCTGTGCCTCGTCCGAAGATTTTCACAATCACTTTTAGTTTCTTCTTCTCTTCGTTCACTTCTTGAATATCTCCAACGAATTCGTTGAATGGTCCATCAATAATTTTGACGGTTTCTCCAACAATGAATGGTTCGATTAGTGCTTCTCCTACATCCTGAGATTCATCTACCTTTCCGAGCATTCGATTCGCTTCTGATTCGCGCATCGGGATTGGATTATTTCTTCCCAAAAAGTGAATGACGTTTGGAATATTGGCAATACTCTGGACAATTTCTCCCGAAAATCTATCTGGGTTTGCCTCCACTAAGATATATCCAGGTAAAATATTTCTTTCTGAAACTACTTTTTTTCCACTCCTAATCTTGTAAACTTTTTCTGTTGGAACTAAGATTTGAGTAATAAAATCTTTCCACCCATTACGCTGAATCTCTTGTTCAATACGTTCCTTAATCTTTTTTTCTTTTCCGCTTATCACTCTCAGAGAGTACCACTTATGTCCTTCTACCATTGGGTGGTGAGTTTCTTTTATTTAAAAATATTGTAGATGGCCCCTAATCCATTTTTTGCAGCTAAGTCCATTACAAAGATCGCACCAGCGAAGATAAGGGAGGCAATGATTACCAGAATGGTGTTGCTTTGTAGGCTCTTCCAATTCGGCCAAGTCACTTTGTGTACTAACTCGTTGTAGCTCTCCTTGATGTATAATCTAATCTGACTCATCAGTTATCTTTTTAAAGATCAATGGTTGGTTAATCCATTATGAGTTGAGGTTAATTTGCACGGGCAGTAGGCTTCGAACCCACGACCTACGGTTTTGGAGACCGTCGCTCTACCAGCTGAGCTATGCCCGTTTATCAAAGTTGAACAAGGAGTCCCAAGTCAATGCCTGAAACTCCTTACGTTCAAAATATATTTCATTGCTACTTCAAAGTAGCTGAATGATCTCTATTCGTATTAGTCAAGAATTTCTGTTACCTGACCTGCACCTACTGTACGACCACCTTCACGAATCGCGAAACGAAGACCTTTCTCCATTGCGATAGAGTTAATCAATTTAACCTCTAATGAAACGTTATCGCCAGGCATTACCATTTCTACTCCTTCTGCTAGAGCTACATCACCCGTAACATCTGTCGTACGGAAGTAGAACTGAGGACGGTATCCGCCGAAAAATGGTGTGTGACGACCGCCTTCATCTTTACCTAGTACATAAACCTCACATTTGAAATGCTTGTGTGGCTTAACAGAACCAGGAGCACAGATTACCATTCCACGCTTGATTGCTTCCTTATCAATACCACGCAATAAGATACCAGCGTTGTCACCAGCCTCACCACGAGTCAAAATCTTACGGAACATTTCAACACCTGTGACTGTAGAAGTCAATGGCTTCTCGTCATCTCCCATCATTCCTACGATCTCTACTGGGTTACCAGTTTCGATTACTCCACGCTCAATACGACCTGTTGCTACTGTACCGCGACCTGTGATAGAGAATACATCCTCAATAGGCATCAAGAATGGCTGATCAATCAAACGCTCTGGCTCAGGAATATCCGTATCACAAGCCTCCATTAATTCCATGATTGCTGCTTGAGCTTTATCATCTCCTTCCAGTGCCTTCAAAGCAGAACCTTGAATAACTGAAGAGTTATCACCATCAAACTCGTAGGTGTCTAGTAACTCACGAACTTCCATTTCTACCAATTCCAACATTTCCTCATCATCAACCAAATCCACTTTGTTCATGAATACAACAATTTTCGGTACACCCACCTGACGAGCCAAAAGGATGTGTTCACGGGTTTGTGGCATTGGTCCATCTGTTGCAGCAACTACTAGAATTGCTCCATCCATCTGAGCTGCACCCGTTACCATGTTCTTTACGTAATCCGCGTGACCAGGACAGTCAACGTGTGCGTAGTGACGATTTTCTGTTTGGTACTCTACGTGAGCTGTGTTGATGGTGATACCACGTTCTCTCTCTTCTGGCGCACCATCAATCTTATCATAATCTGTCTTATCTGCCAATCCTTTTTCTGCCAATACATAAGTGATAGCAGCAGTCAAGGTTGTTTTTCCGTGGTCAACGTGCCCAATTGTTCCGATGTTTAAGTGCGGTTTTGACCGATCAAAAGTCTCCTTTGCCATTGTGAACTAATTTTGTATTCTTGAAGAATTAGTTTGTTATAAAATTATAAACCACTAAATTATTCGAGCCAATGATAGGATTTGAACCTACGACCCCTTCCTTACCATGGAAGTGCTCTACCCCTGAGCTACATTGGCAACTTATGGAAGTAAATTTCGCGAGAAGAGAAAATATCAATTCGGGAGAATTTGCTTCTTGTAAATCACCAATTTAACTAGATAGAAGCAATTCTGAATAAATCAGAACATCTTACAAGGAAGATAATGCTCTACTAATCAAAGTTGAGCGGGAGACGAGATTCGAACCCGCGACCCTCAGCTTGGAAGGCTGATGCTCTACCAACTGAGCTACTCCCGC
>JBCDFY010000101.1:0-24638 GCA_039176995.1 Bacteroidota bacterium
AGCGGACGGACAAGCCTGTAGAGAGTATGATGTGGAAGAATCGGTTTTGATGTTATCTGCCAAATTGGTATTATCACCAAAACAAAAAGCTCAATAGTCATCACAACTATTGAGCTTTTTTGTACCCACGACTGGAGTCGAGGTTAGTTGGTGTAGAATAGTCAGTACTACCTAAATGTTGGTATTTATGGGCTATTTAGGCTGTTTGAGGTCTCACTAACCGTATATAAACACTAAAAAAGCGACTCGCGAAACGGTCTCTCCTTATATTCACTTCTCAAATGAAATGGTCATGAAGAGAAGAACGAATGCAGTAAGGTTCAATCTAAAAGAAGTCAATGCCAACAGGCGCACACCTATCTTTTTAATTTTTCGATATAGCTACAAGGGTAAAAATGTCAAATTGAAGTTTTCTACAGGCGAAAGCGTACACCCAAAATTTTGGGATTCTTCGCGGTGTAGGATTAAGACCAATTTGATGTCATCTACTGATGACCACGTAGCAATTAATGAGAAACTGAGTCGTTTTGAAGAGGTCACACTAGCGATATATCGCGAAAAAAGTGGAATGTCGTTTCAGCAATTTAAAGACCAGATATTGCTGCGAATGGGCTACACGGACGACAATCCAAGTCCTACCTTAAAGGAATTTTTTAGAATCCGACTGGAAGAGCTTGAAAAAGCTAAAGGGCGCAATCACAGGACGACTAAGAATTTCCGAACTATCTGCAATCATTTTGATAGCGTATGCGACTACATAGGAGAAGAAGTTGACTACGATGACTTCGACTATAACTTTATTGAAGCTTACAAAAATTGGTGGTTTGCTAAGGGAGGTAACAACAGCATCAATACTATATCGAACTACTTCTCTAAAATGAAAGCTACTTTGAAGCAAGCACATAAAAAAGGCTACCATTCCAATGATATTTACGAGCAGAAAGACTTTAGCATTAAGGGGGTGAAAACTGAGAAGAAAGTAGTGCTAACACTTGCGGAATTAAATGCTCTGATTGACTTAGAGCTAGAAGAAGGTAGTACTTTCGATGTAGTGAGAGATATAACTGTCGCTGCTATTCATTGCGGACTTAGAGTAAGCGACTATCAGAAAATCAACTTAGACAGCATCAAGACCCATAAAGACCACAAGTACATTGAAATTCCAACGCAAAAAATAGCCGGGAAAGTTGTTGCTATTCCCGTCTTACCTATCCTTGAAAACTTACTAAAAAAATATGATGGAACGCTCCCAACTTTTGCACAGCAGCACATAAATACAGAAATCAAAAAAATACTAAGGATGATTATTCCAGATTCATCCTATACATGGGTGCGAAGTGAGAATAACAGACGAATAGCTGAAAAAAGGTTTAAGCATCAAGACTTCGCAACACATGATTGTAGAAGAACATTTGCGACTATATTTTATAAGATGGGTGTTCCTGTTTTCTCATTAATGCAGATTTTGGGGCACTCCACTGAAAAGCAGTTTTTTGACTACATAGATTTAAGTGTCGAGGATAGCTTAGACGCTTTCTTTGATGTAGTCGATAGTAGAGAATAACCCCACCCTACCAAAAGAATAATTTAAAAAGTATGGCAAGAAAGACGCATAGCAGCGAATGAAATTGCCATGTCAATAATGCAATTCACTTAACTTAAAAACACTAGAATTATGACAATGAAGATTCATTCAACAGCACAACAATTGGTAGCCGCAGACTACGAAAAGTCTTTACGGGCAACCGCTTTGGAGACTTACACTGACTACTTAGAAGACAAAATGATTAGTGAGCTAGAAATCAAGGATTGGCAAACAGCAACCGCTCTTCTAAAGCGCGTCCAAGCAAATGAAGAAGTTCAAATGACTTGTGATGACTACCGCATTATGACAGCCGCATTATCGCGCTTTCTAGCAATCACTTATGTAGAATCCTTGAAGAAAGATGAGAAGCTAGAAAACGTAGTTGCAGCCGTTGGGGCGCATAATTCAAATCGACTTGTAAACGGCGTATTGGTCGGAGCGTAAACCATTATTTTTAACTAAAACCCACCATTGGCAAGCTATGAGGGCAACGCCAAATGGTGGGAAACTAAAGTTTATTATGAAGACAAAGATAGAGAAAGGATTTGGTCAAGCATTTGAAATGTTTGATGAACGCTCAATGCTGGAAGGGCTACACAAAAAAGTCAAACCCAAAACCTACTACAATAAGCACAAATCTTGGAAAGCATTTTTAGAAGTCCTCTCCTATGTGTTCAATCTGGTTTCAGTCGGTACTACTGGATTAGCTGCGTACCTCCTAATTGAAGGTATGGGCGGCTCAAAGTGGTTTGCTGTTGCTGTTGCACTTGCTTTGGTTTTATCATTAGAAGTGTTGAAGCGAAAGTCATCTAGCGAATTTTGGCAAATACGCCTTTTTCGTCGTCGATGGGCAAAAGGCTGGCTATTCTTATCACTGTCTATTGCTACTATCTCTCTCCTATCGAGCGCGTACGGGACAAAAAATGGAAGTACAGAATTTGCGAGTGACCCCGAACTAATCGCTAAGTCCGAAACTCTCCAGAGCTATTATGCAACGGTTGAGCAGCTAGACAAAGAGATTGAGGATTTACGCAACAATAAGGATAGTAAGGGCGTGACATTCTATAACTTAAACTCAGCTATCACTAAAAAGACAGAATCAGTTGAAGAGTACCGAGCTGAAATCATGCGCCTTGAAAAAGAGCTAGAAGGGAAGAATGAACAGCTATCGGGCGAATATCAAAACAAAGTTGAAACTAACGGATGGGTATTAGTTGCCGTTGTTGTAGTATGCGAAATAGCCTTTGAAATATGTATAGCTTACATCTGGTACTTCTACTTTAGAAGCTATGTAGAAAAGCTCCTTGAAGAAGGGAAGATAAGCGATGTAACAGACTTTTATCAATTAGTTGAAAACCAAGAACAATATGAGCTAGAATCATTGCAAAAGAAAGCTTCTGCCCTACCCTCGATGATACCGGATGGATTGAACGCGCCACCTCAACAAAAGGTACTTCCTAGCAGCTCGCAATCATCTCAACACCTTCCCAACGCCAATGATGAACTACATAATCGGATAGCGGAATTGGAGGCAATGATACAACGTCAAGTTTCTGTACAGGACGAACTTACTTCTGTACAGAGAAACGATAACCCTGTACAGAATCACACAGAGTTGAAACACAGCGACTTATATACTATTGAGCATACTTATACTCAGAACGGTAAGACGGTCACTGTACACTACAATATGGGCATTGTCAGAAGCAGGATAAATCAATACGATAAGGAACTAACAGCAGCGAAGGAGAAGGGGAGTAGTGATGTTGTCATACAAAATTTGACTGACAAGCTTAACTACTGGTTCGATAAAAAAGACGAGTTAGAGGTCAAACTTTTATTAGCACAGCAGCAATGAGAAAAAAAATATACGAACAGATATTGAAGAATGGAACACTAAGGTTTGGGGCTACGGCTGGTGCAATGGTCTTTGCAAAGTTAGATAGCTTCCTACCGCGCCGTCCAGACGAACTGACAATCGAAGAACTCAACTTTACTAGCGAAGAGCTGAGGCAAATAGGAGAGTCACTAAAAAAGAAGTAAGCAGCCCCTCATATATCCATCAAGAATTTAATTTTAATATGATAAAATCAACAGAAATGAAAGGAATACATGCTATTAAAGGCGCGGTTAACTCAATAGACAGAAATTTTTATCTGTCTTTAGAAGAAGATTGGCAACGATACCTATATGAAGAAATGATTGCCGATTTAGAATTAAAATGCGAGGTCAAGAAAAAAGAGCTAAAAAATCTGCTTGCTCAACACAACCCATTGTGTGTCACAATGGACGGTGAGGAATTTTTTGGGTGTGGCATAAAGAGCGGACAAGATGCTTTTTGGGGCGATATTAGGGAGATGGTTCAACGCTAATTCTTTCAACAAAAAGTAATTCAAATTAAACTCACAGGGTAGGGCACAAATCCTACCTCTAAAATCTAAAAAAATGGGCAAAACAATTTTAGCAAAGTTCATCGGTAAGAATTTTCGGTCATCAACGACTTTCACAGAAGTATTTCCAAGTTCTGTTCCGATGAGAAAACGTACTAAAGCTCACAATCTAACTAGCACCTTCATGCAGATGGATGTCAGAATCGGACTAGATAAGCATGAGAAAATCATCATCACTATGGATGATGAACACCGTGAAGAGCTAGTCCAAGCTATCAAAAATTATTTCGCTAAATAACTAAACTATGAACTATGAAAAAGAATCAACAATCAATAGGACGTATCAAGAGAAAGTACAGAAATGGTAAGCTAGTCAGTACGACCGAAACAATGTATTCCAACATCATCAATCAACGATTTCTATTTCTTCCTACGAAGTCGCAGGGCGAGCTTGTGAAGGACTTTGGCGATAGGTTGAGGCTTTCATCCACACACGATAGAAAAACGCTGAGAGAGTTATTTGTCGAGCATAACCCAATGTGTGTAGTCAATCGCGTAGGAGTGGAGGTTGTCAGTTGTAGGGTGGATGACCCAGACGGGACTTTTCGGAGGGTAGTGGAAGGGTGTTTTGACACTTAATGGAAATTCTTTTCCACAGGTTGTGAATAAGTAAATTACTTGTAAAGGCAACCTATCATATATAACTAATTTAGTATACGAATCATATAACTAATTGGCTATCAAGTATTTGTAATTTTATTTACATAATCAATTGCCATTTCAAGGCATAAATTGAAAATATCTTCCGCAAATATCTTCCGCAAGATTTTGCAGAACTAACTGAAAGCCAAACGTTTACGAATGATTATACTTGAAAGTCAATTGATAAAAACTTATATTGTGCACAAATTAATGACTATGGATAAGTTCAAAAAATACTATCATCTGTCATTCCGACCATCCAAAGCGATTTGGGATAAATTCGTGAGATTCAGAGAAGAAAAGGGACTAGGTAGGAGTGAAGCCATAAGGATAATTTTTTCAAAGGGCTTGGAGAATATCTAAGCTTATTTTCAAATTAGCCAGAAAAAAAGGGTCAAGACGTCGTTACCGCCTTGCCCTTGCAAAATATCATAATTCGCAAGGCTTTATCGGTTGAAAGACAGTACCTAGTCAAATTATAATCCACACGACAAAGGTACGAAAGTCTCCGATAATAGTCAATGCTTGACATTTTGCGCACGTCTGGCGCAAACATTTTTATATGAACATCTTAGTACAATTTGAGCAGGAACTAGCTGCTCGACTCGCTGCACATGAACAGCGCATCAGTGCCTTAGAAGCACGTCCAACCAATTTGGCATCAGTCAAAAAACTAACAACTGAGTATGCCACACAAGCCGAAATTTTGGCACATTTTCCACTATCACTATCAAAGCTCCAGCAGCTCCGAAAAGATGGACTAATCCAATGGAAGCGGCAAGGAGAGCGCAAAGTCTTAATTCTTGTGACTAGCGTTGAGGGATACCTTGAACAGCTATAACCTTATTAACCAACCGACCAAACAAAAAAAGCTCCACGTATAAGGTGAAGCTTCCAATATAAATATCCAATGCTGTTTTGATAGGCTACAAATATACTGATTTTCAGTGACTTATGAAAGTCTTTGCTGCATTGATATTGCGATATTTTTATTGATTTTTGATTTGGTCATAACTATTTTGTTATGTCTAATAATTCTAACAATCACAAAGACGGGATAAAAGTAGAAATCCCGAAAAACACCAACCTTAACAATCTTCAACAATCAACCATTTTTGGCGGCTTAAAGCTTAGAACATTCAATCAGCGCATTGAAGATGCAAAGAACCAGCCAGTACCAAAACAATTATTTTCTCACTTCATATATGAGAATGAAATAACTGTTCTTTTTGCCAAGACGAATGCTGGTAAAAGTGTACTATCAGTCCAGATTGGAGATTCAATCTCTAAGGGGTCTCCTATTCATTCCGATTTCAAGTTTGAGGGTAACGCACAAAAAGTACTTTACCTTGACTGTGAAATGACTGATAAGCAGGTAGAAAAGAGAGTCAGTCAAGATTGGAGAAATCACTATTCTTTTAGCGAAGACTATTTAAGTCTTACTATAAATCATGAAGCTGATTTGCCAGATGGCATTTCGATGGAAGATAGGATGCTTTGCGATATAGATAATGCTATTGAAATGTCTGGCGCAAAAATTATCATTATCGACAACCTGACCTATCTTGGTAATGAGCTTGAAAAAGGAAAGTTTGCTGCTAGATTGATGAAGGTGTTAAAAAGCAAAAAGGAGAAAAAAGGACTTACTATTTTGATTCTTGCTCACACACCAAAAGTGCCTGCTTTCACACCTATTGACATCAATCATTTAGCTGGAAGTAGCAAGCTAGGTCAATTTATAGACTCTGCCTTCTTCATTGGCATTAGCACGAAAGATTCTAATCTTCGATACCTAAAGCAAGTCAAAATTAGGAGTGGCGAAAAAATCTATGGAGCTGATAACGTACCAGTTTTTGAACTGAACAAAATTGTCACTCAGGGCGGAGCTAGAAACTTTTTAGCATTTGAGTTTACAGGTAGATACGAAAGCGAACAGCTTCATATTGCGCCTTCGGATAGTGATGAAAAAATGTCAAAAGAAGAACTCGTTGTTGAGTACGACAAAGAGGGTAAATCTTTGCGCTGGATAGCAAAGGAGTTACACATTTCAAAGAGTTCCGTTTCAAGAATCCTTAAACGATGTAAGGAGGAAAAATAACTGCAAGTGTCCCAAAGTGTCCCACCTATGGGACACTTAACTAATTGATAATTAATTAGTTACGAAAAATGGGACACTTTACCTTATTTTTTCTCTCAAAAAAGTGTCCCACGTGGGACACTTCTATAAGTAATTGATATTCAATAAATTAAGTGTCCCACCCTGTCCCAAGCTGGGACACTCAACACGAAAAAGATGAATCTCAAAGATATACAGGTTTCTTGCTTTAAGCATTGCAAGGAGTCTAAGAATCCAACTACTGTGAATCTAGTGGACTGGATTAATTGCACACATCACAAAAAGCAAGTTGACCTTATTCGCACTGAAAAAAATAAGGACAATAGAGATAGGCTAAAAAGGATGTTGCCTGCCATCACACCATCTGGCATTTTTTCAGAACGTAAGAAAGGAGCATTGATAAAGCACTCAGGATTTATCTGTTTAGACATCGACTTACAGGACAATACTTCAATCACAAATTACGACGACCTAAGTACCGAACTCATCAAAATCAACAACATTGCTTATATCGGCAAATCGGTTTCGGGGAATGGTCTATTTGTCCTTATTCCTGTCGCACATCCAGAGAGACATGAAAGTCATTTCAGAGCCTTGCAACAGGACTTCAAAAGATTTGGAGTGATAATAGATGAAAAATGTAAAGACGTATGTAGGCTAAGAATTTACAGCTATGATAATGGCGATTACTTTAATTTTGACGCCGTGCCTTACACAAAATTACTTAGCGAAGTTCAGCGACCAATAAAAAAGAAGTCTCATAGAGAGGTGGTAAACAAAGCGAGCTTTAGCAATAATGTTCTATATAGCGATAACGAAAGAATGGAGCTTATCAAACAAGGAATGAACAACAACGGTATCTACTTTGCAAAAGGTAATAGAGAGGGCTTCACGTTTAAGTTCGCAAGCAGATGTAAAGAACATGGAGTTAGTTTTGACAGTGTGCTATCAGAGTGTCTAAGCTGGCAAGAATCAGACTTTACTGCATCCGAAATTAGGGCAACTGTAAGGAGGAATTACAATAAGGCGGTAGTCAAATATAATGACGCTCAACTAAGGAGTTTTGTGAATTATCAAAACAGATAGATTACTTTTGGTCACGGTCAACTGAATATCAGTATGCCGTGACCAGACTACAATCACCCGTCCAAATCAAAACGCAAAAATGAAAGCACTAAAATTCATTCTCATATTTCAATTAGCCTTCATGCTGCTGGGATGGGCTGTATCGACCCCTAATCAGAATGAGCGTGTCTATGAGCAGATGACAGTGGAGCAGTTAAAAGTAGAGCTATCGAGCCTAAAGGAAGCTGTTAGGGACGTGGATAAAGAAAGTTGGGCGTACAGTGGCGGTGAAACTAATACGGGGGCTACACGGGCTAAGAATGCGTTGTATAGTGATATTCGATTGGTTGAGGGGTTGATTGAGAAAAAGAGATAAGAATGATAAGCACGCTTTGGATATATCTAGCTACTCAACCTTTTCTTCTATGGGATAGCGGTACAGCACGGTTACTAAGAACTCGCTTTTCGAGTATAGGGTGACAGACAAGGATTCTATCAAATAGGGCTTGTTGATGATTCCCAAATCATAGCGGAAGTGCTCATACATCAATCTATCGAGAGCGCGATGATTGTCAAATGTTGACCGCTCTACCTTGAATGTTGTTATTTTTTGCATGGTGGTTATTGATTATGATTGCAGCCTCCGGGAAAAAACAAGCAAGGCTTTTTTTCTTTTATCTTAGCCGTCAAAGTACTATCTATACCTACACTCCCAAAAAGCCCCCTTACACTTAGCAACTGATTTAACTTTAAATTACGAACATGATATAGACTAGCTCCTTCTAAAACTGCTCCTTTCAAGTTAGCGGCATAAAGATTTACCCCATTAAGATTTGCATTGCCAAGGTCTGCATTGTTGAAATTCACCGCAAAGGCATTTGCACCCTTTAAATCAGTAAAAGAGAGGTCTGCACCGCTAAAGTCTGCTTTTGATAAATCTGAGTAAGCAATCTGAGCTAATGAGAAGTCTGAGTCGGCTAATTTTGCACCGCTAAAGTCTGCACCACCTAGATTTGCATCCACAAAACGGGCTTCATTAAGATTTGAAAGACTGAGGTCTATACTTCTATTATTTCTACTCCAAATTGTCCCTAAAGAATATATACGGTCATATTCAGTCAAAGTCTGTTCAATAGGGGCAAATTGCAGTTCTCTAAGATTAATCCCACTAAAGTTCACACCTCTTAGGTAGGATTGCCTGAATGTGGTGCGATTACATATATTATTTATCGTATTACTATCTAACTTACTATTAGCTAATGATAGCAATAGTTGTCCTCTTTCAACACTATATTCTTCTTCTGTTAAATCACCATCTTGAAAAATTCGGTAAGGTAAAAATCCTTCATTCAGTCCAATTATCCGACCTATAAGTGGTTGACTCAATGGATAGCCTATCGAATCATTCGCAACATCAGGATTCTGCTTTTTATACTCATTGATTTCATCATTCATTTGCTCCATGATGTTGCTCATCAAAATAACCAATGACCCTCTACGCTGTGCTTCTATCAAATTATTCTGCAAGTCAATACGGTCGTTCTGTACGCTCAATAGATAGGTCTGGATACTAAGAAACAAAACAGGAATCAAAGCCGCTAAAATGGCAAATAGCCCAATACGGGTAAAACGATGCAGCACATATTTCGAGGTATCAGCAAGCGTCTGTCTTTGCACTTTCCGCTCGGCTACCTCATCGAATAACTGATTGATGCTACTGTGCAGTTGCCGCCCTAATAGGACGCTTTTGGCAGTAGATAGAGGTTTACGTCTGATATAGATGTAGACGCCTGCTAGGATGGCTATTACAGCCCATGTAGCAATTGCGGCGATTTTCCAAAAGTCCAAAGCACATTAATTTAGTTCTTCAATCCACTAAGTTATCACTTTATGGCATTATTCCTTTAGACATCCACTCACACCGTTTGTAATGTAGGTTTTTGACCCATCCAAAACTTAAATAATCCTTTTCAGCTAAGAAAATCCATTATCATATTAAACTGCTCAGGGTCTATATCTAACTGTAAGAGTTTAAGAATTAAATAAACCACCAGTATTCTTATAATCTTCTGTAAAACTTTCCTGTCAAAAAACGTTTCATACAAGAAAGTGCATAGCTTCGCCATTACGACTTTTAGTCGTTTAATTAAGTATTTCATTATTAATGATTTATAGAGAAGCCAAGAAGAAGGGTATCAATTCATCAGCTCTTTAGCTTCTCTGAACTATAAGATATTTTACATTATCAATTCATCAGCTCTTTAGCTGAGGAGCAAGGCTTATCCTCGGGTAAGCTTTTGCTTTTGTATAGGTGGGTATCTACAAGTGACCTCCTACTTTGGGGAGTCCCTAAAAACTATAACCATCTGATAATTAAAAGTTTACACTATTAAAATAAGGGTTTTTATCCTCCCAAAACGGCATTTTCTCTCATTTTGGAGGATTTCTAACTTTTAGAAGAATCAGTTCTTGAATTTTAATTTTGATTCTCTGAATTCTATCAAGATGATTGTTTGGTCTTATCCTAAAATCTGACTGCAAGAGAAATAATATATTGTCTATCACTAACAAGGAGTTTTCAGGGACTCCCTACTTTATTATAGGTGTGGCGATTATGCTTCTTTTTTTGGGTTTTATTGGTGCTGTAATTTTCACATCTGCAATATCAGGCAATACAGTAACAGTAGAAAGTACAACCTTTTTTACTTCTGTAGTTAAATATGATGATGTATGAACTACCCCACTGTAAGCGGACGAGGAATTCTAATTATTAAAAACAGGGAAAAAAATACCAAGTTCAATACCTTAATTTTGAACTTGATATAGCGAAGAATACCATAACTCATCATTCGCCACAATTGGCATTCTATTTTTGGTCAAAACACCTTTCTTCATAGCATATTACGGTGCTATAATTGAATATGATGCAAGTTGCCAGTCTTACAACAGCAAGTTGTGTGGGCAGTGTAACTTGGATTGTAATTTTAGAAAATCAGTATAGGTAGGTATTGGTAATAATGAGGATAGCTACAGTCTATCAATTGTTAAACCAATCAAGCTGCCATAGCTTCGCGCACCTTGATAACTGTATTTACAGACACATCGCACAGCTTTGCCACTTTCCGTAATGAAAGACCGTTTTTCAATTCACGTTGCACTTTTGGATATTTGGAAAGTGTAGCCTTATTATCCTGAATACTGCCTTTTGGTCTTCCTTCCTTCCTTCCTCTTTTTCTTGCTTCCGCTTGTCCAGACTTTATTCGACTACTTAAAATCTCACTTTCCATTTGCGCAAAGTTGGCAAGTATATCTACAAACATCTTTGACATAGCTCTATATTCTTTGTTCTCATCTAGTAGGTACATAGATTGTTGATGAATATAGATATTAACTTTCAGCTCATTTGTTAGATAGTCGATTGTCTTTTGAACATCAATAGCAGAACGACCTAGCCGCGATACTTCTGACACTAGCACTATATCAATATCATTTGCTTTGATAAAATTCATAAATGCCTTACCAGAGCGGCGGCGGTGTATTGGTAGCTTACCACTAATCTTTTCGCAGAAAATTTCTACTATCTCAAATTCATTTCGTTTGGCGTGAAGTTCAAGTTCAGATATTTGTCTGTCAACTTCTTGTCTCGATGTGCTTACTCTTGTGTAGATAATTGCTTTCCTCATTGTCGATTGCTTTTACTTATCAAACGTTAAATCCGATAAAGTGTTTCAAAATAAACAAGTGTTTTTTGTGATACACTTTTAATAGGTTATTGATTCAATCAAAACGCACCTTTCAGCGTGATTTTTTGACAAGGTTTTTTTTGATACACCTACAAGGCAAATACATCTTATAAGCAAGCCACGAGCAACCAACGCCATCAACAATTCGTTTTAATCAATACCTCAATCAACAATTTGTATAAACTCCAAAAATCAAATAATCATGGACAAAATTTACACTACTGACAAGGTAGCAGCAATTCTCAATAAGCACGTTCGTACTGTACGGGCAATGTGCGCATCAAATGAAATCAAAGCTTATAAAAAATTCGGTCAATGGTATATCCTACATTCAGACTTAATAGAGTTCATAAAGAGCTGACATAAAAAAAGCCTTCGCCGATTTGGCGAAGGCTCAAAATATAACCCGTCTCAAAAAACGAAGACATTTACTGCATCATCTCTTTTCGTATCTGATTCATCGCTCGGTTGAAGTCTGTGTCTCCCATCTTACCAAACTTGTGGGCATGGGTTCGTAGGAGGTTAATACATTGGAAATCCTTCTCCTTGCAGCAATTGTGAAAAAGTCGCAAGAAATGTTGCTGCACTGACGGCATCAAATGTGTATCAATCGGATTTTCGGGGTCGAACGGATTGTGGATAAATTGATTCATAATTTTTAGTTTTAGTGGTTGTTATTAAAAATTTATTCTTTGTACTCTTCTTCTGGCTGGAGCAGTACTAATAGTCTGAGACAGTCCTACGTCAATTGCCATGACTGCACAATCTACTTCCTCGTCGTGCTTGCCGTTTGGAAAGACTAGATGTTGATTGATAAACTCCTCATAGTTCCAGTTGCCCTTCACGATGACAACGCGCCCCGACTCAAAATAGGATAGCACCGATTTTAACCGCGCTACCTTGTCTTTTGCGCCAACCTTCCAGCTTATAGCATTGATTCCGTAATTCCGTACCAAACTGCTTACCATGTCAAGCCCTGCACTCTTATTTTCAATATAGATAGGCGGCAATTGCCCCTGTTGTTGGTGCGATTGAAGTATCTGAACTATTGTCGCTTTATTGTCCTCAAATTCCTTCCAGTATCGGTGAAAGTCGATAAGGTATATCTTATTCTGGACGACCTTAAAAATTAGTATCCCGTTGGGGTCGTTCGTTTCTTTTGCGGTCTGTGCCAAATCACCAACCGCAATTTTCCTAGCTGTCCAAAAATCGGGCGGCACATCTTGAAGAGAGAGAATAGGTAAGTAATTTCTCTTTACCAAGTTTCCTTTTATCGGTTGGGGGTTCTGTCCATATTGTCCAGCATATTCATGCGAACCTAAATCTGCTCTAGCTTCTTCCAAGACAATCTTACCTGTCCTATGTGGATTCATGATGCCCCCAACATACCTGTTACGCAAAAATGAGGGCTTCACCTCGTAGTCGTCAGTAGCAGGAATGCAAATGTGTTTGATGCGCTTCTCACCATTATTCATTTTTTTTATCCAATCGCCGGACGGGTCGCTTTCATGGAGACGTTGCATAATGCCAATTGTCGGTGTGTTGGTTCTGTCTACCTTACGGCTCGATAGGGTCTTATTGATAAAGTCATTTGCTGCTTTGACCTCTGCCTTGCTTGCTGCTAGTTTTGGGCTAAGGGGGTCATCCCAAATGATTAAGTGCGCGTGTTTACCTGTAATTGTTCCTTTTGTGCCAGATATTTGTCGCTCTCCTTTTTTAGTAGTGAAATACTTACCTGCTGCTTTGGTATCTTTTCTTATCTGTACGTTGGGAAATAGCAACTGATACTTATAACTGAGTACACAGTCTTTAGACTTCTTGGCATGGTCAAGTGCAAGGTCTTCACTGTATGATGTACTAATGACCCTTATACTTGCATCGCGTGTCCATAGCCATGCAGGGAATAGTATCGTACAGATGGTTGACTTCGACTCGCCCGGACTGATGTTGATGAGCAGGTCGTACTCCTTTGGCTCTCGATTGATGACCCATTCGCCAACTTTTTGGAGTTCATTGCATAAGTACTTAATGTGCCAATTTTCAATGAGAGGGTCTTGGACTACTGTCTCCCAAAAATGCTTGAAGAAATCGTAGTAACTCTTTTGACAAAGCGTTTTTAGTGCTTGCTCGTATGATAATTCCATCAGTAAGGGCTTTGGGGTTATTGGCTATTTTTCGGGCTTGATAGTCTCTAAAATCGTTCTCAGCGTATCTACATCTAGCTTATTCCAATCTACACCATTATTCAATTCGATAGCCGTACCATCTTTCCCCGTTACTTCCGATTTCTGCACTGGACGACCAATAGTATGCTCCAATATATCTTTGATTTTGTACCAATCGGAATTTTCAAAAGCTGAAATGAATTGGTTAGCAATAATCCGTGCTATAATTGGTTTGGTCTCATCGTTAGATGTTGTGTGCAGCTCTTCTAAATTGTACCAACCAATCTCACCAAAAGCGGTAGTTATATCGTCTTTACTATACCCTTTCTCTTTCAGGATAGTATAGATTTTCTTTTTGCGACCGCCTTTGGTTGGGTCTTGACCGTCTCCAAACTTGACTCGCTTTCCTTCTAAGTGTTCACATTTTGGCATAGCTATATCGTTTTTATATCGTTTTTCAATAGGTTATCACTCACTCACTAATTCATCATCGCAACTACATTTGCTGTATTCTGACGAATAAGTTCTAGTAGCGCGGTCGCTGTTTCGTAGTCGATAGTGAACAATTCGTTGTATACGCCATCAAAGTATATCTTCAAGTTCTCATCTACCTTGTCAACATTATTTCCAATTCCTTCCATTAGAATCGGAAACTCTGCATCATTTTTTTGACAGAAGAGACTGAGTAGTTTTATATTTTTTTCGATGCTTGACAAGGTATCGTCCTTATCTAAATCTTCCATCTCAACTTCTACATCTAAGACTTCTATTACTGCGCCTGTTGCTGATTCTGGTGGAAGGTCATCAGCTCTTAAAGTATAAAAAAGATAATAAGGCATTTTGTATTTACGCCCTTGATGCTCGAAGCGTGCTGCATCTTCACCTAAATCTAGTATCGTATTGTCTGCTAGTGAGAGAACATTGCTAAAGTGAGTGTATAGACCATTCTCTCCAATGATACTATTCTCAAAATTGTAATAGAGGTCATCGTCGCTCATTATCTTCTCTAAATCCAGACAATCGTCATCGAACAATCTTTCAGTTTGAAGTATCATGCCTAAATCAAAGTCATCGTTGTAGACCTTCATTAGTTCATTGACTGCCTTAGCTATTATTTCAAAGTAGCTTGCTTTGTCAGCTTCACTTTTGAGTTGAGTAAGTTCTAATAAGAGACTTGCTTCATATACGCACTTCCTGAATGCCATACCGTCGCGGTAGGTGATTTCCTGTGGAGACAAAGGAAGGTTGAAGTCCTGTTTTTTTGTTTCGGTTTGGATTGCGATTGTAGTCATTTTGAATATGGGTTATTGGTTAATGATTTGGTTTAATTTCGTGCGCTTCTGCGTCTCTTATCAATCCTTCTTGAAGAGGTAGCAGCATCGACCATGCCGTCTTCAATAGCCGTCCTGACCATCATTGGCAACTTTGCCTGCAACCTACCTAACTGTTGTTCCATCACAGCGTTCATAGATTGAGTCATCGCATCAATGCTAGCTTGTTCAATTCGTGCTTCCGCCATGAAAGTGCTTGGATTAACCACAACAGTATTCGACAATGGACTTGTCGGGTTTGAAGGAAATGGAACGGGCGTAAACGTATTTGGATTTAATGGTGACACAAAACCGCCATTTTCAAATTGGCGTCGAGAAGGCTTTACTGAATTGTTAATCTGTTCAAGTAATGCCAGATTATTCCCGCTACTGACAGCCAACCTATTAACAATAAATTCACCTCCCTCGGCTTCAATGGGTATACCCCCTTGTTTGTGCGACTTACCTTTTAATAATCCACCTTTATGCAAAACAAGTCCTCCTTGTTCAAACTGCTGAGCGCGAATCTGTGCTACTTCTAAAGCTGCTGTTGCTGCTACTGTGCCAGCGGCAATGACGTTGCCAGGGAAGGGAATTGGACTGGCTAAAGTTCGTATGAATGCTAAAGATGAAGATATAAGCGCATTTGCAATATCAAGGCGTTTTTGATTTTCATAACTTTCGCGCAAAATAGCCTCTTCCTTAGCCTCCTGTTCCTTCCTCAATTCTGTTTGCAGTATGGAGTTGTTCTCACTTGCTGCTAATTTTGCATTATACTCTTCTTCTAGTGCTTCTAGCTGCTTATCCTGTTGCTGCTCAATGCGTTGTTCTTCTATACGGAAGATACCCCTCGATACTGTCTGTGCCACATCAATAGCTGCAACCGTATATTCTTTGAATTTCTCAATATCGAACACCTTATCGAATGCTTCTTGCTGCTCCTCGGCTTGGGATAGAAGCTTATCGTTCAGGGAGGTACGAAGCTTCAATTCTGCATCGGCTGCTAGCTGGTCATTAGATAATTTCAGATTCAGTATATCAATCTCAGCTTGCTCTTCAATAGCTACACGTTGTTGTGCAAGTTCTTCATTAGTGATAGATTCTGAGAGTGCAGCTTCTTGCAATTTGACTATTCTCTGTTGTGCTATGCGCTCAATTGCTGCAATAGCTTCTGATTCATTATTTGTTCCATCCGACTGGAGCGGCGAAAGTTCAGATAGTGCCGTTTGACCGTCTAGTGGCGCAATTTCAGAAACTAGACCGCCTGTTGCCTGTCTACGTAGAAATAACAAACGCCCTTCTGCATTACTTACGCTTTCTTCAAGGTCAATTGCTTGCTGTGTGAGTTGTGTTAGTAGCGTTTCGTCGTCAGTTCTAGCTATCTCACTATTGATGTCCGTTAGTGCGCTTTTAAGAGCTTGTAGGCTATTCTCATCGACTTGTGCTTGTAGTTCGGTCAATTCCCTAAATCGGTCGTTAATGCGCTCAATCTCAGAGGTGATTTGGCGGTATCTAGCGATTTGGGTGTCTGTATCGCTACCATTCAGCAGCCCCAGTTGAATCTGGTCTGCTAATTCTCTACTTTCATCTTTAAGTCTCTGAAAAGCAGTCCTTGCCCTTTCTGTACCTCCAGTAATTTTATCGCCTGTCTCTTCCCCTGTTTTTCCTAGCTCGTCCGCTATTTTTTGTGCTTCTTTGGTAGATTTGGCGGCGGCTGCCAACTCTTTTTGTATAGATTGGAAATTGAATGCCTCTTTGAAATTACCATTGGCTAATCGTGACGCTACTACAGAGAATGTTCTAAGTAGAATCAGTGCCTTATTGGTTTCAGCAATAAAGGAGGTCTTTATTTGTAAAGATGTGAGTTCAAACGCATCTTTTAAGCCACTTAATTGAGTAGCAAGTAAAGTTTGCTCAGTGGCAAGCCTTTTAGATTGCTTAGACAGCTCTTCTAATCTAGTAATGTACGATGATGTGAAATCTATAGCCCTCGAAGTTTCATCACCTATATTCCTAAGTGTTTCAAGCAACACTCGCTCGCTAGTTTCTCCACCTGTACTAAATAGCGTAGACACTACTTGTTGTAGCTGCTGACCATTCAAATCACCTTTTTCTATGGCTTCTGCAACTTCCTGCAATCCCTCTATAGCAGTGATTGAGCCTGTACGTATATTCTTGAATAGGTTATCAGTGAATTTTTTGCCGAAAGCCGACTCTAATGCTGACCGTGTACTGTCGCTCGCCTCCCTTATTTTTACGATGCCGTCTAGTAGTATACCATCAATTACCGTATCATTAAACGAACCGCTTTGTTGTGAGGAAATAAGGATAGAAATGAAATCCTCAAATGCTATCCCTGCATCTTTAGCGGCACTACTGTACTCTCTAATGTTGTCCAAAAATTCGTCGCGGTTAGAGACCCTTATGAGTCCTTTTTCAACGACATCAAGACTTTCGCTGAAATCTCGCCCAAAGGTTCGGGCGGCAGAATTGACCGCCCCAAGAGTTTCCTCTACATCTGTCTCAAGAATATCTGTCACGCCCTTCAATTGGGCAGTAAAACTCAAAAGTTCTGACCCTTCAAGTCCTGTAGTGACATTGATAGTAGTTTTGAGGCGCGTAATTTCATCGACTAAGGCAGACACTACCTCCAGAGCTTCGCTGCTTGTTTCTAAGACAGTTCCAAAAATTGCACCAGCACCGCCACCTATCAAAGACAATGAAGCTAAATCATCTAGCACTGAACCGCCCCCTAATAATCGACCAGAGGCTTGTATTGAAGCCTCTAGAGCGGACGAGAAAGCTCGCTCGTAATCACCGACGCTAGACCCAAAGCTAGAAAAGTCGCGCTCTAACGACTGAATACGACTCCCTAAAGCAAACGCTTCTTTTGATTGCTTTGCAAATTCTGGAGAATTGACATCAAGTTCAACAAGGGAGCGTTTCAATTTAGAGTATTCAACCCTTAGCTGTTTTAGGGATTCTATTGGTAGCGACGCCTTTTGATTATTAAATTCTTTCGATTGAAGACGTAGAGACCTGTTAACCTCTAACAGCTCTTGTTTCAATCTTTCTTCACCTTGAATCAGTCCTCCAAGCACATCTTCATCGCTAGCTTCCTTAGCCAACTTAATTTGTTTTCTAATGCCTTCGAGTTCGATTTTAAGTTTAGCGGACTCTCTCGCAAAATCACGGGTGTTCAGGTCAATGCGAATTGGGACTATTCTTTCTGCCATTGTTTTGGTTTTTAGGTAGGTTTGGGATTATTGGAAAAGGGAGCGCATCGCATTATACGACGCGCTCGGTATAAGCCCATAAGGCTCTGACATAGATTTTAGAATCTCTTTTCTTCTCTGGCGGCTGCATACAACTTCTGTATCTGACTATCTTCTATACCTTGTTCAGATTTTTCAATTTGATGATAGATTTTTCTCATTTCAACATCTTGTGAATTGCGGTTGAGAATATCGCTGAGTCTAATACTCTTTTGTATGATTTTTCTGTTTGACTTCAGTACTGTATTAGCTGACAGCTTTTCTACTAATAGAGAAATGCAAAGTTGCGCTGAGTTCATCTGACTTTCTGTAATGCGCTGCTGTGTCATTATTTCTTTTTCGCGCGTGTGGATGTACAGATAGAGCGTTTCTGCAACACTTCTTAAATCATGTGAGCGAACTAAAGCTGCTCCAAGTGACGTGTCGCTGTTATTTAGTACATCATTTTTCTGTTCAAGCAAAGCAACATCTACGCCGCCCAAAATCGAAATAGCGCGATTTTTTTCTTCATTCGTTAATTTATACTTCATTGTTCTTTAGTTTTTTTGGGTTGAAAAATTATTGTTGGTCGGTATGTGCCATATCCATCCTCGATAGATGGTGTGGTTTTTCTGCATGATAATAGGCTAGTAAATCATCATGTGTCGTTAGTAGATTCCTGCCAATAAGTTTTGCAATAATGCGCCCTTCATTGACATACTTGCGATAAGTATCTGGATGCAGATATAGCTCATCTGCTGCTTGCTGTGTTTTGAGGAACATACGTCTTTCCATTAATCTGAGCTTTTACTTTGTGGAGAAATAATTTTGTAGTGGTTGACCTTACGACCAGTAATCATGCACTTGTCTTTCTTGGCTATTTCAATCCTATTGAGATGTTGCAAGTCTATAAGTTGCCGCGTAATCGTAGAGCGGTCAATCCACGTAGATATTGCTAGTTGTCGAGAAGAAAATGATTTGGATGGATGTAAGGAAAGATAGTCAACTATCTTTTTTTTGAGTGGTGGATAGTGACCTTTTGTAAGATTTAGGGCGTCGCTCTCAATTGAGTTTTGAGACAGCCCAACAGGAATATATTTCACAGTTTCTGGGGTTTTGGTTTGGGTTATTTATTATACTAGATTCTCACTGTAATCTGACTACAATATACGCATAATTCGAGACAGTCTCAACAGGTTTATGATTATATTAACACTTTGAAATTTTAGTGTTAATACCTCTCTTATTATGTAGGTATGTTGATTTTATTCATTCAGTTTATGTTTCAATTTGAGGATGAATAGTTATCCACAATAACATCCATTTACAAACATTTTCTGTTAATTATCAACATTTAGATTATTTATAAAACATTTTGTATTTTATTTGTACTGACGGTCTACTCCTATTTTTGACTATTCAGAGAAAACTTTACAAACTACAATGCAGAATCCACACCATGCAAATGCAGAAGGTGTAACCGTTCCCATCATTCCGTTACAAAAATTAAACCTCCCATTTTTTCAGTCAGTTAGCGCGGGCTTTCCCTCTCCTGCTGACGATTTCATTGAAAGAACTTTAGACCTCAATGAGCATCTAATCACTAGCCCGTCCACAACTTTTTTTGTTCGTGTAGAAGGCTTCTCAATGCAGGGAGCAGGTATCTATGAAGATGATATATTGATTGTTGATAGAAGTCGGGAGGTTCGGAATAAGGATGTCATTATTGCTTTTGTCAATAGTGAGTTTACAGTTAAACGCTATGTTATCCAAAAGGGGAAACACTACCTGAAACCTGAAAATCCAAGTTTTTCGACTATTGAAGTGAGTAAATACGACGACTTCCAGATTTGGGGCGTAGTCATCAGTGTCATACATACCCCTTATGAACTGTAATACTCATTTCCTCCTAGTCGATGCCAATAACTTTTATGCGAGCTGTGAGCGCGTCTTTAATCCACTTCTGGAGCGTTGCCCGGTCGTGGTATTGTCCAATAATGACGGCTGTGTGATAGCGCGAAGCAATGAAGCCAAAGCCCTCGGTATTCCAATGGGTGAGCCATATTTTAAGATACGTCCTGTTATCAAAAAGCATGGTATCAAAGTCTATTCGAGCAACTACGTGCTGTACGGTGACATGAGCCAACGGATAGTCAACATCCTTCGCGATTCATGCCCAAATGTGGAGGTCTACTCTATTGATGAGTCATTCTTGAAGATAGGTTATTCAAATATGGATGCTACTGAATTGACTGACTACTCTATTGGGCTAAAGAAGAGAATCCAAAAAGGTACAGGCATTCCTGTAAGTATTGGAATTGGCAGAACAAAGACGCTATCTAAGTTAGCCAATCATATTGCCAAAAAGCAGACTGATACGGGTGTATATTATCTCGATGTCAGTGATTCTAAGCTTTCAGAGCTTGACATTTCAAAAGTTTGGGGTGTCGGTAGAGCTTATCAAAGAAGATTGAATGCAGTCGATGTACATAGTGTAGAGCAATTGCAAAAAGTAAATCAACATTGGATGCTAAAGGAATTTGGAGTTGTTGGATTGCGATTGCTCAAAGAGCTAAACGGCTTTGCTTGCTATGACTTAGAGCAAGCAGTCAGCGAGCGTAAAAATACGATGGTGTCTAGGAGCTTTAGCCAAGATGTGTATGACCTTGACGTCTTAAAAGAGAAGGTGGCAACTTTCACTGCTCGACTCGCTGAGAAGCTAAGACAGTACGACCAAATAGCGGGTGTACTAACCGTCTATCTGTGGGTAAATAAGCACAAGAATAAGCGTTTAGACGGGCGGCTATGCTTTGCGACTACTGTACAGCTACCGATAGCGACAAGCAATACAAATGAACTTATTCGCTACGTCCTTGCTGTGACTGAATGCTTGTACGAACCCAATACTAACTACAAAAAAGCAGGTGTACTCGCTAGTGATTTATCACCCAATACAGTGTTACAAACGAACCTTTTCCATTCTACTGCTCCTACCCTCAAAGCTCGGAAACTGATTGCTGCAATGGATACCATCAATAAGAAAATGGGTAGCAATACCGTACACTTTTCCGCGATGGGTACTACTAAGAAGCACCTTAGACCGAATGCTAATTTTAAATCGAAACGGTTTACTACGAGGTGGGGCGAGTTATTGGTTGTGAGGTGAGGTGACAATTATTTTTTCAAATCATACGCCAGTATGAATATGCTCTACATCAGTACTTCCCAAGTCAAAAACATCATTGGTTTCATCGCAGACCCAGTCTATCTGATTCTCAAATAATATGAAATTAGTTATTTTAGGAGGTTCTACGCATTGGATAACTTCGCCTTGCATAACGTGACGTTCTCGCAGCTCCATTAGTAGTCTACCTAAAGCGTTAACTCCTTGAATTTTGCCACCACCAATATCAGTAGCACCCCATATTTTATCTTCTTTAGTGTACTCTACGATAGCTCTACTCCCTGTTGATTTAAGCACTCTAGAAAAAGTATCCCAATTTTGAGCAAGCTTCACTTGCAAACACCAACGCATCACTTTTACCCTTATATCATCCCAATCATGTCGAACCAATTGTTGATTCTTTCGACTAATTTTTTTAGCTGTTATTGGGCTGTGTTGAGTGATGATTGCGTGTTGCACATCTGGGTGTTCGGGAAATTTACAAGCTTGATACAGAGCCTCTGATGTTTTTATGAATATACTATTAACAAAAATGCTGTACCCTGCTGCCATATTTGAAAGTCCTCCAAATGTTGCTTTGGTGCTCCTAAAAGAGACTACATCTTTTTTTATATAAGTTCTAATTTGCATAAAATCTATTTTACCCTCTGTTCTTGACAGGAAATAGAGGATACCAGGTCTTTGACTTCCACCAAAAAACTAATGGAGCAGTATTAGGTACATTTCTCCAAGTAAAGAAATGCGTTCCAAGACCAAAAGTTCTATGGCTTTTTACAGTATAACCTAAAGGTCTCATAGGAGAGTTTAATTTTTTGACTGACTCTAATATCTCTATACCTTTTGTTAGTAAGATATATTCATAACGATTCCTATTTTCAGGACTACTAAAAAAAGTTTCTTTTTTGGGTTCTTTAGTAGGGCGAAAGGCGAATTCTACATATTTATCAAACTCTCCTGTATCTATACTTGCAAGATATTTTTTCACTATCCCCATCTCTTTGTCAATAGGGTAAGCATGATTGAAACGTCGTTTGAAGTCATTTGGATTATTTTCTATTGAGTAATTCGCGTAAAAAACTATCCTTCTAAGTACATCATCCCCAAAAATCATTTTGAAACGATATTTAGAGTTTGACTTCCCCCACGAGTGACAGCAAACATTCTGTATTAGTAATTTAAATTCGTCGTTAACTAATCTTTTTATGTAGTCTGCCTTTTCGGTTTTCAAAAAATTCTCTATTTCATTAACGGTGGTATTTCCTGTGGCTAAAATATCATCAAAATATATGGCAAATTTTTTTGCGCTACTTCCTATAAACCTTTCCTCAATCCCAAATTTTAAAGGTAACGATTCATAGAAAAGTCTTAAAATTTCAGTTTGACTTTTATCTTCTTTTTGAGTTGAAATATATTTTGATTCTAGCAAAAAAGATACTTCATCTCTATATCCATATTTGCGTGCGAAGTACTTAATGCCTTTGAAGAGACAATCTATGGTTTTCTCTTTTGAAAAATAACATTGTTGAAAAAGATGTACTAACTCTTGAAGTAGAAAAACTCTGTCTGACTCCTCAAATTGATTTATCCATGTATGAATATGCTTGCTGTCTATCGGGTTGCTTCCATCTCCCTCGTAGTCACTGATGATTTCAGCTACTTTCTCAGTAAGTGTCTTTAAATTCACTTTTCAATACTTGGTTAAATATATTTAAAATCCAATCTCATTTGGCGGCTGTTCTTTATTTCTACTCTTTAGCCATTGGTTGCGCCCATAGAGAAACAGAGGGATGACCAAAGCACCCATTAGGTATTGCCAGTTATCATTGAAGAAACTGGCAGTCGCTTTATATGGATTAGCCTTTACCAATATAGAGCGTTCAAAAGCCTTTTTTTCTATTGGCATGTTCTCGTCTCCATGAAGGACTTCTGAGTTTAAAGTAACAATAAGCTCGTGTAAACCTTTATTTTTTGGTGTGACATTCCATTCCCAAAACTTAAATGCGATAGTATCAAGAATGCGAGTAGAATTACTGAACAATGGATTAATAACAAAATTCTCTCCCACATCTATAATAGATGCGGTTGCATAAGTAGCTATTTGAATAGTATCTACTATTGTAAACTCTCCCTCTTCTTCTATGTTTTTTTGTATTTTTTTCTGGTCAAGACCATTGTATTGCCGAGCATATTCAATCTCAATTGTCTCATTTACTTTTATTCCGTGTTTAGCTTTTAACGTGACCCTGTAGTTCATCCCAACTTTCATTGTGTCAGGAATGGATGCTTTTATCATAGACTTCCGAGGAGTGTAAATATATTTTTTCGATGCCTTCTTCCTGTCTTCTGCTGCAATTGAATCCGCTACAATATGTTCTGCGTCTTCTGGATATTCAGGGACTTCATCAAGGTAATAATTAGGGTTAGGGGAGAAAAACAAGTAATAACTTCCTATTGTAAGCATCAAAATTATCAAAACTGTAATCAGCACAGAACTCAAATCTAGCAAAAATCTGACACCACGAAAGACTATAAAAAATAAAAATATAATAGATGTGGCTATGGCTATTAAAGGGAACATGTTAGCGTTTTATTTACTACATCATTGAAAAAATCAGGCTATAAAACTATACAATTATAGCTAATTATTCGTATATTTGTAGAAAATTACAGCAATGGAGACAAAGCAAGCATACAAAGTAATTCAGGTGAAGCAAGAAATTCATCAGAAAGCTAAGATAGAAGCTGCTAAACGTGGTATGCCTTTACGTGACTTTGTTCAAGATGCTGTATTAGCTGCTATAAAGTCTAAAAAGCAAGCATAGAAAAAGGTGATTGCTAGGAACAATCACCTTACACCCTACTTACCAAAAGTTCATTGATAAGGCTGGTTCACGATTTTGAAAGTACAGTTAGAAACACCATCTGGGCGAACCACGAAACGGTCTCTAACTATACTCAAACCCTTATCTCGTAAGGGTTTTCAGTACCCACGACTGGAGTCGAACCAGCACGTCCATAGGACACTACCCCCTCAAGGTAGCACGTCTACCAATTCCGTCACGTGGGTATATTTTTTGAATTGGGATGACAAAATTAGAGATTCTATCTGACTTTATCAATCATC
>JBCDFY010000102.1:0-24468 GCA_039176995.1 Bacteroidota bacterium
ACGGATTTTTTGTTAATTTGTTGCGAATCAAGGAGTTAAAAGCGTGCAAATATACGGACTTTGAGTCTAGTTTGAAAGTGGTTGGAGAGCATCGCAGTTTAAGATGGTTTGATGTGGTTTGACCGCTTTGCAATTCGATGGTCGTTTGATAAAATGATCTGTTAAGTTTCCTAACTTGACAGGTATATTCGCTCATTTTCCAATGAGCTTTCTTACGTATACTAGGAAACATAAAGCATCAAAGCCATTTTGCTTTACTCCCGCTTTCAACTATTTTTGCACGCCTATGTAATAATTACATACGAAGGAATTGGAAATCTCTTTGAGTAATGAGCGATCATACAGCGTTTGAAATCTACGAAAATCTGTTTCATCTACTTAATCTGTGTTTCCATCCATTTCACTAATCAAATAATCAACCGAGTAAAAAGATAACTATGTCGAATGCCTTTTTTAAAGTTCCAGAAGCCGTCAATGAACCCGTTTTGAGTTATGCTGCTGGCTCAGCAGAACGAAAAGAAGTAAAAGCTGCTATCAAAAAATTAAAATCCAAAAAGTCAGATGTACCGATGTACATCAATGGTAAAGAAGTGCGCACCAAAGATAAGGTGGAAATGCGTCCGCCTTACGAATTGTCGCATTCTTTAGGATATTACAATCGAGGAACAGCGAAGCATGTTGAAAAAGCAGTGAAAGCCGCCTTGAAAGCCAAAGACGATTGGGCAGCAATGCCTTGGCAAGAGCGCGCTGCGATTTTCTTAAAAGCTGCTGATTTGTTGGCAGGTCCTTTTCGCGCTAAAATGAATGCAGCAACCATGCTGTGCCAATCTAAGAATGTCTATCAAGCAGAAATTGATGCCGTAGCAGAATTATGTGACTTTTTCCGTTTCAATGTACAGTATTTGACGGAAATTTATGCGCAACAACCTTTAAGCGTTCGAGGCATTTGGAATCGTTTGGAATACAGACCATTGGAAGGCTTTATTTTTGCAATTACGCCTTTTAATTTCACTTCTATTGCAGCGAATTTACCAGGCGCACCAGCCCTTTGTGGCAACACTTGTATTTGGAAACCTGCCGACAGTCAAATCTACTCTGCGACAGTGATTATGGAAGTTTTTGAAGCCGCAGGTTTGCCTCCTGGCGTCATCAACTTAGTCTATGTAGATGGCCCAGAAGCAGGCGATGTTATCTTTAATCATCCTGACTTTGCTGGCTTACATTTTACGGGAAGTACAGGCGTTTTCAAGCAATTGTGGAGAACTATCGGTGAGAATTTGGATACCTATAAAACTTTCCCACGTATTGTTGGAGAAACGGGAGGAAAAGATTTTGTCATCGCACATCCTTCCGCAGACGCGCAAGAAGTGGCAACGGCTTTGAGTCGTGGTGCATTTGAATTTCAGGGGCAAAAGTGTTCGGCAGCTTCGCGTGCCTACATTCCGAAGAGCCTTTGGAAAGGCGTAGAGAAAGGTTTGCGTAAAGATTTGAAATCCTTCAAAATGGGAACGCCCGAAGATTTCACCAATTTCATCAATGCCGTGATTGACGAACGCGCGTTTGATAAAATTTCTAATTATATAGATCAAGCGAAGAAAGACAAAGGTGCAGAAGTCATTATGGGTGGTGGACATGATAAATCAGAAGGATACTTCATCGAACCAACAGTCATTTTGGCGAAAAAGCCAAATTACACGACGATGTGTGAAGAAATTTTTGGTCCTGTGTTGACGATTTATGTATACGATGACAAAGATTTTGAAAAAACGCTAGAAACTTTGGACAAAACTTCGCCTTATGCACTAACGGGAGCGATTTTCTCTAAAGACCGAATAGGCGTGCAAACCGCGATGGATAAATTGCGCAACGCTGCGGGTAATTTCTACATCAATGATAAACCAACGGGTGCAGTCGTCGGGCAGCAACCCTTTGGTGGCGCAAGAGCATCGGGAACGAATGACAAAGCAGGTTCTATTTTGAATCTCTATCGTTGGTTATCGCCAAGAACAATTAAGGAAAACTTCGTTCCACCAACGGATTATCGTTATCCTTTCATGGAAGAAGCGTAATCAATAAATCACTAAAGGAAGTAAGAAGTTGAATAACCACAAAGAAACAAAGTTCACAAAGATTTTAAGTTTTCTTTTGTGTCCTTTTGTCTCTTTGTGGTTCAATTTTGCACTATATTTTGTTGATTTTTATAAACCACTAAGACACTGAGGAAAGTAAGGTTTTCCTTGACAGTTTCCCTACACGGGCAAGCTATTTTCTATGAAGTCGTCAATTTTACTTAGGTCAACTAAAAGACTTTGATTAGTGTTTTAAAATTATGACATGGCAAAAGACTTGTTTCATGATAATGCAAAAGAAGCTTTGCAAGATGCAGGATGGAATATTTCGGCTGATCCGCTAAGAATTTATACATCTGATACTACTTATCTTGAAATTGATTTAGCAGCAGAGAATATTTTACTAGCAGAACGTGCAAGTGAGAAAATTGCGGTAGAGGTGAAAAGTTTTATCAAAAAATCGTTCATTTCTGCATTTCATGAGGCAATAGGACAATATCTTGATTATAGAAGTGCTTTGGAAGATACCGAGCCAGATCGTGTTGTTTATTTGGCAGTGCCCGAAGAAGCATTTATGCACGAGCTTTTTCAGGGATCATACAGAAGCGTTTAAAAGAAGAGAATGTGCGTTTGATCGTTTTTGATATACATACAAATACCATCATTCAATGGATAAATTATTAAAATATCAGACCATTCTGAAAG
Source organism: Bacteroidota bacterium (assembly GCA_039176995.1). Lineage (GTDB taxonomy): Bacteria > Bacteroidota > Bacteroidia > Chitinophagales > Saprospiraceae > JAAUTG01. The sequence continues at coordinate 2,775 of JBCDFY010000102.1, forward strand.
AGGTTTTAAAGGGATATGTCGAAAAAGGAGCAACGGATTCTAATGCAAAAGAACATATAGAAACCCAACTTCTTTTAGATGATACGAATAGTCGCTACCAAGTATTGAGAATTGGTTGGGAAGGGATCAAAGGTATATTTTTAGTCATTTTCCATTTCGCTATTATTGAAGATAAAATTTGGATTCAGCGTCATATTTCTGACTACGATATTGTTGGAGATCTGGAAGAAAAAGGAATTCCAAAAGAAGATATAGTGCTTGCGTTCTATGCGCCCAAGATACGTCAATTTACAGGATATGCGGCAGTATAAACTGCATTAAAATTACTTAACAAAGTGACGGCACAATGTAAATTGTAGCCGTTATTTATTTCTACGCATTCGGAATCATGGCAAAAAAACTAGACCACCTCACCGCCCCCCTCCAAACCTTTATCGAAGCACAAAAAATGTTTTTCATCGGCACAGCAGACGTGGATGGCAGAGTGAATATTTCGCCAAAAGGATTAGACAGTTTGAAGGTGCTTTCACCGAATCGAGTCATTTGGTTGAACTTGACGGGCAGTGGAAATGAAACGGCTGCTCATATTTTACAAAAGAATCGTATGACGATTATGTTCTGTGCTTTTGAGGGTAAACCATTGATCTTGAGATTATACGGACAAGCCAAAATCGTTCATGAAAGCGATGCGGAATGGAAAGAACTGATTGCGCATTTTCCGAGCTATTCGGGAGCAAGACAAATTTTTGATGTGGCAATAGATTTAGTGCAAACTTCATGTGGTTTTGCTGTTCCGCTCTACGCTTTTGAAGGACATCGTGACCAGTTGACGAAATGGGCATCGCACAAAGGCGAAGAAGGCATCAAGGAATATTGGCAAGAGAAAAATACGAAGAGTTTGGATGGCAAAGCAACGGACATCGAATTAGTACGTTCAGATCAACAGTTAAACAAATAAACAAATCATCAACCGCTTGCAGCTCTCCGTCATCATCGTCAACTATAATGTTAAGCACTTCTTAGAGCAAGCCTTACGTTCCGCAGAGCGCGCTGCGCAAAATATGGAAGTGGAGGTTTTTGTGGTGGATAACAATTCGGTGGATGATTCGGTGGTAATGGTGAAAGAGAAATTTCCTGACGTACAACTCCTTGTTAATCAGCACAATCCAGGTTTTTCGGTTGCCAACAACCAAGCAATTCGGCAAGCGAAAGGCAAGTATATTCTGCTTTTAAATCCTGATACTTTAGTTCAAGAAGATACTTTTGAGAAGTGCTACGAATTCATGGAAGTGCATCCTGATGCAGGGGCATTGGGCGTAAAAATGATAGATGGTTCAGGTAATTTTTTGCCCGAGTCGAAGCGCGGATTTCCATCGCCTTTCGTTGCTTTTTGTAAGACGTTTGGGCTTTCTAAACTCTTTCCGACCTCTCCCAATTTCAATTATTATCATCTTGGACATCTATCTGAAAATGAAAACCATCCAGTTGATGTTTTAGCAGGTGCATTTATGTGGATGCGCGCAGAAACTTTGGAAAAAATTGGCTTATTGGACGAGCAATTTTTCATGTACGGCGAAGACATTGATTTGTCCTATCGCGTTATCAAAGGCGGCTATAAAAATTATTACTTAGCGGATACGAGTATTATTCATTACAAAGGCGAAAGCACTAAAAAAGGCAGCTTGAATTATGTGCGCACTTTTTATAATGCGATGATTTTGTTTGCACAAAAACACTTTACTGGAAAGAGCGCGAAGTTATTCGTTTTAATGCTGCGCTTCGCGATCTATTTTCGCGCAACCATTACGATGCTCTCCAATTTAGCGAAGCGGTTGTATTTGCCCATTTTGGATACCGTCTTTCTGTTCATTGGCTTGATTTCGCTCAAGAATTTTTGGGGGAGTTATCATTTTCAAGATGTGGATTATTATTCTGACCGCTTAATTTATATTAATTTCCCAATTTACATAGTGGTCTGGTTATCAAGTATTTATTTTAGTGGAAATTATGACAAACGAGATGATTTACGTCGTTTGGTGAGAGGTATTTTAGTCGGTAGTTTGGTCATTGCTGCGATTTATGGTTTCTTACCTTTGGATTTGCGTTCTTCTCGCGCGTTGATTGTTTTGGGAACGGCTTGGGCGTTGATTGCCATTCCTGCTATTCGTATTTTACTGCATTTTTTCCGTTATCGCAATTTCAATATTGGTAAAACGCGTCCAAAGAATATTGTTATCGTTGGTAATTTAGAAGAAAGCGAACGGGTGCAAGGCTTACTGAATCAAGCTAGTGTAGATAAAAATTTTATCGGAACGGTTGTGCCCAATGATTCCAATTCTGAAAAATACCTAAGTAATCTAAATCAACTTTCCGAAGTCGTTCAAATCTATCAAATTCAAGAAATCATCTTCTGTTCTAGGGATATTTCTTCTGAAAAAATCATGGAATGGATGACGCAATTGGGCGCAAATTTAGATTATAAAATTGTTCCCAAAGAGAGTCTTTCCATCATCGGTAGCAATTCTAAAAATACACCTGGCGAACTCTATACCATTGATATTCAATTTAATATCAGTCAGTATTTACAAAAGCGGAATAAGCGATTACTAGACTTCATTGTAGCACTTTCCCTGTTAGTAAGCTCTCCTTTTCATATTTCCTTTATTCCTTCTCCTATTCAATTTCTAAAAAATTGCGTCTTCGTTCTTTTTGGCAAAAAAACTTGGGTAGGTTATCATATCGTCAAGCAAAATGACTATCGCTTACCTAAAATTCGTCCTTCCGTTTTAGCAGTAGGCGATCATTTGAATCAAGTTGGATTGAGCGACCGCACTAAGGCACGTCTCAACTTTTTGTATGCAAAAGACTATTATAATTCTAAGGATTTGGAAATTATTTGGAAGGCGTATCGGAGGTTGGGACAGAAGCGTTAGAGTACTTGATTTGTCACGCAGCGTTCGCAGAGGTTTTATTCCAAATAATCTCAGTAACAAACTCATAAATTATTGATTACCAAAATTACAGAATTTAAACATCTGCTAAAACGGTATCAATATTTCTTACAATAGTTTTCTATACGATGTGACTTATGTGAAAAGGCTATATGAGCTACGTGGTAACCATTTGCGTTCAAATCTTAAAAATTATTCAATCCCAACTCACTTTGCTACCTTTGTTATCAATCGCAAATAAGCAGTCATCAAGTTCTAGAAATTGGCTAGGGTGAAAATATCGACTAGGGGAGTTGTTACGTAATTTGGAATAAGATAAATTATAAAATCCGTCCACCATCCGTTACATCCGTCTAATCCGCGTTCCCATCCAATCCGCCACCCAACTCAACAAAGTTCTAATCTTATGGAAAAGTCAACACACCTATACGATTCCCTACTCACCGCCAAGCAAACTGGACAAAAGAAGTTCGTTGTCTTGATTGACCCAGATAAGTTGCGCTTGAAGAACATGAAAAAGGTGCTAGAACTAGCAGTGGAGGTAGGCGTAGATTACTTTTTCATTGGTGGCAGTTTGGTGGTCAATAATATGTTGGACGATTGCTTAAAAGAAATTAAAAAGACCTGCGATATTCCAATGATTTTGTTTCCAGGTAATTCTTTTCAATTGAGCTATCGAGCCGATGCAGTGCTTTTCCTTTCTCTTATTTCGGGCAGAAATGCGGAACTCCTAATTGGCAATCACGTCTTGGCTGCACCTTATTTAAAACTAAGTCCACTCGAAATCTTACCAACGGGTTATATGCTCATTAATGGAGGCAGACCAACCACCGTTTCTTACATTAGCAATACTACACCAATTCCTGCGGAGAAAGATGATATTGCACTTTGTACTGCCGTAGCAGGTGAAATGTTAGGTCTGAAACTCATTTTCATGGATGCGGGGAGCGGCGCGCATACGCCTGTGAGCACAAGCATGATTGAATCCGTGAGTAGTGCTATTCAAGTGCCGCTTATCGTTGGTGGCGGCATCCGAACACCTGAAAAAGCACTCGCGAATGTGCAAGCAGGCGCAGATGTGATCGTGGTTGGAAATGCGATTGAGAAAGACCCCATTTTGGTGAAGGAAATGGCAGAGGCGGTGCATTCGATGAATAGAGTTGGAGAAACAGTAATAGCATAGCCTCTATTCTAGCCAATGCCTCATATTGAATCTTTTTAAATTCAAGAGTGTTTATTTAAAAAAGAAATAAAATGAGTCAACTCATATTAGAGAGCGCAAATGCACTGGATTTACAACTATTGCTATCATTAGCGAAGCGATTAGATGTAAAAGTAGTTTCAATTAGAGAGAATATGGATACAAAATCAGATAAAATGGCTTTGATGTGTCAAGCTGCTAATGATCCTCTATTTCAAAAAGATGTGGAAAAGGTGATGGAGGATTTTAAGCACATAGATTCTGAACTTTATGAGTAAATATAGCAAATGGAAAGTGTACAGAGCTAGTTTTGAGCCAGTTGTCGGGTCAGAGCAAGGTAAATCCAGACCAGTGCTGATAGTGAGTCAGAGTGTTATTAACGAGCTACTTAATTGCGTCAACATTGTTCTGATTTCGACTCACAACGGACGGCAGATTTACCCCAATGAAGTGTTCTTGCCACAAGGAACAGCTCATTTGGAAAACGACTCAATCGCCCTTTGCCACCAAATCAGAACAGTGGATAAGAGACGTTTATCACTTGAATATGGAATTGTAGAAGATGATAATATAAGGATAAGTGTGCTGGAAGCTATTAAATTTCAAATGGGAATAGAGTGATTCTGCAAAGCCAAAGAGAAAAGTATATTAATGCGCAGTCGAAATCTATATTTGAACGAACAATGCTCTTTCAAAACGTTCGTTCCCTTTTCTCTGACAAATACTTCCAATACCGCTTCGGCACATGCTGCAGATGCAACTTCATGTTCCGCCGCTCGGGAATATTGACGCTATCAAAATAGCTCTTCCAAAGGATTTGATAATCAGGCTCTTTTTCATCTAGCACTTCTGCTGACAATTGTCGCAACTCCAAGCGATGATCTTCCTCGAAAGTGATGAAATCGGTTTGCTTTTGATCGTAGAAAATACCGTAGCGACGCTTGCTGTCATAAATCAACCACTTTTGCGCAGGATAGCGTTTTTCAAAATGATCGGGCAGGAGCGGCAGCACATTGAAATCAGGTTCGATGACGGAATAATAGATTTCATCTTTGGTCAATTGAAAGCGCACAAAAGCATGCATTCTATGCACTTCTCTTCCAATTTTCTTATTAATTTGATGCAATTGTAAAACCGTATCGTCTCCAAAATTATCCGTAATATCAATCTTGGAACGCATCGCTTTTTGCACAAAATCATAAATCAAATGCGATACTTCGGGTAACTCCGAAAGGAAGCAGCGATACAATAATGTCACTGCTCTTTTGCTACATTGGCGTTCCACACCTTTTAGTACACGACTTGCATATTCTAGATTCGTTTCTACTACAATCGGTTCTTCAAATAGACTACCTTGCCACTCTTCTTCTGGAACGATTCTAGCGTTTTTCACTTTCAAGCGATAAGTCTCAAAAATGGCACTGAGCAAGCCTTCGTAAGTATTATTGTAGGTAAAGGTCATGGCGTTTGTTGATTTGTTGATTTGTTGATTTGTTGAACTGCTTATCTACATTTACCCAAACAATCTCAACTGATTCGCGGCTTTTTTAGGAGAATTACCCTGCACCACCAAAGAGCGAATTGCTTCTGGATAAAAACCAACTTGCTTGAACTCCTTATCCTCACAAGTCAAAAAATACTGCGCGCGTTTCAATACGACGCCGATCTTTTTCAAGTTCGCTTTGCGCAATTTCCCATGTCTTCGCGCTGCTACAATTTTCTTTGCGGACTTTACACCAATGCCTGGAATACGTAAAATCATTTCATAAGGAGCAGTATTGATGTCTACTGGAAAAAGGTGTGGATTTCTCAAAGCATACGCCATTTTTGGATCAACTTCTAAGTCCAAATCGGGATGTTTGGTATCTACAATTTCATCCACTTTGAAACCATAGAAACGCATCAGCCAATCGGATTGATACAAACGATTTTCTCGAATAAGTGGAGCTTGCTTCAAAGCAGGCAGACGATTGTCTTCACTAATGGGAATGTAGCCAGAGTAATAGACACGCCTTAGTTTTTGAGCTTTGTACAAATCATTTGCCAAGTTCAGAATGTGCAAATCATTTTCGGGCGTTGCGCCGATCACCATTTGGGTGCTTTGTCCAGCAGGCGTGAATTTTGGAGTAGATTTGATGGCTTTTTTTTCTTTTTTGTAGCCATCAATTGCTGAAGTTAGATAGTTCATCGGCTGATACACGTCTTTGTAGTTCTTCTCTGGCGCAACTTTCTTCAAACTCCTCTCCGAAGGAATTTCCAAATTCACGCTCAACCGATCAGCGTACAATCCTGCCTCGTGTATTAATTCATCGCTCGCGCCTGGAATGGCTTTCAGATGAATATAACCATTAAACTTATGCTCCGTCCGCAACTCCTTCGCAATACGCACCAAACGCTCCATTGTATAATCCGCATTCTTAAATATTCCCGAACTTAAAAATAAGCCTTCAATATAATTTCGGCGATAAAAATTGATCGTTAAATCCACTACTTCTTTCACCGTAAATGCTGCACGCTTCACATCATTGCTTTTGCGACTCACACAATACGCACAATCAAAAATGCAATAATTGGTCAGCAAAATTTTCAGCAGCGAGACACAGCGACCATCTTCGGTGTAGGTATGACAAATGCCCATTCCCGTGGAGTTGCCCAAACCATCTTTGGTATTTTTTCGATTGCTGCCGCTGGATGCACAAGAGACATCGTACTTTGCTGCATCAGCAAGTATTTCTAGTTTTTGTCGTATTTTATAGTTCATCGCATTCTAATCTATCGTAAACGATAAAGGTATGTATTTTTTAAACAAAAAATTTAATAATTGATTTCGATTAACATTTTGTTTTTAATCCTAAAAAAAGAATGGCTGATTAGTCATTATTGATTCGCTCGAATGTTATTGATTCTTCCTCTCCAATATTAATTTCTAAACCATCAATCACACCTTGAAAACTGCTTACAAAATTGAATTGTAGCCAAGAACTCGTCATTACCAAAGGCACTTCTTCGATGTAATTTGAGTTGAAAACGTTATAGTGGCGATGTCCCAATCTTAATTTCGTAAATGGTAATTGAGCATACAAATTACCCTTTTCGAGACTAACCGTTACCTCACCAAATCCATCGTGCTGATAGCGCCCAACGAAGTTTTCTAAAGGGTGTGTAGGTTGCTGTTCTTGGTTCATTTGGACGGTATCTGGAGTTGGTGCAATAGGTATGAATGTCCCAAAACGAGTCTCAACACTGTCCTGAGTAAGTCTTTTAATATTGAGCAAACGATCTTCAATTCGATTCGTGACATTGAAGGCTAAACTAGATAAAAATTGATTCGTCAGAACGACGATACCGATATTTTCTGTAGGAAAAAAGGCAACATTTGAACCATAGCCAGAGACACCACCTGAATGTTCCACTTTGTAATAGCCTTGCAAATCTCGACTCATCCAACCGTAGCCATAGTTTACAAATTGAGCTTGACTAGAATTGCTTTCTTGTGGAGCACCGCCCATGATTTGTTGAGCTCCAGTTGCTTGAGTGATATAGCTTTCGGAAAGGATTTGCACACTGTCTTTTCGTCCTTCATTCATCCATAATTTTAGCCATTTTACCATATCATTTGCACTGCTAAAGATATCACCTGAAGGTGCTCGGGTGGGTAATTCTTCGGGTGGCACGAGTTTAGGGCGATTTTCTAAGACAGCATAGCCTTTCGATAAATTCTCATTTTTTGTCGCTGCTTGATAACTTGGGTAGGTATTGGTCATGCCTAGTGGCTGAAAAATCTTTTCTTCTAGCTGTTTTTGCCAAGTTTTGCCTGTCACTCGTTCTGAAACAATGGCAGCAAGTGTATACATGGCATTGCAGTATAAAAAACGCTCTCCTACATTGGCGGCAGGTACTAAATGAGCCAATCGAGGTACTAAATCATTTATCTCTTGTGAGGCAAATAATGCACAAGAAGATTCTGTTTCTACAATGGAGAGTCCAGTATTGTGACAAAGCAAATTCCTGATCTGTATGCTTTCATCCATCGTCGAGTTTTGGAACTTCAATTCAGGAATATATTCGCGTGGACGATCTGTTAGGCTTAACTCTCCATCTGTCTCTAGCATTCCTAAGAGTGAAGCAATAAACGCTTTGCTCACTGAACCGATACCAAAAACAGTGTTTTCATCTACTGGAAGTTGCCGCTCAATATCTCGATAACCAAATCCTTTGACATAGATGGTTTTACCATTTTCGACAACGGCTACGGAGAGTCCTGCCGTATGATAAGTTTCTAGTAATTCTTGGATTTCTGTGTCTAAATTCAACAATCTTTCGTCAGTGCTTTTTTGGCTGAAAGCGGAAAGAAACGAGCATAAAATTGTAAATACTAAGGCTCTTTTTTGCATAATAAATTTCTGTTTTAGTAAGGTTTAAAGAAGAGATGGTTCATCTCAGAATTTTTGAATACTCAAACTCTTTGAAGATTTATTCCCACAAGATTAAGGAGCTTTGTTGTCTAACTCTATTTAGATGTTCTAGAAAGAGTGCTGTATTATAAGCTACTAAATTACTCTACCCTACTTTTTTGAAATACATTTGTGCTCGCCGCCTGATGGCGGCTCGCAAGGAGGTTTGGAGGAGAAACACGATATTTTGCTTATAGCAAAATATCGTGTTTCTCCTCCAAATCCACCCCTTTTTCGCCGCGAAGCGGCGGAAAAGGTAGAGTTAGCAATTTTAGTAGGGTAGAATACTACTAAATCTCTAGCCTGTAAGCATTTAAGGTGAGATCAATCTTTTGATAGATAAGCTATTGAAGAGAAAAAGCACATAGACCTACCGCAAATTATCCGATTCTTGACGATATGCCTATGTTGCCAAAACTTGTTTGTATGAATATTGATTTGTATGCGTATTGATTGGTTAGGGCGTAACTTTCTTCGTGAACATTTTATGTACAATTACCCATTCTTCTTCTACTTTAAGTAGCATAAAATAGTCAATGTAAGGCGTTGCGCTCTTTGGGTGTGAAATTTCTACTTTCGCCACGGCAGCGTTATTTTCGTAATCAATAGAAAGAATCCTGCCGCTTTCTCCTGTAGGTTTGCCCTCTTTGGTGTCGGCAATATAAGCCTCACCCGTCCACGTTTTGATGGCGTTGTCTTTGACATAGTAAAGATTCAAATCAGGATGGAACGCTTTTTTCAATAAGTCGGGTTTTCCATTAGTAGAACCTTCGATGTAGTCCATCAAAGTTTGGCTGATGGCTTCGGTTTCGCTTTGGGCGAAGGTGATTTGAGATAAAGTAAAAAATGCGAAAAGGAGGAGGATATTTTTCATAATCAGGTGATGTTTTTTATTTTAAGAATAGCAAATTCAGCGGTTGTGGTGTTGCTTTTTGCTCGTTATGAAACGAGCGGATAATTGTGTCAAGTTAGGAAACTTAACACATCGGTATTGCGCACCAAACAAGTTTGGTGTTTACGGTTTGGGATAAGGAATAGACGTATAGCTCTTGTGCACAATTTTCCAAGAACCTTCGTATTTTACCAAGAGGAAATAATCCGTAAAAATTCGCCAATCTGGAACGACGATTTCTGCTTTGGCAGTTGCTACATCTTGCTCAAAATCTATAGAAACAATGCGTCCAACTCGATTAGACTTTTTGCCTGGTTTAAAAAGAGAAACGTACTTTTCACCTGAACGAATTTGTAAACTATCATTCTTTACCGCATACAAATTGAAATCTGGATGGAAGGCTCGTCGCAATCGGTCAGGTTCGCCATTGGCAGTGCCTTCGATATAGTCCATTAGCGTGGCGGTAATTTGTTGGAGATCAGACTGGCTGTTGGTTTGTGCTTGTATCATTTGCGTGAGTAGCAAAAGACCAATAATTGTGAGTAGTTGCTTCATAAGTTGTGATGATTTCTTTTAAGAATATTCCAAAGTTAGGTTGCTTTAATATATCAGTGGGAGATTGTAGAAGAATACTGGATAAGTGTAGAAGAATGAAGAATATAAACATGAGGGCAATTCATTTTTTCGTAGCTAGATATGTCATTTTTCTTCCTCAGATTTATTTTATCCCTGAAAATGCGGCAAAAAATGACATATCTCATTCCAGATTATTGTCAAAAACGATATTTTGAATTGCACCCATAAACATTATAGCAAGTGTGATGCTAGAACTTTTGGCTACAAAAGCTGCTTATTAAGGTAGGATATACTAAATTTGGAGTTCAAGTTTGGAATAAAATAACCATATGCTGCAACGACTTCCCATAGGAATACAAACATTTTCAGAAATCCGCGAAGGGAATTGGCTTTATGTTGATAAAACCGAAGCCATCTATCGCATGACACAAGAAGGGAAATACTACTTCTTCTCGCGTCCTCGTCGTTTCGGAAAATCGTTGACGCTTTCCACTTTGAAATCGCTTTTTCAAGGAAGAGAAGACTTATTCAAAGGGCTTTGGATAGAAGATAAGTGGGACTGGACACAACAGCATCCTGTGGTGCATATTTCCTTTAGTAGTATTGGGTATCAAACCTTAGGATTAGAAGAAGCACTGAAAATTCAGTTAGACGATCAAGCAAAATGCTATGAGATAGAATTAGAATCAGAGCAATATGACCAAAAATTCAAAGAACTCCTTGTAGCATTATCCAAAAGAGAAAAAGTTGTACTACTAATTGACGAATACGACAAACCCATAATTGACTATTTAACGGAAATCCCTCAAGCTAAAGCCAATCAAAAAGTGCTTAAAACCTTTTACTCCGTTATCAAAGATTCCGATCCTTATATTCGCCTATTAATGATAACGGGCGTTTCTAAGTTTAGTAAAGTCAGCATTTTCTCGGAATTGAATAACTTAGAAGACATTAGTCTAGGTTGGCGATTTGCAAACTTAGTAGGTATTACCCAAGAGGAACTGGAAGCGAACTTTGGAGAGCGGATTGAAGCTGCTCAAAAGCATATAGGATTAGAAAAAGAAGCCTTACTTGCGAAAGTCAAAGATTGGTACAATGGCTACAGTTGGGATGGTCGGACTTTTGTTTATAATCCTTTTTCCTTACTAAGCTTTTTCCAAAATTATGAATTTCAAAATTTTTGGTTTGCTACTGGAACGCCTACTTTTCTAATTAAGTTACTTAGAGAGCGACAAATAATTGATTTAGAAGGAATTATATCAGACAGCAGTATGGTGGAAAGCTATGATATAGAGCGTTTGGAAACCACGCCGCTATTGTTTCAAACGGGATACATTACCATAAAAGAAGTAGAAGATTTTAATATTTATACGCTAGATTATCCAAATAGAGAAGTAAAAGAATCCTTGTGGCGCTATCTGATTGCTTCGCTTCGGAATGATGAAAAAACCAATAGCAAACCCATCGTTCTTCAACTAAGAAAAGCTTTCCTTGCTAATAATATTGAAGAAATCATAAAAATTATCAACGCGCTATTCAAATCCATTCCTTACCAAATTTTTATCAAAGACAAAGAAGCCTACTATCATTCCATCGTTTTTTTGGTCTTTAAATATCTAGGACAATACATAGAAGCCGAAGTCAATACTTCGGATGGTAGAATTGATGCAATGGTCGCAACGGATTCCCATATTTATCTCTTGGAATTTAAATTGGATGAAAGCGCAGCAGCGGCAATTGCGCAAATTCGGCAGAAGAATTATGCAGCAAAGTATCAGGCGCAAGACAAGAAAATACTTGCTTTAGGCATCAATTTTAGCAGTGCGACGAAGAGTGTGGAGGCTTGGGAGTTGGTGGAGGTTTAGTGTTCGATGCAGTCTTTTAAGCTCTCTTTAAGTTCAGGGATAGATTCGACTATTCCCTCATTAAGTGCATTTTCAATTTTCCATTGGGCTAGAAGTTTTTTCATGAATAATTCATCTGGTTCTTCTTCTGTATCGATAAGCATTTTGACCATAAGATCAAAAAATAACATATCAAACCACTTCTTCCTCTGGACAAAAGAGAGCTGTGCTAGATCATAGTAACCTTCAATGCCTTTTATACAGTCAAATTGAAGATAACTAAAATACTCTGAACTTTTTAGAGCTATCCACGCCGTATTTGAGCTAGGTTTAATTAATAGCGAAGACTCTAAGCCCAGCTCGAAGCTCCCTTCATATTGGAACGTATCCAATTCAACTAAAATGGAGTCTTCTATTGTCAAGAAATCAGTATACTTTCTCTTAACACTATCCATTTGAGTGCTTGTCATAATGAAAGTTCCATCTTCCTTTTTATTATCAACTATAAATTCAAGGGCTTCGTAATTTATCCTAGACATACTGTCCCATTCTAAATAAGCCTCAAAATTTTCCACCAACTCCGTCCGAACCTTCTCAAACGCCTTCTCCGTCTTTTCAATCGCAGATTTTTTGGCATAGTAATTCGTAGCAAAAATACCTAGATAGACACCGACGGTTGTAGTGATGAGATTGACGACCCAATGTTGGGTTAGTAGTTTTCGGATTCGATTCATAGTAATGTAGATTAAGTACGAGCTAAAATAGCAAGTTTTATGCGATTTGTGGTATTTCTTCTACTTATCGCGGTTTTACTTCGATTTTTCCAACTCGCTTTCCAAACTTCCCTTATCTTTTCCCAATGAAACTGTGGCAACGGCACCTTATTTTTTGGCTCATCATCTATATCGCTTGGAGTTATATGAAAACTTCGGGCTCTTTTTGGCCACCTATCTTCCTCATCAATATCTTAAATGTTGGAATTTATATGGCGGCATATTATTTGTTACGACATTATCAGTTGCCGAAGCTGTATAATCAAAAAAAGTGGTTGCTTTTTGTGCTAAGTTTACTAGCAACTTCTCTTGGATTTTATGTGATCTGGCGAGTCGCTGGGATAGTGTGGATGGATGATCTTCAATACCGAAACAGTCGAGATCGACCATTCTGGAATACCGCGCATTATTTAGTGCAAACGGTTCAATTTTACTCGCCTGCCATCGCTCTTCTAGCTATAGATACTTACCATGATCGACAACGAGAAAAACTACGATTGGAGCAATTGGAGAAAGAGAAACTAGCCACGGAGTTGAAGTTTTTAAAAGCGCAAATCAATCCACATTTTCTGTTCAATACTTTAAATAATTTATACTCTTTTGTGGTCAATCAATCGCCCAAAGCACCTGATATTATCTTGCAATTATCGGGAATGTTGGATTATGTGTTGTATCAAAGTCAGCAGGAAAGTGTTCCGCTTCGAGAAGAGCTGAATTGTATCGAGAACTTCCTCCAACTAGAGCAAATTCGCTACGGCGACCGCTTAAAAGTGGACTATCAAACCGATGGAGATTTCACCTTGTTCGTTGCGCCACTTTTGCTGCTTTCCATCGTTGAAAACGCCTTCAAACACGGAGCAAGTGGCGATATTGATGAACCTAAAATTCAGATACAAATTCATGCAGATATAGAAGCAATTCAATGTAAAGTATGGAATACGAAGAGTCAGTATCAAGGTGAATTGAATGATGCTTATAAAGAAGGAATTGGACTGAAAAATGTCAAGCGGCAGTTAGATTTGATTTATCCAGAGCGGCACGAGTTGGAAATTAAAGATAAAATGGATGCTTTTTGTGTGAACTTGACTATTGAACCACTCAGGCACTAAGAGAAGTAAGTGTATTGTAGCTTACATTTCTTAGTGGTTTCAAAAAATGCAAAATGAAAAAATACAAATGTCTTTTAGTAGATGACGAACCACCTGCAATTGAACTGTTGCAAAAGTACATGAGCATGGTGGAACAATTAGAAGTGATCGGTACTTCGCATAGCGCAGTGAAAGCTTTTGATTTGCTGAAAACACAAGACGTTGATCTCTTATTTTTGGATATTCGTATGCCTGCTTTGAATGGATTGGACTTTTTGAAAACTTTGCAAAATCCACCTGCGGTCATTCTCACTACCGCTTATAGGGAATATGCTTTGGATGGCTATGATTTAGACATCGTTGATTATCTATTAAAACCAATTGCTTTTGACCGTTTCCTGAAAGCCATTGATCGTTTTCAAAATCGTTTTGAAGCAGAAGTTATAGAGCAAAAAGAAACTTCTTCAGTTACTCCACATATTTTTTTTAATGTGAATCGGACGCACCATAAAGTTGTGCTGAATGACATTTTATATGTGGAGAGTTTGAAAGATTATGTGCGTATCCACACTGTTAAAGATCGGCTAGTTGTAAAAGGAAATATTGGTAAAATTTTGGAGCAACTGCCATCAGAGCAATTTGTACGGATTCATCGTTCTTATGCGGTAGCAGTTGCGCGGATTGAAGCGTATAATCAGACAGAAGTAAAGGTTGGGGGGAAGACCTTGCCTTTGGGGGTGAGTTTTAGAGGAAGATTTTTGGAGGTGATAGAATGAAAGGAATTTAAATTATTTCTTATCACTCAATACTTCAGGTCTTTCAGTTGTTAGCTTTCCATTCTCTAACTCAAAATAAAGTTTCTGATTTTTTGAGAAAATTCTTGGAATCCCATATTTTCTATTTTCCAATCTAGCTTTAGCGGCTGCCTGGCTTGCGATCCTCAAGATACTTTGTAACTCCATATACAAATTATCATTTGTTAATTTTCTTACTCTTTTCATTGTTTGATCTGTTTGAAATGGTTGAATAATTCGTCATTTTCGACGCTAAATTCATTTTCTGAGCCTACTGCAACTTCTCGATAATTTTCATCTCCATTATAGAGTAAAATCCACGAATTTGATATTTTGGTAAAGTTATCCCAAAAATTATGAAGACTTCTTTGAAATCTTCTTCTTATGTCTTCTTCTGGGACGTCATGTCCTCCTTTTATTACTCTCGATTTTACTCTCTCAATACATAATTCTTCACTATCCACAAAGATGTAAATCAATTTAACATGATAGCCTAGTTTTTTAGCTTTAACTGCTAATTTATTAATATAGCTACCTGACAAAGTGGTTTCTATGACTATACTCTCCCGCTGGCTAATACTATTATTCAATTCAGAGAAAAATATGCGACCAGCCTTGATCATAGCATTAGCAAATCCCTGCTGCTCTATCTTTTTGGCTATCTCATCGGCATTCAAAAATTTGTACCCTAAGTCTGTGACATATGGTTCTGCAAAAGTCGTTTTTCCAACACCATTCGCTCCTGAAATAATTATAAGTTCTGCTTTCTCCATTGCTAATTTCATCGTAATCACATTTTATACAACTAAATTACAAGCCACAAAGTTGCCCTCTAGTGCGATCTAATAAAATCTAGGATAACTCGTAATCGCCCTATTTCCCTCAATGATTTTAATATATTTACCGTTGGATGGAAAGAAGACTAACATCCTGATTGCATCTTTATATTTTCTGCTCATACTATTTTATGAAGCTAAACACATCAACCAAACACAGTCTTCTCCTAAGCGCAGTTCTAGGCATCTGGGTCTATCTCTTCCTAGTCATCATTGGACCTTTTGATGTCGCGCCATTGAATATGCAATGGAGAATACAAATCATGCTGGGCTACGGAGTGATTTTTTCCATTTCTTACTTCGTGGCAGACCAATTGAATACTAAAATTTTAGATTTATTGGGAAAAGGAAGTTCATGGTCTGCCGCAAGTTTTGTTTTACTATTCTTCTTGCTCAACTTTTTACCGACTCATTTCTATTATCAATCTGATTTCATACAAGGTGAGTATCCGTTTGGCACATTTCTAGCTCAAATTTACTTGCCTACCTTACTCATTCTTGTTCCATTGATGTTGCTTGGTAAATGGATCTTGCCTAAATTAAGTCCAAAAACTGGTGATAAAATCATTTTCAAAGGAGAAAACAAACAAGACGTTTTGCATTTGCACTTGAAGGATTTATTGTATGTGCAAAGTGCTCAAAATTATGTAGAATTCCACTATCTGGAAAATGGTGAAGTCCGCAAAAAGATGATTCGAGCTACCCTAAAAAAAGTACAAGAAGAAGTGCCAAAATTGACTCGAATTCATCGCTTCTATTTGGTCAATTTTGATCATTTTGTCTGTTGGAATGATAAAAGAAGTATCTCTCTGGGCTTAGCGGTTGTCCCTGTTTCGGAGACTTACAAAAAAGCAGTGCAACTTCAATTATCAACTCGTCCCTAGGAGGCAGTGTTTCGTCCCTTTCTATTGAATTTACTGGTATTTCCGTATTCTAGCCTCTAGTTTTGCAGTACATTTTAAAATTGATAAAATTGGATACTGTGAAACATTTGAATTTGATTTTTGGCTTAGTTTTATTCTTAATTATTGCAAATACTGCGAATACACAAGCTCAAAGTATAATCGAAAAAATTGAACAAGAAGTAGAAGCTACTGTACAAGCAGAAAATATTCCAGCAGTGAGTATTGGTGTTCTCTATAAAAACGAAATTCATTACATTAATAGAGGACATTTTAATCGCCAAGAAGAGCGTAAAGTAGATGAAAAAAGTATTTATCAAATTGCTTCCTTAGGAAAGATCTTCATTGGTATCATCGCCAATAATTTGCTGCTAGAAAAGAAAATTCAACTTGATCAACCCATTACTACTTTGCTTCCTTCCGTATTCTCTGAAAAGAGAAAACAGCAACTCGAAAAAATCACCATAGAACATCTTTTGCACCATCAATCTGGGCTACCGCAAGATTCCAGAATCACCTATCGCCGAAAAGATGGTACTGCTTATTTATACGATTACACAGAAGAGGATTTACTGAAAGATTTGCAGAAACTGAAGATCAAATCGGGCAATCCATATCAATATTCCAATACGGGTTATGCGATATTGGCGTATCTTTTGGAAAGGGCAACTAACTCAACTTATGATGAATTATTGGATAAATATATTCTGAAGCCCTACAATTTTGAAAACACAACGGCAACTTTGAATGAAGCTCAGCAAAAACAATTGGTCACACCTTATCGAAAAGACAAAAGAACTATCGCAACTGCGCCTTGGCGCATGGGAAAAATGACGCCACCTTCTGGTTTATACAGTACAATTGAGGATTTATCTAAGCTGCTGAAAACACAACTAGCCGCTTATCAAGATTACAAGAAAACACAGCAAATGACACCACTTATTTTGACGACCAACAAAATTCAAAAGTACAAGCAATACACCGTCAAATACGGCTATGGTTTTAACGATTGGGGGAATGAAACCTATGGACATACAGGTGATATGGATGGTTTTGCAGGTGATTATTCTATTACGTTAGGAAGAAACACCGGTATTGTGGTTTTGACTTCGAGTGGTGAAGATTGGATTCGTCCAATGATTTCAAGGATTAATAAAATTCTAGCAGAGGCTGCTCGTTGACCTAAAATTTATTCGTGAATAATTGAAAAATCAGTGGATTCACCATTATTTCTTTTTTCTCATTCGTCACCGCTCGTACTTTGATAATTACAAATCCAATCATATGAAAAAATTACTTTGCCTTTCTATCAGTGGACTTTTCTTATTCACCACTTCGATCAATGCTCAAAAAAGCACAAAAGAGCAACCAAAGTACCCTGCATTGGCTAAAGAACTCGTAAAAATGAGACATACCGATCAAAAACTAAGAATCAAGTGGTCAAAAATGGTTCAGCAAGGAAAAAACAAAGGCAAAAAATATGAAAAATTAACAGATCGACTCATCAAGGCAGATAGCAGCAATACAGCAAGAATGAAGGAAATTATTGCTCAATATGGTTGGCCGACAAGGGAGCTAGTTGGCAATGGGCCAAGTAGCAGCGCTTGGCTATTGGTGCAACACGCAGATCGTGATCCTCTATTTCAAATAAAATGTTTACCACTCCTTAAAGCAGCAGTAGATCAAGAACAAACTAACCCTAGAAACTATGCCTATCTCTACGACCGAGTACAGGTCGCCAAGGGAGATCGTCAGCTCTATGCTACTCAAAGTACAACTAATAATGGGCTTGAACAAGGCTTTTTTCAAACCATTGAAGATGAGGCGAATGTACAGAAACGAAGAACAGAAATGAATATTGATCAGCATATAGAAGATTATGCAAAGGCACTGGGCTTTGAGTACGAAGTTCCAACTCCCGAGGAGGCAATAGAACGCGAGAAAGCTCTGGTAGAGAAGTACAAAACAAATTTAGAAAAGGCGCAAGCTGCCATGAAAAGTAAAGACTATGAAAGCGCAGCGGAATATTATTTAGTTTTGAACGAAACCAATGGCGCAACTCAGACAAAAGATTATATAGAAATAGCTCGTGCGCTTTCTTTAGCACAACATAAAGATGCTTATTTGGGAACTTATGCCTTGATCAAAGCTGCTATTCGAGGATATGAAAAAATTGATGAATTTGAGGCTGATAGAGACTTTGATTATCTCAGAGAAGTGAGTATGAGAAATTGGGAGAACTTGATGAGCATCGTTAAAGATTTGAGCAGTCAATAACTGTATTTAATTAGTACTCCAGACTTCCTAACTTTGATAAACTTGGTAAGTCTCAATTAACTTTTCTTCCCAAAACCATGCAGATTCTGCTGCACGAATCCTTCTGGAAATTCCTCAATTCCTTCAAATCCCAAGCGAATATCTTTGCCTGAATGTGGAATATGCGCCGTTCCCAAAAGATAGTCCCAAATGGCAAGCGTCAACCCAAAATTGATGCCATATTTCTCTCCTTCTGGCAGGTCATAAGCATGATGCCAAATATGCATTTCGGGGCTATTAAAAATATATTTCATCGCGCGCCCTAAAACAAATGCACCAAATAAACCACTTGATAAAACGACTCCAATTTGTAGCAGAATAGGAGGTTGATTCAGTAGATTTACTTCAAAACCACCAGTCGCAATAATGAGTCCAATAAACGTTCCCAAAATTGCGCCTTTCCAAGTGCCCGAAACTGTAATATTAGAATGATTGAAGTGCCCAACGGCGAGCGTAAAGATGTGAATAATGAAAAAGTCATAAAGACCAATACCCAACAATGCCAAAGGCAGATACTCTAATGTTCGATAAACCACATTTTCCATCCAATGATAGCGCAAATGTGCCGCAAATCCCATTTGTTCCACAGAATGATGCACTTTATGAAATTCCCACAAGGTGGGCACGCGATGCAGCAAGCGATGAATCCACCACTGTATGAAATCACGTACTAAAAAACCAACGAGTAGCACCGTCCAAAGTGGCGCAGATTGCAAAGGATTGGAGGCTTGTAAATCAAAACCTGTCAAGGATTGAATGCCATTATTGAAAAATTGGACGACCACATCCGAAGCAGCATTGTAAATGAGGAGCGAAAACAAGAAAAAGTTGAAAAACATATAGAAAAAATCCAACCAAAAGTCCTTCCTGAACTTCGGTTGCTCTTTTCGCCAAGGTGCAACCCATTCCAACAAAAAGAAGAAAAGCGATACTCCAATTAGCCAATAAAAATAGTTGTGCCAATTGGGATGTGTAATTTCATACCAAACGTAAGAACCATAATTTTTGTAGCCGTTTAGAAAAGTATCTAAGTATTGCATTTTATCTTAGTTTAAATTGGTTTGAAGGCTTTGCTGTTTAAAGTTATTGAATATTGTTCTCTTGTCATCTCAGAGAATGTTCAAAAATGTGTGTCACGCAGAGTTCGCAGAGCGCGCAGAGTTTTGATTATCAATGAGTTGATGATTCACTGAAATACGATTGATACAGATTATTGAATACTACCTGTTCTCATTATCTCCAATACGCAACAATGCAAGCATTCATGGAGTTGATAAATTAGTGTTGTAAGATTGACAAATATCTGCTTTAAATATACGCTATATGAACGCTCACTAGTTAACAATTCACAATCAATAATTTATCATTATCAACGTCATGGAACAGCAATTTTTAGAAGAACTTTTTCAAGCTCACCAGCAGCGTCGAGCCATGCCTTCTCCACAGGAAGTTTGTAGCTTTATCAACGGCTTGTTGAAGATACTGTTTCCTGAATTGGCAGATCGAAAATACGAGAGTTTTCGCGAATTGGAATTAGATTATGAGCGCATTAAATTGCAAGTAGCAAATATTTTAGAGGCTATCAAATTCAACTTGGATAAAAGCCCAAAACACATTGAAGAACAGTTTTTCAATAGATTGCCGAGCATTCGAGAACAACTCCTCACCGATGCCGAAGCTATTTCTACGGGCGATCCTGCGGCTAAAAACATTAGCCAAGTTATTCGGACTTATCCAGGCTTTTTTGCGATTGCTGTTTTTCGTTTGGCGCATGAATTTTGTAAATTAAAGGTGCCCTACATCCCAAGAATCTTAACGGAATATGCGCACAGCGAAACGGGCGTAGACATTCATCCTGCGGCAACCATCGGAAGTGGTTTTTGCATAGACCATGCTACCGGAATCGTCATTGGAGCAACTACTGTCATTGGAAATCACGTAAAGATATATCAAGGTGTCACTTTGGGTGCGTTGAGTGTGAAGAAGGAGCTGGCGAAAGTGAAGCGGCATCCAACCATCGAAGATAATGTGGTGATTTATGCAGGCGCAACGATTCTGGGTGGCGACACTGTAATTGGAAAAGGAAGCGTAGTCGGTGGAAATGTGTGGTTGACGAAGAGTGTGCCGCCGAACTCTAGAATTTATTACAAAGGAGAATTGCAGCAAGAAGCAGCAGTTCTTGTGTAAGTTTTAAGGAGTGCTGAAAATTGTTGCAATAGTATTTCTTGCATTTTGATTTGATATTTATGGGACACGCGCCTGCTGACCTAATTTCTTTTAGCGGAAAAAGTGCCCAAAAGGCGTCAAAAACAAAATCCTGTATGAGCCAAAACAAAGTGCTGGATAAAGCTAAAAGTTAGTGTAACCTGTGAATAAAGATTGAAAATCAATCTCTGGGGCGAGTTTATTTTGTTTAGCCTTTTTGGTGTTTTTGGAGCGTTAAAAAATCCATACAGTCTTGATTTTTTGTTTCTTTTTCATCAAGGAAAAAGAAAAAACATTGATTACCAACTGTTTAATTCACTTAATTTTTACAGGAAGAATCCTTATACTCAATTCAACAAATCTTCCTGAATGCAAGGGCGGGCAGATAAACAGTTCAACAGATAAACAATAAAATAACAAATGAACATCTTAGAAAAATTTAGTTTAGCGGGCAAAACAGCATTAGTGACGGGTTGCAAAAGAGGAATTGGAAAAGCCATGGCAATTGCACTGGCAGAAGCTGGGGCAAACATCATTGGAGTTTCTGCGAGCTTAGAATTAGAAGGTAGTGCCATCGAAGGAGAAGTGCAAGCAAGAGGACGGAACTTCAAAGCCTATCAATGCGACTTTAGTCAGAGAGATCAACTATACACTTTCATCAATGCCGTCAAAGCAGATTTTCCAGTTATAGATATTTTGGTGAACAATGCAGGAACGATCTTGCGTACTCCTGCGGCAGAACATCCAGATGAAATGTACGACAAAGTGGTAGAAGTCAACCAAAACGCGCAATTCATCTTAACCCGCGAAATCGGAAAAGAAATGGTTGCACGAGGCTATGGAAAAATTGTCTTTACCGCAT
>JBCDFY010000103.1:0-24325 GCA_039176995.1 Bacteroidota bacterium
AGGTAATAGTATGACAAAGGTGAGACTATATGCTAGAAATAAGCAATTTATAGACTCCTTTCTGATTCTCAATAAAGATAAGGATAAAGAAACAATCTATGAATACAGATTCTTCTTTAGAGGAATGATCCAAATTTTATTGGATAAAAAAGGGACTGTTGTTGCAGTAAATCCTACCGAACAACAGGTAGGAGATTTTTTTAAGGATTAAGAGAATTTATACTTTCCTTCTCTTTTCTTATAATTAGTATAACTAGACACTATTTAATATTTGAATTGACACTCAATTAAAATGAAGGTTTGATGGAAAAGTAAACTGAGTTATCAAAATGACAAAAAATCTCTTTTCACTCATTTTTTCTTATTGTTAAGCCTATTTCTTCCCTGTCTTAACACTTTTTTTGAGGGTCACCAAGCAAAAATGACTGCCACTGACTGCAAAAATGACAGCTACTAATTTTTGGCACATTCTGTGCAATGAGAGGTGAATGAGTGTGTAAATGTCAAATTTGCAGTGCTCTTAGAAGCTATTTTGATTCGGTGTTTGAAAATTGTTATAGCTCATTTTTTTGCCGATTGAGGCGTCAAAAGCGGAATTAGCCGATAGCTATCGGCTTAGCTAAATGAGCATTTGGGCAACGATAAGTGGTGAAAAAAGGGGCATAACAAAGTCAAAGGTTAAATCGAAAAAGTTTCTTATTGATCGAAATTTTAATTGTCAACCAAATAAATTAGCTAACAATGGCGATGAAACCCATTAACGACAGAGTAGTCGTGAAGCCTGCTTCGGCAGATGAAAAAACAAAAGGCGGAATCATTATTCCAGACACTGCTAAGGAGAAGCCACAACGTGGTGAAATCGTAGCCGTAGGTCCAGGAAAAGATGGAAACCTGATGACGGTTGCGATCGGCGATGTCGTACTTTATGGTAAGTATGCAGGTCAAGAATTGAACTACGATGGTAATGATTACTTGATTATGCGTGAGGATGATATTTTAGTTGTATTAGACTAATTTATCGTGAGCGAAGAAATGGAAAATTCATTTCTTCTTACTTCTAAAAATTATTTAATAATAAAAACAAACACTCAAAGATGGCTAAAGAAATTAGCTTTAATAGTGATGCAAGAGAGAAACTAAAAAATGGAGTTGATGCTCTTGCAGACGCAGTAAAAGTAACCCTTGGTCCCAAAGGTAGAAATGTCGTTATCCAGAAAAGTTTTGGCGCACCTTCTGTAACTAAGGATGGTGTTACAGTGGCGAAAGAAGTAGAATTGGAAGACGCGGTGGAGAACATGGGCGCGCAGTTGGTGAAAGAAGTAGCTTCTAAAACTGCTGACTTGGCAGGTGATGGAACGACTACTGCAACTGTTTTGGCGCAAGCAATGATCCAAGCAGGTCTGAAAAACGTGACCGCGGGTGCGAATCCAATGGATCTGAAGCGCGGTATTGATAAAGCAGTGAGTTCTGTGATCACTGACTTGAAAGATCAATCTGAAGTAATCGGCGACGATTTCAAGAAAATTGAGCAAGTTGGTTCTATCTCTGCGAACAACGATAACCAAATTGGTGAGTTGATTGCGGATGCAATGAAGCGTGTCTCTAAAGACGGTGTCATCACTGTTGAAGAAGCAAAAGGAACAGATACTTACGTGGAAGAAGTATTGGGTATGCAGTTTGACAGAGGTTATTTGTCTCCGTACTTCGTGACTGATGCAGAGCAAATGGTAACGGAGTATGAAAATCCATACATCCTAATCCACGACAAGAAAATCAGCAATATGCAGGATATCGTTCCTGTATTGGAAAAAGTGGTTCAGTCTGGTCGTCCTCTATTAATTATTGCAGAAGACATCGAGTCTCAAGCATTGGGTGTATTGGTAGTGAACCGTTTGCGTGGTGGCTTGAAAGTAGTAGCAGTAAAAGCTCCTGGTTTCGGTGACCGTCGTAAAGCAATGTTGGAAGATATTGCCATTTTGACAGGCGGTACAGTAATTTCTGAAGAGAAAGGAATGAAGTTAGAAGATACGGATTTGAATGATTTGGGTCAAGCGGAGAAAATCACGGTTGATAAGGACAACACGACTATGGTAAATGGTGGTGGCGAGCAAGCTCAAATTGATGCTCGTATCGGTCAAATCAAGCAACAGATCGAAACCACTACTTCTGATTACGATAAAGAAAAATTGCAAGAGCGTTTGGCTAAACTAGCTGGTGGTGTTGCAGTATTGTATGTTGGTGCGCCAACGGAAGTAGAAATGAAAGAGAAGAAAGATCGTGTAGATGATGCACTTCATGCGACTCGTGCAGCCGTAGAAGAAGGTATCGTTGCAGGTGGTGGTGTGGCATTAGTTCGTGCCATCAAAGCATTGAAAAATGTGAAAGGTGCGAACGACGATGAAAACATCGGTGTAGATATCGTTCGTAAAGCATTGGAATCTCCATTGCGCACAATCGCTAACAATGCAGGCGTAGAAGGTAGTGTGGTATTACAGCGCGTAGCGAACAGTAAAGGAAGCACAGGTTACAACGCTCGTACGGACAAATACGAAGACTTGAAAAAAGCAG
The DNA here is from genome assembly GCA_039176995.1 of Bacteroidota bacterium. Lineage (GTDB taxonomy): Bacteria > Bacteroidota > Bacteroidia > Chitinophagales > Saprospiraceae > JAAUTG01. The sequence continues at coordinate 2,569 of JBCDFY010000103.1, forward strand.
GGGTAATTGACCCAACTAAAGTAACACGTATTGCTTTGGAGAATGCAGGTTCAATTGCTGGTATGGTCTTGACAACGGAGTGTGTCATCAACGATAAGCCGGAGCCAGAAGCACCTCACGCTCATGGAATGCCTGGTGGCGGAATGGGTGGAATGATGTAAAAAGAGTAGCTCTTGGCTGCTAGCCTTTAGCTATTAGTTATAAAAAGCTCTTCTCCCGTTTGGGAGAAGGGCTTTTTTATTATAACCTATCTTCTCTCTGTCCGAAGGGATAATTGAAATTTTTTGCAGAAAAATTTCAACAGACTGTGAGTTTGTAGTTCAATGAATGCAACGATTATTTAATTTTACAATGCCTCCAAAACAAATGTAAACGAATAATTCTGCGAAATGACAGAATGCTCTGGCAGCGGAGCAGCTTTCAAACTCCAAGAATTATAGCCTCCAACGCCTTGCTGCTCGTGATCTAAATTCAAAGTGATTGCATTTGCTTTTTCTAGCTCACATTTATAAACTGATTTGTCCAAATTTTCCAAGGTTTGCTCATAAGCACTGAACTCAAAATTTCCTGAAATTTTCAATCCATTTCCTTTGCCGTTAGTAAAGCTCGTCCAACGCGTTTCGGTTCGATTGGCATTGGCTTGTGGATAGGCAAATTCTGTTCCTAAGCCTTGTAAATCAGTTTGATATAAACCTACGAAAGCACTGCTGTTTCGATCAACGTAATTTTCGTGCGGACCTTTTCCATACCATTCTATATTAGTCAAATCTGTTGCCAGTCCAGCAGACAATCCAATTCTTGGTAGATTTTCTAGTCCATTAGGCGCATGGAAATTATTTTCAACGGTGATCGTTCCATTAGGTGAAATGGTATATTTCATTTTGTAGATCAAGTTGCTATTAGCAAGGCGATGAGTCGTATGAATGATGTGGCTTCCTTTATCGGTTTTCTCTGTATCGAAACTGACCAGTTTTTGCTCAAAAGTCGCATCTTTCCAAAGGTTGATGCCTTTTTTGATATTGATTACTGCGCGATCATTGTCTGTTACTGCTCGCCAAAAATTGGGTTTAACTGCCTTGGTAATTAGAGCTGTCCCATCTTTTTTTAGAGCTTCCAAATAACCTGTTGATTGGTCAAACATGACTTCAAAATTAGAAGCAGATACCACATACTTTCCGCCTTTTTCCGCTGCGGTTAGATTCAGATTAGCCACCGTCATTTCCTTGGTTACTGCAGGTTGATAAGCTAACGCAAATTGCTCACTAGCAACTATATAGTCAGATTCTGACCATCTCGTCTTCTCTTTATTCTTAGCATAAACATTCAAGAAGTATTCATTATCTCCTTTGAAATCTATTTTCGGTAGCTTCACTTTTGCAGTAGTTCCACCTTTGATACTTGGATTTTCTAATGTTCCAGTTGCAATAGATTTTCCATTTTCTAGCAATTCATAAGTGAACGTAAAAGCATCAGAATTCGTGAAAGCAGTGCGATTGGTCAGCACAAAATTTCCGTTCTGCTGATTGAATTTTGTAAACGTAAATGGCTGAAATACGTATTTGCATTCCTGCATTACAGGCTTCACAGTTTGGTCAGCATTGATAACGCCATTCAAGCAAAAATTACCACTGTTGATTTCATCGCCAAAATAGCCACCATAAACAAACTGCTCACAGCCATCTTCTTCCACCAAAATTCCTTGATCCATCCAATCCCAAATAAATGCACCTGCGATTCTTTGGCTCGAATGAATGATGTCCCAAGTCATCTTTAAGCCTCCGTTTGAGTTGCCCATTGCGTGGGTGTATTCGCAAGAAATGACAGGTTTTTTCCCCAATTGCGAAGCATCCATTTCTATAAATTCTTTAGGGTTTGGATACATTCGGGAGATCATATCTGTAAAATCAAAAGGATCGTCGGGCGTATTCCTAGATTGAGGCGATAATTTTCCTCCACCTGAGCTCGCAGGTTCAAAGTGAATTAATCGTTCAGGATCTTTCCATTTTAAATAGCCCGCCATGGCAGAATGATTAGAACCTACACCTGATTCATTTCCTAGAGACCAAGAAAAAATGCAAGGATGATTCTTGTCGCGTTCGTACATTCGCACTGCTCTGTCCACGAAAGAATTTGTCCATTCAGGATGACTCGCCAGCTCACCACCGCCACCGCGAACGCCATGAGATTCTACATTAGCTTCATCCATCACATAGATTCCGTACTCATCGCATAAGTCATAAAATTCGGGATTGTTAGGATAGTGACTGCAACGTACTGCATTGAAATTGTACTGTTTCAATAGTTGTAAATCACGTTCCATATCTTTATAACTCACTGTTTTTCCGGTTTTTGCATTGTGGTCGTGGCGATTGACGCCGTAAAGTTTAATTGCTTGTCCATTGATGGTCAACACACCACCTTTTGTTTCAAATTTCCTGAACCCAACTCTTGTAGATTTTGCTTCGACGGTGTTTCCACTTTTATTTTTCAAAGAAAGTACAAGTGTATATAGATTAGGAAATTCTGCGCTCCATTTTTTAGGATTTTCGAGTTCCATATTAATCAAGTCGAAGGCAGGAGCAAATCGCTGATTATACCGAAAATTAGTCCATTCTTTTGCAGAAATACTTTTTTCCTGCATTAGATTTTTACCATCGTACAACCTAGCAAAAATGGCGTAATTATCTGGGTTTTCTCCTTCTGGAATAGCTACTTCTGGACTGATTTTTAAGACGGCATCTTCGTACTTCGCATCTAATTCCGTTCGAATCGTGAAGTCTGTAATTTTTGCTTTTGGTTCTGCCAATAGCATAACATCTCTATGGATACCTGATAATCTCCAACCATCTTGTGATTCAATGTAGGAACTATCCGACCAGCGAAATACTTTTAGAATAATTGTGTTTTCTCCTTCCTTCAAGAAAGGCGTCAAGTCAAATTCCGCGGGCGTTCGACTGCCTTGACTATATCCAACTTCGTTCCCGTTAACGAATAAGTAAAAAGCAGAAGTGACACCTCCAAAATGGATACGAATGTCCATTTCTTTCCACTCGGAAGGCATATTGAATGTCTTCTTGTAGATGCCAACTGGATTGTCAGTTTCTGATATTTTTGGCCAATTTTGATGTCCCCAAGGATGCTCTGAATTGGTATAGATGCGCTTTCCAAAACCTTGCATTTCCCAGTTGGTAGGAACTTGTATTGGCGTCCAATCTTTGAACGAGGCAGCAAGAAAGTTGGTCGGTGCAGCTTTTGGATTTGGTGAAAAATTGAAGTCCCAAGTACCATTTAAAGAAAGGACTCTTTCAGAATTTTCCTTGTCGAAAGTGAGGGCTTTGCTTTCGCTACTGAACGAGTACATCGTAGTTCTTGGCTTCAGTTTATTTTTTGCGATTATGGCTGGGTTTTCCCAATCGTTTTGTTGAGCAGTTGCACTTAGTATTAAGATGCAGCTCAGTAGGCTAGTTAAAAGAATTTTTATCATTTAAGTTGAAGTTTTTCTGCTTGCAGAATTGATGATGAATCAAGCTAGAAAAACTAAAGTAGAATACAAAAATTCAGGTATCGAAAATTGAAAGAATCCCCAACTTTAAACATTTGTCTTATCTATTTGCTGAAATGTGTCATGGAAGGGAAATTGATGAATGAAGATGAGCTTTTTTCTATATGGTGCTGAACTCATTTTCCAATCAGCGTAAATTCAGATAGCTTTAGTTCAAAATTAGGTAAGACATCTTCTCCTGAAAGTGTTCCTTTAAAATTTTTCACCACTTCTACTTCTACACTTTCATCTTCGCGATAGATGTAAGCTCTTTCTTTGTAGGGGTCGATCAGCCAAGCTAAACGAACGCCATTACCGATCCATTTTTCTTGAATCTTTTTCTTCAATTTCTTAAGCGAATCAGAAGCGGAACGCAGTTCTACTATGAAATCTGGCACAATTGGAAGAAACCTCTTTTCAATTTCCTTGGGTGTTAAGTTGGATAAGCGCTCTTGGCTGATCCAAGAAACATCTGGACTTCTGGTTGAGCCATCAGGCAAATCGTAACCTATTTGTGAACTACCTACTTGTCCTTGCCCATAAGACTCGCACCAATTGCCCACTCTACGAATTAATAAACTTTCTCTGAAACCACTTCCACCAAATACTGGAGATATAATCGTTATTTTTCCATTTTCATCGCGTTCCATTAACAATTCAGGATACGTCCCACAAAAAGTAATGAACGCAGATTTATCCAAACCTTTTACTTGAAGTGTTCCCCCCAATTGTTCTATCAATTGTATCATATCCGTAGCCTGAACATCTTTTTCTAGTGCTGCTGTCATCAGATTCGAATTTCGATCTTACTCAAAGATAAGAAAATGCGTTTTGTACTCAATAAAACTTGGACAACTCATGGCGTTTTGCCTTGTATGCTTTCGGGCGATGCCACCATGAGTTGAAATAAGCGGAAAGCAGATTTTTGCTTCCATTTTTGATGAAAGCTCAAGTATTTTCAAGCATGTTGTAGTGAAAATTTCATCTTACTTCTTCTGCGCCGCACGCACTCTATTCACAAACATATTGGCTGTGCCAGGACTGACCAATTGAATCTCATAAGTCTCGCCATCATCCATTTTTTGTACTAACTCCTTGGATTTCAAGGCTTCTGCTGCTTGAATGAAAGCCGTGTTGCTAGAAGTGATACTCATAATTCCTTGCTTGAAGCCAAAATAGTAGGACATTCCTGTTGGCGATTCTAAATAAATGTACAAGCGATCATCGCCATTGGCTAACATCTTAAATTCGACGTATCCTTTATAGACATAATTGAATAACTCGCCATTGATGCTCACCAGTCCTACTCGACTTCCTTTGGTCACGAATGATTGATAATCTGCGTCCCATTTCATTGGTAACTTACCGAAAACGAAAGTATGGTCGTTGTACCTGGAAGGAAGATTGAGCGTGCCTCGATTGATTTCTTTCATGGCTTCTAGTACTTCCTTATTTTGTGGAAAGAGTTCGGCAGTTGCTTTGCGATAGAAGTTAGGTTCCTTTAAGAAGTTGATGGCTTGCGCATCATAAGAAGAGGACTGAAAATCCTTAATCATAATGTCCATCAATTTATCTGGAACGATCAGATCAATGGCTGCCATTAGTTCCGCATCCACTGGATAGTTAGGCATGGCAAAGGTGTCTGCAATGGTTTTAGGAATGATTTGAGTTTTCATAAAACCCGCCGTTTTCGCGCTGATGTATTTTAAGCCATATCCTAAATTGAACTTTCCTTCTGCTTCCACTGCACCTGTCTTATTGCTAAAAACCAATTTATTTCCTTTGTAAGCATCTGGATTAACCATTTTAGTAGAATCCGCGAAAATGAACTCATCTTTTTTAGAATCGTAGCGCATCATTCCGATCACTCCAATCAAGTGGCGGTCTTTTCGGAAGGACAGAGCACCCATGATACTTGGATAAGCAAAACCTGTAGCCTTACTCAAGAAGAATCCCGTTTCCAAAGGTGTTCCTTCTTGATTTTTAGGAGAAGTGTAACGAATGACCAAATCTTCTTTCGCACCTTCTGATTTTAAGCTAAACCACTGACGTTGAGGCAATTTTTCAGCATCCAAACGAGCAAAACCATCGAAAGACAAGGCTTTAGAATCTGAGCTTAAGCTGATTGTACCTTGAAATTCTGTTTTCAAATCGATATAGAAGCTATCTCTAGTATCTACTTTTCCTGTTCCTCGCGTTGCCACTCTTTTTTCTCGATAGCTGCCTTTTCCGATAGGTTTTCCTTCTATTTTGGAGAACTCAATTTCTTGCTTTCGATCACCAATATTGTATTCATAAAACCCACTTGCGTTGTACACTCGCTTCCCTAAAATATTCACGGTCGCGCGATTGATAACGTGATTCTTATTGACGACGTCTGCAACGATTTTGGCATTTTCCAAAGTAGTCACTACGGCATTTGGCAACACCGTAACTTTATTGCTATCTGGATAAATAAAAGCGTCTGCGGAACGAATATGCGGTACACCATCAATTTGCAATTCATTGGTTTTTAGGTCATAAAATGCTTCTTTCCCATTGAAACGAAGAGAATCTTGATCTGGATGAACCGATAAAAATTCTCCTAATTGGGTTGCATTTGATTTGAACCGAACTTCTTCTGCGTCCATGTCCCAATCGAAAGCATTCATAGAGGTTTCGTATTTGTTGTACGGTAACTTGGTGACGGCAATTTTGTTATTGGCTTTGAATTCGGCTTTGCCTGTATCAAAATCTACTGAACCTGCGACATTACTCGTACTCAAGGCCACTTCTGCTCCATTTTCTGCTTTGATGCTTAAAGTAGTTGTATCTGCTGTGGCAGAATTTGCGCCAAAGGCAAACAGAGGCGATTGCATCACTGCTTTGTCCCAATCCAAAACGCCAATTCCTTTTATACCGCCTGGCGTTAAAATCAAAGTGCCATCCAAGGTATGCAATCCAGCTTGATACATATCAAAGGATTTCTCCTTGGTGCTGATGTACATACTGTCTTTGTAAGGTCGCCAATCTATCGCTACGTCCAAACCACTCACTTGCGGCGTTTCTACTTCTTCGTTTCTAGTTTCTTGATAATCAAAAGTCTTTGCACTAGCAGTTAATTGATAAGGTTTGTAAACAATGTCTTCCGAATAAACGGTTGCTTTCAAGTACGTCAAATCTCCTTCTCCTCGCAAACCTTGATTACTCAAATCGACAATGCCCGAAAAATTACCTCGGTCTTGATAGAGGGGATAACCTTCCGCAGGTGTGTTATGCACAAATCCTAAAGATTGATCGTCTTCTCGAACGACCAAGGTCTCCTTAAATGGAGGCATTATATTGTAAGGGAATAATTCTCCAGGAAAGCGCACATCGCGAGCCGTGATTTTATCCAAATGGTTGAAGCTGAATTTTTGCAATTCAAAATAAAATGAATCACGATCATAAATTCCTTCTAAAATATCATCTTTGTCGTAATAGACGTAAGAGTTCTTCTTGCTTTGGAAGGAAGGGAAAATTTCGATTTCTTCTTTACCTGACTTGTTGGAAGGAGCATCAATGAGTAGTACGCCATTTAAACCTTCTATACGCGAATCCAAAGAGATGGCTTCGGGTTCATTTTTTTCGTTCAATTCACCCGTTGGAATGTAAAGATCAAAAAAATCAACTGAATCCAAATTAATCAGATAGCGATCGTATTCAAAGTCGAAACCTCTTCCTGTAATGGTACTATAACCTGCGTACAGCTTCCCGTCAAAAAACATATCTCGATTCTTTACGATGGTAACTTTTTCATTATCAGGAAGAATAGCAACTCTTTGTTTTCTACTAAATTCTATGGCTTTTGCACCCGTCACTGCCAATTCATTCGTCCTTAAATTAAGTGTTGCATTCACACTATCCGTGGAGGATTTTATTTTCAGCGGATCATAATCTACTTTACCTCTAGCAGCGTCATAGTAGTGCACCAATTTATTTTTGGCATATATTTTATGTTCCTCACTATCATAGTCAATGAATCCATTCGCCATTTGCTCATAGAGCATACTCTTTATGCTTTCTTCCGTGAACTTGGAGTTCATTCTTTTAGCAATTAAATCTGCTTCTAGCTCGAGCGTTTTTTCGCGCTCCGCAGTAGCTGCCATAATTGCAATTGAGTTGACATCCGCAATACCTTGTGCACGCATATATTCCCCTTCATCAAAAAAATGCAAGGACTCGAAGTAGGCATTTGCTCCGCTGGTCAGTGCGATTCCTTGTTTTCCAATGGCAATTGAATCTTGCCTTAAGTAGGCATGAATATTTTCTACATCAATGGTCAATTGATGTGTAGAACTAAAGAATGGATTTCGGTCACTTCCGCGTTTCCCTCTTTTCAGTTGCAACTCTTTTTTGGGAATATTAAATCGAATACTCACGGACGGATGATAGATGGAATCTTGCTCATAATATATAGTAGATTCAATACGGTCTCCCACCAAAAAATCACCTCGTTTTATGATGACTAACTCTGATTCTCCTTTGTATAAGAGCTGTTTTTCCTCATCATCATATATTTTTAGTACGGCACGATTGTTTTTTGTTCCATAACCATAAACCGTTAGACCATCCAAGCGGAAGCCGCCCATGAAGTAGATTCCTTTCCCAATATTGTCAATTTCTAGTACCTTTTTATCTGATTCGAAGGCAGGATAGTCCGCATCCTTTCCACTGACAATTTTATCCTCGAAATTACCTACAATCAACTTATTACCAAAGTAAGAAGGATAGTGGAGTTTAGCATTTTTTACTTTATACAAACTGGTGTTCATGCTAATGCTGAAAGTATCAGGTAACTCGGCATAAATTTCTTCATCAATCTCGAAGCGTTCATTCCAATTAACTACGCCTCCACTTCCTTTCCACAATTCTGTAACTGGATGATACTCCCCTGAAGTTTTCCAAATTTGAATACTATCTCTTCCTCTCACTGCTACCAAATCCGTTTGGCTAAATTCTACAATCGGCGTTTTCTCTTTATATTTCATCTTGAAATCACCATTTTTAGCGATCCAAGAAGTTCCATTTTTAGAATAGCGCAAAGCACCTTGTTCATAAAAAGTTCTAGAGAACTCCAAGAAGGAAGAATAGGAACGAGTCTTCTTATTTTCTATGTTGTCTAAGGTCTTATTTAATACTTCGTGCCAGTCCATAAATTGCTGTTCCGCATTGCTCGAATTTTTCTTGATGAGGGTCAAACAGCCTAAATAATTTTTGAAAAAAGGATTGGCTTGCATTCGCATGGTCAACATCTTATTACCCGTAGCAACGATGGTGTCCATTTCTGGCTGTGTGAACATTCCACTGTCAAATATTCTCTTGAACTCTTCAAAAGTCTTTTCTAATACACTTGGCTGACCAGCCACCATATAGATCTTGAGTTGCCCAATAAATTCAGAAGGATTTTCAGAAAAATGATCTACTCGTTTTTGTGCATGAGTAGAAAAGGCAAATAATAAGAGTAGGCAAAGTGTAGGTATTAATTTTTGCATAATTATTCCTTTTTTGCAATGACGAATGAGCGATTTATGGTTATAGGGTCTTATGGTTGAAGACTTGTAAGGTATGAAAACGACTTCCATTCAATACTTGAAAGTACTTGATGTCGCAGTTCTATGACCTACAAGTTGGTTAGCTCACTTATTTTTGAAAGCAAACACAAGCCCAATCTCCTTTTTGCGATTCTCGAATAACTCGTAGTCCCAAGTTTCCGGCTTGTGTTTTTAGACGTTCAGCATCTGCTGGAAAGAAACCCGAAGTAATCAAGTATCCTCCTAGGTGTAGTTTGCTATATAACGATGTTAGGGAAGATGAAATTACATTAAATGTAATATTTGCTAATATACAATCATAGCCATTGTCGCGCAAGGTCGAAAGGTCGCCGCGCCATACCTCAACGGTTTTTACCTGATTTAGGGTAGCGTTTTCCTCAGTATTTTCTTTTGACCATTCGTCTATGTCAATGGCATCAATTGTACTTGCTCCCAATTTGGACGCTAGAATCGCTAAAATACCCGTACCGCAACCATAATCAAATACCCTTCTTCCTTCCAGCGGCAAATGCTCCATCATCTGGATAACTTGAAAAGTAGTCGCATGATGTCCTGTGCCAAATGCCATTTTGGGTTGAATAATAAGTTCATGTTCCACATTGGGAATTGGTTCATGAAAATCGGCGCGAATACCGCAAAACTCATCTACGATAATCGGCTGGAAATTGGACTCCCAAACCGCATTCCAATTTTGGGCTTTGACGAAGTTTTTTTCGTATTGAAATTCAAACTGCTGTTGCCATATGGATAGGTTTTCCTCAATTTTGCTTTCTACTAAATCAGCAGGAATATAAGCCTCTAAACCATCCTCTTGCTCTTGAAAAGTATCAAAGGGAAATTGGCTCAACAACGCGATTAGGATTTCGTTGAGTTCAGTAGAGCAGTGAAAGCGATATTGGTAGTAATCCATAGCATGAAATAGTTTTGAGTTTTTGATATTCCCTAGATGCTTGATAAGCTAACAATGTCAGGGCATCTGTAAATATGCATACTAGAACTTGGAGATTTTTAAAATCTCCAAGTTCTCGCATTTCTACACCATCAACTGGAATGGTTACCAAGTAAAATTGCTTATTTTCAAAGCATTTTTACATAATAAGAATCACAACTACAATGTCCAGTATCGCCCATGTTTCCGCAGAGCTTTTCAAAACCCATTTTTTGGTACATCGCATTGGCTGCGGTCATGCGTTCTACGGTTTCGAGATAGCATTTTTTGTAGCCTAATTCCTTCGCGGTTTGCAAACACAGTTCCGTCAACTTTCGACCAAAACCTTTGCCTCTTGCTTCTTCCAAAAAGTAGAGTTTTTGCAGTTCGCAAGTGTCTGCTGCTCCATTTTTTAGAGGCGCGATACCACCACAACCAATCACTTTCCCTTGCTCATTCTCTAGCACCCAAAATCTTGTTCGTTCCTCATTAAAAGCCGTATAAATATCATCAATTTCAGGATCAACGTAAGCGTAGCCTTCTCCAACGCAGCCAAACTGTGTCATCGTTTCGCGGATAATCTTCGCAACGATGGCATTGTCTGTTTTTTGAATAAGACGAAGTTGTAGTTGGCTTGGAGCTATTGTCATACTATCAGTTGTTCTCATTACTTATCTTCTTCTTTTTGTAAAAGATTCATTAATGCTTCCATGCCTTGCTGTTCATCAAAAATAGCTCGAATCGGGATGCGAAAACCTTCCACAGCAATGCTTTCAATATGTCCGTCTGTTGCTTTCAGATGTAATTCATATTTTTCTTCTTTCAATAAATATTGCTCCACGGTTTCTGTATTCGGGTCAATTATCCAATATTCTTTCACGCCATGCAGCTCGTAGTCTTTATACTTCACTTCTTTATCATGCTGTTCGTTAGAAGAGAGCACTTCTACTGCCAAGTCGGGTGCAGGAAAATGCATTTGTCCTTTCTCAAAATGCTGTGCCTTTTCTTGATTGAAGAAACAAATATCGGGCTCAAAATCATTACGCGTGAGCGAAACCATTAATTTATCAAAGCCTAGGTAACCTAGCTTAAATTTTGTAACGAATCCTTTGAGCAAAAAGAACAATCCACCTGCTACATCATTATGTTCCTTCTTCACAGGCGAATGATAAATAATTTGTCCATTCACAAATTCTGCTTTGATGTTCTCATCAATGATGGCATAAAAATGTTGTCGTGATTCTTTTTCTTTCTCCAAGCGCGTCTTTGCTTCTTCAATAATACTTGGAGCATTAGGCTGTTCTAAAATTAAATCTACTAGGTTTTGCATAATTCAAGGATTTTGTTCACAAATAGAAAACATAGCACAAGCCTATTTAGTTGGTTGCTATTCCTCTCGCACCATCGCGGGTATTTTCTTCGCCCTAATTGCTGCAGGAATGGACGCCAAAAAGCCGACGAAGAGTACAACTGTTGCTACGGCTAGAAAATCTGTGGGCTTGATGTTCATCGGATAAGAATCTACAATGAAGCCTGGAGGAATTGGAATGATGCCAAAGGTTTTTTGTAGTATGTAAAATAAAAATGCAATGGCAAAACCAATCACTAGTCCAACACCACAAAGCAGCAAGCCTTCGTACAAGAAAATATTGCGGATGCTTTTGTCTTGCGTCCCCATAGATTTGAGAATGGAAATATCCTTTTTCTTCTCCAAAACGATCATCCAGAGCGAACCGATAATATTAAAAGCGACTAAAAAAAGTGTTAAAGTTAGTATGGCAAAAGCGAGCCATTTTTCAATATTCATCAGTTTCAAAAAAGTCTCCTCTTGCTCGTACTGGTCTTTGACAATGAAGGTGTCGCCAACCAAGTTTTCGATTTGCTTTTTGATTGATTTGACATCTGCATTTTGTGCTAGTTTTAATTCTAATGCACCAATCTGATTGGGCTGGTTTAAGAGTTTTTGACAAAATGCTAGATTGGTAATAATGTATTTGTTGTCGAAATCTTGTTGGAAAGAAAATACCCCAATGGGATAAAGAAATTGCTTGCGAAATGGTAATTCTGTGGAGAGCGGACTCACGCGTTTTTGCTTGGGCATGTAAACCGTTAGCGCTGTGAAATCATCTTCTATATCCACTCTCAACTTAGAACGCATTCCCAAACCCAAAACAGCATAAGACTCAGAACCTAGTTGCAAAACATAACCTCCGTCATGAATGGTAGAGTCTATGTTGTTCACATATTTGAAATTGTCATCTACTCCTTTTATCGTTCCAAAAGCACGATTGTCTTTGTATTCAAAAAAAGCAGTTTCCTCTATAGTTTTGGAAATGTGCGTGACGCCTTCAATTTTTAACAATTTATCTACGGAAATACTGTCTTCCGCAAAGGTCTTTCCTTTTTGAGGCGTGATTTTAATCTCTGGATTGAAGTTACTGAACAGACTTAACAATAGTTCCTCGAAGCCATTGAAGACAGAAAGCACCAAAATAAAGGCAGCTGCTTGCACAGTGATACCAAAAATGGAAATGCCCGTGATAATGTTAATGGCATTCGTAGATTTCTTAGCGAATAGATACCGTCGTGCTATTTTAAGAGGAAGATTCATGCTCATGCTGCAAAATAAGATAATCCATTGGACAATTGAAAATACAAGAACTGCTCAATCAAAAAACAAATCAAAAGTGACCAAATCTTTTACATTAAGTCATAATAACAAACAATTGACAGCCTCACGCGTTTTAGTATGGTATTGATAATCAATGAAATACAATCGGCTATTGAAAGCTAAAAGTGTTCATTTTTTTAAGGCTTTTTTAAGAAAAATTTGCTTAACATTTGTTTAACGCTTGACTTTCTTCATAATTTTTCACAACTTGCACTTATAAAGCAAATATTCACATACACTTCATCCCTGAATGTGATTCATCCCGTAACACACTTGACAAGCAACCCCAAAAGATTAAATTAAAGCCGATTACCGCATTCGATTATTAATCAAAACAGTATTTATTGGGTAAAAATTACACTTGTCATATTATGAATCAACCGCCTTCTTTAAAGTCTGTTGGTAGCAGATTGATGCTAACCCTTCCGTCGCAACAACAGCAAATTGCTCAGGTAGAAAACTTTGTTTCTTACGTATTTTCTAAGTTCGAAATTAAGAAAGAAACCTACGGTAATGTGCTTATCAGTTTAACGGAAGCCGTCAACAATGCTATTATACATGGCAATGGGAAAAATAAAAATAAGAAAGTTCAAATTTCTTTTGAAAGACGTAATCGAGATGTAGCCTTCAAGGTTTCTGATGAAGGAAACGGCTTCGACTACAAAAGTCTTCCTGACCCTACTTCACCTGAAAATATATGTGAGTGTGGTGGAAGAGGTGTTTTCCTCATGCAGCAATTGTGCGATAAACTAGACTACACTAACAAAGGGCGAACTGTGGAAATGAGATTTAAAGTATAATTCCTATTTCTATGCTCGACTTTCTTGAATCACATTTTCTCGAAGAAGAAGAAAATGTGATTTCCTTTTTTACAGAAGATATTGATTTTGAATTGCCTCAAGAAGAGCAAAGAATGCAATGGGTTCGAGCAGTCATCCAGTGCGAAAATTGCACGCTAAAAGTCATCAACTACATTTTTTGCAGCGATGATTATTTGCATAAGATCAATGTAGAATACCTCCAACACGATACGCTTACCGATATTATCACTTTCCCTTACGACGAACCACCCATCATTCACAGCGATATTTTTATTAGCATAGATCGAGTGCGAGAAAATGCTAAGGAGCACCAAGTGAGTTTTGAGCAAGAACTAAATCGAGTACTCATACATGGGGTACTTCACCTTTGTGGTTATAAAGATAAAGGTGAGCAAGAAGAAAAATTGATGCGCCAGAAAGAGGATGAAATGTTAGCCTTATTCGGAGACCAGTCAATTATAAGTCCTCATCAGAATAGGTTAAATCATTCACAACTTTGATGCTCTGAAGTAAGTTTTTCAAATTGTTTTGTTTTGATAGCCAAGTTAAGGTTTCCAGATCAACAAATTAAACCTACTTTTGCGGCAAAAAAGGAATCATGGATAACAAACGACTACGAATCGCCATCCAGAAATCAGGAAGACTAAGTGATAAAAGTAATGATTTGCTTCAAGAGTGTGGTATCAAATATAGTACGAACAAGCGTACTTTGATGGCAAGTGCTTCCACTTTTCCGTTAGAATTATTGCTTTTGAGAGACGATGATATTCCGCAATATGTAGAGGATGGAATCGCGCATATTGGCATACTGGGGGAAAATGTGGTGGTGGAGGCTAAAAAAGAAGTAGAGATCATCAAACGATTAGGATTTTCTCGTTGTCGAATGTCTCTGGCTATTCCCAAAAACATTGATTATCCAGGAATTCAGTATTTTGAAGGCAAAGAAATAGCAACTTCTTATCCTGTCATTTTACAGCGGTATCTAGACAAAGCAAAAGTGAAAGCAAGCATCCACGAGATTAGCGGTTCGGTAGAGATCGCACCCAATATTGGCTTGGCAGATGGCATTTTTGATATAGTAAGCACAGGAAGTACCTTGTGTAGCAATGGCTTGAAAGAAGTTGAAATCCTGATGCAATCGGAGGCAGTTCTAGTTGCTAACAAAAAGTTGAATACCAAGCAAAAAGAATTACTAGAAGAACTCCTTTTCCGCATGGATGCGGTGATGAATGCTAGGAATAAAAAATATGTTCTACTCAATGCACCTTATGCCAAAGTAGATGAGATTATTGCACTTTTGCCAGGAGTAAAAAGTCCAACAGTGATGCAGTTGGCGGCAGAAGGTTGGGTAGCTATGCACGCTGTATTGACAGAGACTGACTTTTGGAAGGTGGTTCGTCCGTTGAAAGAGCTGGGTGCAGAAGATATTTTAGTGATGCCAATTGAGCGGATTATAGAATAATCATTAAACGGCTACACAAGGCTCGTAACGTCCTGGAATAAATTCAAATTCTAAATAATCTTTCATGTAATGCTCAGAAGTAGTGAAGTGCTGGCGCGTTAAATACTTCGTAGATTTATAAAAGCCCGCAAAGGCGTTGTCTTCTTCTAGCATTAGCTCTAGTTTTTTTAGTACTGTATTGGTCTGCGCTTCGTCCCATTTTTTTGGTTTGCGCTGTACTTCTTCTTCTACGTAGGTTTGATAAGCCGCCCAACCTTCTAAGTATTTCGTACGATCTTCTGAGCTGTAGCAAGCATCTATCACATTTAAAATATATTCAGCCGTTGGTTCTACGGTTTCAATGGGCAGTTCTCCTTTAGGTAGAATAACATCTGCCAAATGTGTAAGCAACTTATAGGCTTTAGGTTGTACTTCAAAATTCTTAAAGGTAGGAACGATAATGGATTGGCACTGTGGGAAAAAAGTGATAGCTGCTGTGCCCAGTGCGATTGTTCCGATAGCTTGCCTGCGATTCATAATGAAGTTGTTTTGATGCAGTAAACTTAGTAAGTCTTTGGCAAGAAATCAAATCACATTGATAAATCCCTGATTTTATGAAATATATAATGTTGCGAATAGTCTCTGATTGGTAAGCGGAAACCGAAGAGCTTAATCCTGGAGTATTATATTTCCATCACTACAAATCTCTAACTCGTCATAAAATACCCAAACTCTTGCAATCGCTTCTTGAAAGCAGACATTTTACTTTTCTCAATCAGCAAATGATAACCTTCTGCCTTGATAACCAACTTTTTCAACTTCGCATCGCGCGCCACTAAGCGAATTAAAGTATCATTATCCGAAGGAATTTTGAAAATCCGAATGTCTTTTATTTCGTCTAAAGGATCAATTTTTCTACGCAATTCTGCAAAGAAGGCTTCCCAATTGCTCGGCAATTCATTGCTAATGAACTGCTGAAAAAGGTTGATTTTATTGTTCAATTCTTTTTTAGAACGACACTCTTTCAAGAAAATACGATAGTCAGTTTGAAAGCGACTTTGACTGATGCGTTCGGCATACGGTTCTAGTAAAGTGCCTGCTACTTCATCTTCTGCATCTACGATAATCGTCAAAGAATCTTCGGACAATAAAATTTCTGAACCGCTAGAACCTTTTGGAGGAACATAAATGTCTGTATTGCCTGTGATGTAATAGCCTAGTGGCGTAAGGCGTACATATTTCAATTCATCATAGGGCGAAAAAGCAGTCTGCCCCAAAGTACTTACATCTACTTTGTTGTAAGCAATATCCACTAAGCCAAAACTGGCGAAAAAGAAGAAACAACCTTTCACAAATGGTTCCATGATGGCTCTTCTATATTGTCCTTTTCGGATGTAGTGTTTGTCGGTGTAATAAGTGGCTTCTGGGTCTTTATATTGAAAAAACAATTTATTCGCAGCGGCGTATTCCATAATGGGTTTTACTTCCAAAATGGCGTAGCGCATAAAGTCTTCGATGTTTTCGTAGCTCACCCATTTGTCCACAGGCATTCTGCGCAATACATTGAACATATTGGATTCTGTGGCGGGTAATTCATCATAATCAATGTAGCCCATACCTTTCAAATGATGCAAAACGATGGGCGCACTTTCAAAGCGATTTAAGTAGTTTTTCCGAAAAATCACGTCTTTGAGCATGGAAGCGGTATCGCCACTTTCCATTTGCTTTTTGTTCATCGTGACGACTAAACCCGCTAGTAGAAACGAGCGCAATTGCTTCAATGTCTTCTCCTTTTTTTCTTCTGGAAAGAACTCTTTGAGGTTGAGTTTACGCTGCATTTTTCCGATTGTGGTCGCTGCGGGTCGTCCTTTATTGGTTACTTTGATATTATCCTGACTAGAGTAGGCCATCAAAAATGGTAACTCCATAAAAATATCCTTTTCGCCTTGCTCATAGACATAATCTGTGGGCTCAATTTCTTCTAGCGGCAAGAATTTGGCGTTCTCTGGCGTTTCGTAATATTGCGCTAAAATTTGGCGAAGTCCAGCGGGTAAGGAAAGGGAAAATTCAGGACGTTGCGCATACCAACCTGCCGCATTTTCAGCGCGAAACATCTTGAATTGTTCTTTGATCGTTACTTCTGTACGCGAGTAGCTGTTCCATAACTTTTTGGTAGTGACGGTGTAAACTGAAATATTATATTTGGCTTCAATATCATCTTGATGCAGCGATTCCACCCAAATAATATTATCCAAAAGCAATTGGGTATCATTGAGTAAGCTGTCCCTAAATTTGTGGAAGATGGTTTTGCTAGAAAAAGGAATGGCGCACAGTCGCGATAGATTTTCTTTATTATAGGTCTTTTGTCGACTCAAATCCAACTCAAATCGCGAGACCCCTTGTTGCGCCAAGTAATCGAAATTATTCACCACAAAAATCCTCGCCAACGTCCGAAAACTTTGCTCTAACTCCGTTTTGTTGTATTGCTGATTTAATATTCTTGCGACTGTTGTTAAATTCATGCTTAATGAGTGAATGAGTGATGGTTTAAGTGAGTATAGTAAAATGCTATTAAGTCCTAATCAGTATCTCTTTTAATATTGATAAGAGATAATTCAATCGTTTTTTGCATATAATTCATTTCCTAAAGAATCGTATATTACAATTGTATCTTTTAGTGAATTGTCACTATATACCAAAATACTTTCAAGTCTATTATTTTTGTAATATGTACTACACCTGCCTTCTAAAAGCCCATTTTTATATTGCCACTTATATTCTGGATTACCATTTTCATAGTATTCAATCCAAATTCCAGATTTTATACTATCATTTAACAACACTCCTTCTAGTTTTAATTCTCCATCTTCACTGTAGAACTTAAAGTATCCCTTTTCTCCTTCTATCATAGCTTCTCTTTCTAGGTTTCCATCTTCATGGTAACAGGCCACTCTTCCATGAGACCTGCCGTTTTTGGTTTCCCAAACAGCAGATAGCTGACCATTTTCATACCAAGTCTTAAACTCTCCTTCTTTTAAATTATTGATAAATTTACCATAACTACTTTTTTGCCCATTTGGATAATAATGAATTCTGATATAAGTATCTTTATCATTGCAATTAGGATACTTATGAACTAGCTTTACCTTTTCATCGCTATACAGTTCCTTGATTTCTTCACATCTCTTTTGATCTGAACAGGAAAAAAGTATTAGTAATAGAAACACGAAATACTTCATTCTCAATTGTTATTTGCTCTAATCTAACGACAATTTATGTAAATGTTGAAAGTTCAAATATCCTCTATTTCATACTATTGTTGCTTAGTGTATCCTATTACCCCACGCTCAAAATAAAATTAATATCCTCCTCCGTTAACGATTTCGAAGCATTGCTATCCGTCGTAATAATATTATCGAATAGCTCCTTTTTTGCTTCTTGCAACTGCAAAATCTTTTCTTCTATCGTTCCCTGCGTAATCAATTTGTACGCCAATACTTTATTTTGCTGACCAATGCGATGCGCGCGGTCAATGGCTTGATTTTCGGCAGCGACATTCCACCAAGGATCGAAGATGAAAATGGTATCCGCAGCCGTTAAATTCAGTCCTGTTCCACCTGTTTTCAAGGTCATTATGAATACCTTACAATCAGGATCATTTTGGAAGCGATCTACTAATTTCTGGCGATCTCGCGTTGCGCCTGTCATACTCACATAGTCAATGCCTGCTTTCTCAACGGCTTCGCAAATCAGTTCTACCGCAGATAAATAATTCGCAAAAACTAAGGCTTTATGACCATTTGCTACGGTGTCCAGAAGTTGTTCTTCTAGCAATTCTCGCTTAGGAGAAAGTACTTTGCCATCGGACATATTCTCTGGAATGGAAGCAATTTGACGCAGTTCGTTTAAGGCTTGGAAAATAAAAAACTGCGCGCCACTCACGCCCTTTTCAGAAATTTGAGACTTGATGGCTACCTGATAAAACTGTCTTCGCTGCTCGTACAATCGCTGCTGCGCGTCGGACATTTCTACATACAGAGTCTGCTCAATTTTATCAGGCAAATCGTCCAGTACATTCTTCTTCAAACGACGCAGAATGAAGGGATAAATCTTCTTGCGCAAATGCTGCATCGCACCTTTGTCACCATACTTTTGAATGGGTGAAAGGTAGTTTTTCCCAAAGTTGCTCAATGTTCCAAACATCGTTGGATTCAAAAAGCGGAAGAGCGAATACAACTCGCCTAAATTATTCTCCACAGGCGTTCCACTCAAAGCCAACCGATGCTCTGATTTGAGCAACATAATCGCTTTGGTCGTAAGTGCATTCACGTTTTTGATGTTCTGCGATTCATCTAAAATGACGTAAAAAAATGCTTCTTCTTTGAGCTTCTCGATTTCATTTCGAGCGATGGCGTAAGTTGTCAAAATGAGGTTGACGCTCATGGCTTTTTCATAATCGCGATCATTGCCGTGGAAGATATAGGTACTCATTTGAGGCGCGAATTTTTCCACCTCGCGCTTCCAGTTGTAGAGCAAACTTCGCGGCATGATGATGAGCGAAGGCTTTTGTTTTTTGTCGGTATATTTGGACGCCAAAAGTGCAATGGTTTGCAGCGTTTTCCCCAATCCCATATCATCCGCCAAACAACCACCGAGTTGATATTCATTCAGATAATTCAACCATTTAAAACCTTCTTTTTGATAGGGACGAAGGGTTGCTTTTACTTCTGGTAACGCTACTTTTTGCTCTTTTACTTCGTTCAAACCTTTGTAAAATTCACGCGGACGCTGGAAGACTTCTCCCGATATTTTTTCGTCTATCAACTCTTCTACCAAAGGCATATCGAAGAAGGAAACTTGCGCTTCGCCATCCTTGCCTTTTTTGTTAAAAATGCGCTCTAAACGACGAATGTATTTCTCATTCACGATGGCGTGCGTTCCGTCGCTCAGTTGTACATAGCGATTTTTGTTGTATTGATTCAGCACATCAAATAAATTCATGCTTTCCTCTCCAAAAGTCAATTGTACATCGCCTTCAAAGAAATCAATACCATGATCGAGACTCAGAGAAATGGATGGAGAAGCGGTTGAAATTTTGTAAGATTTGAGTTTTTCTGCGCCGAAGAGCTGGTAGCGCAAGATGAGTTCTGGGAGTTCGTTATAGATGAAATTGGCGGCGATTTCTTTTGGAATGATGAATAAATCACCTTCTTTCAATATTTCTGCGCGATCTTTTTTTAGACGTTTTTTGGGGGTTTGTTTTTTGAGTAGTTTCGTCACTTCTTGGACGTGCAATTCGATCGGTTCGCGCTCAATGTATTTGATCGTGACGACCTTTTCCATCTCATTTACTTCCGCAAAACGATACAATTCAAACTGCTCCAACACTTCCACACTCAACTCTGGCAGCACTTGTCCAACACGCATCAACAACGATTCGTCCGTATCAATTTTTTCAAAAATCAAACAAGGTCGAGCTTCTACTTTTTCGTCTGAATGCGCAAATTTATAATCTTCAAAAACGACCTTTCCTATTTGTTCAATATTGGAATAAAACAGCGAGAGGAAGACCATTAATTCGTCATTCGTTAGTGTCGTATTGAAGTAAGAAAGGCTCATAAAATTGCCACCCAAGGGCTGGATTTCTACAATCTCTCCACTAGCCAGTAGATGATTTTCTGTAATTAATTTAAAGTCCTCAATGGGTTGACCATCGTACTCTAAAACCACCTTACTCTCCATCAAATTAGCAATCGTTCCGTCCTCTTTTTCTTGGCGTTTCAATACCAATTTCAACTGTGCTTCTCGCTTGCTAAACTGCAGCAAAGTTTTTTTTCCATCAATCACATTATCGCAAGTGCGCAAGGACTCCATTAAGTAATCATGCTCCGCCAAATAAATCTGATCTTGCGGTTTCTCCCAATCAATTACAAAGCTATTTCGATCTTGGATTTGCTCCAACATCCGCAGCACTTGTCGCACCGAACCACTGTAGTTTAAGTAGCTGACTTCCACTGCCTTACCTTTCGCATCCACGGTCTGAATAGACGCCCCAAAATCATCAAATTGAATCTGAAAATAGATTTCCTCTACGCGCTCTAATCGGTTCTTCATTTGAGCACCTTGTCGTCGAAAATGCTCAAATATTTTAGATTGCTGCATTGGTTGAAATTTTAAGGGCGCAAAGATACGGAAAGGTGAGAATGTTTTGGTAAGATTATGAAATAGGAATTCGTAATAATTTCAATAAAAGTCTTCTAATAGAAGTTGATCATCATATGAGGTCATTTTTTAAATATTTGATATTCAGTGTTTAAGATTTCCACTTTTAGCTTAGTCACATGACCGTCACATAAGAATTAGCTTTTATTCATCGTCTAATTCGACTTGAACACCTAACAATTTACTCTGAATAGATTCATCAGTAAGTTCTATTACAACATTATTTTCAACAATATTGGCATAATTATCGCCAAGATAAATTTTAGTAGACTCAAGAGCATCTTGATTAGCGTTGATGATATATTGTAAATTATGTTTTTGGGATTTATTATGAGCGATTTCTAAAAGTGTGGCTCTTTGCCGAGGATCAAGACCGTCTAAGATAAGGCTGTCATGGTAAATAAATTGAACATTATGATTGTAACCACCTAAAAGTATTGTCCAGTCAAAACAAAAGATTTTAACACTGTTTACACCATCTCCTGAATCATCCTGAATTCGGGCTTTAATGTTGAATCTTAATTGATTTTCACCTTCATTGTTACTTACTTCAATTCCTG